>NZ_DLGH01000003.1:0-44984 GCF_002482605.1 Thiomonas sp. UBA7699 | reverse complement strand
GCGCCCCGGCCATGACCGCACCGCCCACGCCGGTCGCGGCGGCACCGATGGCAACGCCTGTGCCGACAGCAGCGACCGCCGCGCCAGCCATCGCGCCCGCACCAAGCTGCGGGGCACCGGACACGAGGCCCGTGGCGATACCAGGGCCGAAGATGCCGAGCGCCAGCAAGGCGAGCGAGGCCAGCATCACGACCAGCGCGTGGTCAATGGAAGGCTCGTCAGGGTGAACCTGGAACCCCGCGAACAGGCCCGAGCCGATGCCGACGATGACGGCCAATACCAAGACCTTGATGCCCGACGACACCACGTTGCCGAGCACCTTTTCCGCCAGGAAACTCGTCTTGTTCCAGAGTGCGAACGGAATCAAGACGAAGCCGGCGAGCGTGGTCAGCTTGAACTCGATCAGCGTAATGAAAAGCTGTACCGCGAGCACGAAGAAGCAAAGGATCACCACCAGCCAGGCGATGAACAGCACCACGATGGGGTCAAGGTTCACGAACACTTCGGGGAAGCCGGCCATGTCGCCGATCTGGTCGAGGATCGGTGCGGCCGCGTCGATGCCGGTCTTCGCCAGCCGCCCCGGTTGCAGGAAGGTTTCCATCGTCAGGGTCGAACCGCCGGCCATCAGACCGAGGCCGGCGAACGACCGGAAGACGATGCCGGCCAGCCAGTTGAAGTTATTGATGATGTAGGCGAAGGCACCGACGTAGAGCACCTTGCGCAGCAGCTTGGCGATCACGTCCTCGCCCTGGCCGGTCGCATGGCTCAAGGCCCAATACAGGCCGGCGATGGTCATGTCGATGACGATGAGCGTGGCGGTGAGAAACGCCACTTCGCCATGCAGCAGCCCGAAACCCGAGTCGATGTAGCGCGAAAAGGTATCGAGGAATTTGTCGATGATGGTCACGTCATTCATGGCGTGTCCTCCATAGCGGCGAGCGACGCATCGCCTTCCGGCGCGTCGTCGGCGGGCGTGTCGAAGCTGGGCGGGATCGGCGGCAGTTCGGCCAGCGTCCGGTATTCGTCTGGCCCGGTCTGGCCGGCGAAGAAGCGCCGCCGGAAGGCTTCGGCGGCGGCCCGGCAGGCGTCTTCGCCTGTGGCTCGCCGTTCGGTTGCGCATTGGGCGCGCAACGCCTTGAGCCGCACGGGATCGGCGGCCAAGGTGGCGGCCAGGTCTTCGGCCGGCTGCTGGCCGCACGCGGTCAGCAGCACGGCCAGCAGCGACACCGACAGAACGGGAACGCATCGCATGGCCGCCTCCCGTCAGTTGTTGTAGAAATTGACGGCCTGCGGCGTGTACGGCGTGCCGATGCCCAGGAAGCGCCGCCGCACTTCGCGGGCGCGCTCCGTGGCCGCCGCCTGCCGTGCCAGTTCCAGCGAGGCCGCGCGGTCTTGCGTGATCTGGAGCTGCTGGGCCTGGATAGACTGCTTGGCCTGCAAGGCCAGAAGCTGGTTCGTCGCCTGCATGGCCTGCAAGGCACCTGTGGCCGATTGGCTCTGGCTCACGAGGTCGGCCAGCGCGCTTTCGTCTTGCGCCAGGTTCTGCGACACCTGCGCCTGCATCCGCATCGCCGTGTGCAGGCCGTTCAGCGTGTTTTTCCAGCGTTCCTGCGCATCGCGCAGCATCTGGTCGCCGCTGATGGTGGCGGCGTACTGCTCCGGGTACAGGCGCGAGAACGTGGCATCCATGCTCTGCACGTCGTAGGCCAGCCCTTGCGCCTCGGCGATCAGGCGTTCGGTGGTGGCGAGCGTCGAGCGCAGCCGGTTGACGATGTTGAAGTCGAGGCTCGTCAAGTTGCGGGCCTGATTCATCAACATCTGCGCCTCGTTCTGGAGCTGGTTGATCTGGTTGTTGATCTGCTCCAGCGTGCGAACGGCGGTCAGCGTGTTCTGCACGAAGTTGGACGGGTCGAACACGGTGATGGCTGCCGCCGGCTGCGCGAGCAGCAGCGAGCCGGCCAGCACGGCGGCGAGCGAAGCGGAAAGGACACGGGCTTTCATGGCGAAACCTCCAGCGGTTGAGTAGCGAGGAAGGAAGCCGCCGCCGGTGAGGACGGCAGCAGGTCGGCGGCCCAATCAAGGCCGCGATGGCGTAGCCACGCGCCGGCAAAGCCGGGTGCGCCGGCCTGCGCCAGCACACGGTCGATGTCGCGTTGGTCTTGCGGCGTGGATGCGCCCGCGAAGGCGAGCGCGGCCGGCCCCAGGTCGAGGTCGAACAGGCGATTGCCCAGGCGCGATTGGTAGTAGTAATCGCGCTTGGGTTCGGCAGTGGCGACGATCTCGATCTGCCGGCTGTTGAGGCCGAAGCCTTCGTAGATCGTGCGAATCTGCGGCTCGGTGGCCTGCGGGTTAGGCAAGAAAATCCTGCTCGCGCAGCTTTCGATAATGGCTGGCGCGATGGTCGAATCCTTGATGTCGGCCAGCGACTGCGTGGCAAAGATGACGCTGACGTTCTTCTTTCTGAGCGTCTTGAGCCATTGGCGGATGCGTGCGGCGAAGGCTGGTTCATCAAGGAACAGCCACGCTTCATCGAGAATCAGCAGCGTCGGTGCA
Organism: Thiomonas sp. UBA7699; assembly: GCF_002482605.1. Classification (NCBI taxonomy): domain Bacteria; kingdom Pseudomonadati; phylum Pseudomonadota; class Betaproteobacteria; order Burkholderiales; genus Thiomonas; species Thiomonas sp. UBA7699. Next base: position 42,431 of record NZ_DLGH01000003.1, on the reverse strand, counting down.
CCGTCGAACCGCTCATCGAAGCGTGCGAACAGATAGCGCAGCACCGCCTGCACGGCGGCGGGGCTGTGCATCAGCTCCTCCATCTCGAAGCCCTGCACGTCGGCCATGCCGAGCCGGTCGCGGTCGGCGTCCAGCAGCTTGCCGTGCGCGCCGCCGAGCACATACGGCGACAGCGCCTGCCGCAGCGCGTTGGATTGCAGCAGCACGGAAAGCCCGGTCATCGTGCGCTGTTCCGGCGGCGCCCCCGCCAGGCTGCCCAGCGCCGACCAGATGGCCGCTTTTTCGTCCGGGCCGACGGTCACGCCTTCTTGCAGCAGGCGGCCTTCCACCCATTCGGCCGCCCAGGTGCGGTAGCCCTCGCCGTCGATACGGGCAAGCGGCTGGAAGGCGATACCGCCATCAGCGCCGAGGTCGTAGTGTTCGCCGCCCAGGCCGAGAATCGTGGCGCGCATCGAGCGCCCCATGTCAAAGGCGAAGATCCGCGAAGCGAAGTAGCGGCGGAACTGCATCGCCAGGATGGCAAGCAATACCGACTTGCCCATGCCGGTCGGCCCTGCGACCAGCGTGTGGCCGACGTCGCCGATGTGCGTCACCAGCCTGAACGGCGTTGCGCCATCGGTGCGGGTGACGATCAGCGGGGGGCCGTCGAGGTGGTCGTTCTTCTCCGGCCCGGCCCACACCGCCGACAGCGGCATCATGTGCGCCAGGTTCAGCGTCGAGACGATGGGCTGGCGGACGTTCGCATAGGCATTGCCGGGAATGGACGACAGCCACGCATCGACGGCATTGAGGGTTTCGGGGATGGTCACGAAACCCCGACCCTGGATGACGCGCTCCACCATGCGCAGCTTTTCATCGGCAGCGGCCGGGTCGCCATCGAGCACCGTCACCGTGGCGGTGAGGTAGCCGAAGGCGACTTGATCGCTGCCCAACTCCTGCATGGCGGCGTCCGCGTCGGCCGCCTTGTTGCTGGCATCGGTATCAACCAGCGGGCTCTCCTGTTGGAAGATCGTTTCGCGCAGCAGCGCGATGACGTTCTTGCGCTTGGCGAACCACTGGCGGCGCAGGCGGCCCAGCTCCTTTTCCGCCTCGGCTTTGTCCATGCAAAGAAAGCGCGTACTCCAGCGGTAGCCAAAGCCCAGGCGGTTGAGGTCATCCAGCAGGCCCGGCCAGGTCGAAGTCGGGAAGCCCCGCACCGACACCACGCGCAGATGCTGGTCGCCCAGCATGGGCGCGAGGCCGCCGACCAAGGCGGAATCGGCCAGCAGCGCGTCGATGTGGAACGGCACTTCCGGCACGCCCACGCGGTAGCGCCGCGTCGAGATGGTCGAATGCAGGTAGGTCAGTGTCTGTGCATCGTCCAGCCAGGCGACCTCCGGCATCACGCCGTCGAGCAGGTCGAACACGCGATCGGTTTCCGCGACGAAGGCATCGAGCCGGCCGCGCCAGTCCACACCATCGCCGGGTGCATGCTCGTAGAGCAGCTTGGCGGCGCGAGCGCGGGATTCCTCCGGCGGCAGGTAGGCCAGCGTCAGGTGATAGGCGCTCTCGAAGTGGTGGCCCGAGTCCTCGAAGGCGGCGCGGCGTTCCTCGTCCACCAGCCAGGACAGTGGTTCGGGAAACTCCGAGTGCGGATAGTCTGCGGCCGGTCGGCGCTCGGCCTCGATGAACAGCGCCCAGCCCGAACCCAGCCGGCGCAGCGCGTTGTTCAGCCGCGCCGTAGTGGCGATCAGCTCGCCTTGCGTGGCGCTGTCCAAGTCAGGCCCGCGAAAGCGCGCCGTGCGCTGGAAAGAACCATCCTTGTTCAGCACCACGCCCGGCGCGACCAGCCCGGCCCACGGCAGCCAGTCAGCGAGCAAGGCCGGGCGCTGGCGGTATTCGGCAAGGTTCAGCATGGCATCCCCCTCACACGTCCAGCAGCGGCTTGTGCTTGATGTGGCGGGCGAAGACCTGCATGAACTGCGGATCGACACGCGCACCCCAGACCGCCAGCGAGTGGCCGACGATCCAGAGCACCACGCCGGGAATCCACAGTTGCAGGCCCAGCCCGACGGCGGCGGCCAGCGTGCCGTTGGCGATCGCCACGGTGCGCGGCGCACCGCCCATGAGAAGCGGCTCGGTCAGCGAACGATGCAGCGGCACCTCGAAGCCGGGCGCGAAGCCCGGTGCTCCTTCATTGGCGCTCATACGACGGCCCCGCCCGAGAAGCTGAAGAACGACAGGAAGAACGAGGATGCCGCGAAGGCGATACTCAACCCGAACACGATCTGGATCAGCTTGCGGAAGCCGCCCGACGTATCGCCGAAGGCGAGCGCCAGGCCGGTCGAAATGATGATGATGACCGCGATGATCTTGGCGACCGGCCCCTGGATGGATTCGAGGATGGATTCGAGTGGCGATTCCCACGGCATCGAGGAACCGGACGCTTTCGCCGTGCCCGCCGTCATCAGCATGACGGCGGCCAGCAGCAGGCCATGTTGTGCCGGGCCGGCCAGTCGCCGCAGGCGAGCGACGGCCGAAGCCGGATTTACGGAAAAGCTGAAAGCAGGAATGTGCATCTGCGTCATGGCAGTTCTCCAGGTTGGTCAGGGGACGGGGAAGAAAACGGCGGCAGCTCGGGAAACGGCGTTTCCATCGCGTCCGCCAGGCGGTAGCCCACACCGTCGAAGCCGATGACGCGGGCGATGCTTTCGACGCGGCGCTTGCGGCCGCGTCCGGCGATGTGGATGACGATGTTGACCGCCTCGGCGATCAGCGCACGCGGTGGGTTCACCGCCACTTCGAGAATCAATTGCTCCAGGCGCAGCAGCGCGCCCATCGCGGAACCGGCATGGATGGTGGCGATACCGCCGGGGTGGCCGGTGCCCCACACTTTGATGAGGTCGAGGGCTTCGCCGCCACGCACCTCGCCGACGATCACGCGATCAGGGCGCAGGCGCATCGTGGCGCGTACCAGCTCGGTCATCGACACAACACCGGCGCGTGTGCGCAGCGGCACATGGTCGCGGGCGGCGCATTGCAGCTCGATGGTGTCTTCGAGCACCAGCACGCGGTCGCCGGTGGCGGCGATCTCGGCCAGCAGCGCATTCGCCAAGGTGGTCTTGCCGGTGCTGGTGCCGCCTGCGATCAGGATGTTCTGCCGCTCGCGCACGGCATGGCGCAGGAAGTCCGCCTGCCCGGCGGTCAGGATGCCGTCGGCCACATAGCGATCCAGACCGATGATGCTCACGGCCCGCTTGCGCAGCGCGAAGGCTGGCCCAGGCGCAGCCGGCGGCAAGATGCCCTCGAACCGCTCGCCGGTTTCAGGCAGCTCGGCGGTCAGCAGCGGCTGGCCGCGATGCACTTCCGCACCAACGTGCGCGGCCACCAGGCGGATGATGCGCTCGCCATCGTCTTCGGAAAGCTCCACGCCCAGCGGCGTGCGGCCCGATGACAACCGATCCACCCATAGGGTGCGGTCGGGGTTGAGCATAATTTCCACCACGTCCGGGTCGGCCAGCGCGGCGGCGATGACTGGCCCCATGGCCGTGCGCAGCATCTGGATACGGCGATCCAGCGAAGTCGCGCTGGATGAGCGTTCGGGCGGGGTCTGCGGAACGGCGCTCATGAGGCACGCTCCGTAGTTCGTTCGTGGGCTTCGGCCAGCGCCGCTGCGTCATCCATCCGCACCGGGTCGGGATGCAGTTCCTCCACCACGTCGCGCACCAGGCTGCGGCCTCGCAGCAGGTGGCGGCCAAGTTGCTCCACGAATTGCTCGAAACGCGCTTTGCCCTGCGCGCGGGCTGCGTCCTGATGGGCTTCGGGAACCGGCGTGCTGACGGTCAGGAAGTAGCGGATGAACAGCGCCAGCGTTTCGATCTGGATGTTCTGGTCGCGCTCCATGCGCTCGGCCTGCCGCGACAGGCGATCAAGCCGCTTGGCGATGGCCGCCTCGCGCTGGTCGCCGGCATCGGGCGACAGCCACGATGCGAGCGCCGCCGCGACGATGGACGACTTGGACACGCCTTTCTTGGCGGCCAGTTCTTCGAGCCGCTTGGCGTGCTCGGTCTGGATGAACAGATTGAGGCGGTATTGGCTCATAAGTCGATTCCGTCGTTCGGGTCGAGGGAAGCCAGCCGGGCCGTGCGCTGCATGGCCGGGTTGAACTGGCGAGGAAGCGGCAACGGCAGGTCGTCGTCGTCATCGAGCAGCCCCAGGTCAGTGCCTGCGGTCTGCGGTTCCGGGCTGTATTCGGCGACTTCGGATAGCTCCGGCTGGCGGTGCGGGCCGCCGTCATCGGCGGTGCCTGCGCCATCGCTGGACAGGCTCGCAGCCGGGGCCGCTGGTACAGCGGGGATCGCCAGACCGCTCCAGTCGTCAGGGCGCGCAGGCGGCGCGTCGGCGTATTGCCCGGCCGCGAGCGCGGGTGGTGGCAACACGCGGCTCTTGAAATTCGCGTCGGCGTAGTAGCGCAGCTTCTTCGCCTTGATCGGCGCGACGCTGGACACCATCACCACGGCCTCGTCGGGCGGAAGCTGCATGACTTCGCCCGGCGTCAGCAGCGGGCGTGCGGTTTCCTGCCGCGACACCATCAAATGTCCGAGCCACGGCGCGAGCCGGTGGCCCGCGTAGTTGCGCTGCGCGCGCAGCTCGGTCGCGGTGCCGAGCGTTTCGGAAATCCTTTTCGCCGTGCGTTCGTCGTTGGTGGCGAACGTCACGCGAACGTGGCAGTTGTCGAGGATGGAATGGTTCTGCCCATACGCCTTGTCAATCTGATTCAGGCTTTGGGCGATGAGGAAGCTGCGGATGCCGTACCCGGCCATGAAGGCAAGCGCCGACTCGAAGAAGTCGAGCCGGCCCAGCGCCGGAAATTCATCCAGCATCAGCAGCAGCTTGTGGCGGCGTGCGATGCCGTCGCTGCCATCGAGGGATTCCGTCAAGCGCCTGCCGATCTGGTTCAAGATGAGCCGGATCAGCGGCTTGGTACGGCTAATGTCGGACGGCGGCACCACCAGATAGAGCGATACCGGGTGTTCGGCGGAAATCAGATCGGCGATGCGCCAGTCGCAACGCGACGTGACTTCGGCCACGGTCGGGTCGCGGTACAGGCCGAGGAACGACATGGCGGTGCTCAAGACGCCGGAACGCTCGTTGTCCGACTTGTTCAACACTTCCCGCGCGGCGGATGCGACAACCGGGTGCGGCGCATCGCCCAAGTGCTTCGTCGTCATCATTCGGTGCAGCGTCAGCTCGAACGGGCAAGCCGGGTCACTGAGGAAGTTGGCGACGCCGCGCAGCGTCTTGTCCTCGCCTGCGTACAGCACATGCAGGATGGCGCCGACCAGCAGCGCGTGACTGGTCTTTTCCCAATGGTTCCGGCGTTCGAGCGCGCCATCGGGATCGACAAGAATGTCGGCCACGTTCTGCACGTCGCGCACTTCATGCGCGCCGCGCCGGACTTCCAGTAGCGGGTTGTAGGCCGCCGACTTCGCATCGGTGGGGTTGAACAGCAGGCAATGGCTGAACCGCGAACGCCAACCGGCGGTGAGCGTCCAGTTCTCGCCCTTGATGTCGTGGACGACGACGGACGCAGGCCAGCTCAACAAAGTGGGCACCACCAGCCCCACGCCCTTGCCGCTGCGAGTGGGTGCGAAGGTCAGGACGTGCTCCGGGCCTTCGTGCCGCAGGTACTGGCCGCGGTGCAGGCCGAGGAAAACGCCTGCCGGCTGGGTCAGGCCGGCTTTGCGAACGTCATCCGCATCGGCCCAGCGTGCCGAACCGTAGGTAGTGACCAGGCGCGACTGCCGCGAGCGCCATACCGACATTGCGATGGCGACCACCACGGCCACCAGGCCGCTGCCGCCTGCAATCGCGCCACCTATGTCGAAGACGTGCGGTGCGTAGGCATCGAAGAAGAACCACCACTCGAACAGCCGCCAGGGGTGATAGACCGGGGTTCCAAAGAAGTCGAACCACGGCGAGCCAAGGCGTAGCTGATAGCCCAGGGCGGCGGCTGTCCATTGCGTTGCACTCCATACACCGGCGATCACGATGCCGAAGACGGCGGCGATCTGCCCGAACAGCACGCCCTGAGCTTGCATTGACTGGCCTCCGATTTCCCTGCGCTGATTCCTCGTTCAAACGCGGCACATGGACGTGCCGCATAGCGCGAGGATCGGTGCCGGGTCAGTGCCGGTCAAAGACTGTTATCGGAACCAAGATGATCGAAAAAGACAGGTTTCAGGCTGCGAAGAAGCCAATAAAAATGCCGCAGGCGCGAGCGCGCTGCGGCGTGTTGACAATGAAGGACAGGATTCTTGGCGAAGGTGACGATCAGAACTTCGGCGGTGTCTCCGACGATGTATAGGGCGTCTTCCCATCTCCGTAGAACCGCTTGCGCGTGGCTTCAGCGACTCGATTGCAAAGCACGTCACCAAGCGTCACGCGGTCGGTCTTGCATTGCTGTCGCAGTTCCTTCAACCGTACCGGATCGGCAGCCAGTTCATCCACGGTGGGCACGCTGGCCTGCCTGGGTGTGTCCGATGGGCCGCAAGCAGTCAACAGCAGAACCAACAGGAGCCAGAAAGATTTCTTCATAGCTCGATTTCCTCCTGGGGATCAGGTTCGGGCGGCAAAGCGGGCCTAGTGCCTTCGGGCAAGTCGATGGCCTGCACTCGCTCTATGAACCGAGACAGCACTTCCGAAACGTCGGCTTCGCGCCGCAGCAGATAGGTCGTCAGCATCGGCGCACGTCCGGCCAAGGGACGCGCTATGACGCCAGACTCCCGACTTGCCGTGATGTGCGGGCCGCCGGCCAGCCCCAAGGCGAAGCCGGCCGACACTACGATCATCATCAGCTCGAACGAAGCGACGCGCTCAACCACCAGTGGTTCTCTGTCAGAGCGACGTAGCACACGTTCGACCTGCCGCGCGTGACCTTCGCATGTCAATGGATCGCATAACACCAATGGGAATTGCAGAACTTCGTCCAGTGGGATGCGCCTGTGCTTGAGCAGATGGTGCCGGGCGGGCACTGCCACCATCAACGGATCACTCCATACAGCTTCTGCAGCCACGCCTTCACCCACTTCATCCGACTGCGCGAAGCCTACGTCGTACAGATCGTCTTGCAGCCCCTTTATCTGCTGCGATAGCGGCACCTGGAACAGCCGAATATCTACCTCGGGTTCCTCCTGCCGGCACATTGCCAATAAGGCCGGCAGGCGCGACGGCGTGATGCCGTCGGACAATGCAATGCGCAACTGCCCATGGAAGCCATTGGCCGCTGCTTTCACGCTGTCGCGGGCTTGCTGCAAGGCCGTGAAAACGCGAGGCACATGCTCAAGAAACAGCTTCCCCGCCGGTGTCAGTCGTGTACTTCGGCTGGTGCGGACGAACAATTTTTCACCGACGTCATCTTCCAACTCCTTAATGGTGCGCGATAGCGGAGATTGCTCAATGTGCAGTCGCTCGGCAGCGCGGGCGAAGTGGAGTTCTTCCGCCACCGCCAGAAAACAGCGCAAATGACGTAATTCCATAGCTGACCGCCTTGATAATTCATGCACTCGATGATGAATCAACTGTTCATCACGGTTCGCCTTCCGCGATCACCTCATCGATTTTTTCGCGATCATTTCTTGCTGGAAGTTCCCGGTTGACGAGCCAAAGCGCGAGGCCGATCAGTACTCCTCCCGCAGCTTGCATCCAGGAAATTGCCGTGTTCAGGATGAAATACGCAAGGATGACCGTGAAGAGCGGGGCCAGGAACAGAAATCCGCTAGTCCTCGTTGCTCCACCTCTTTTCAGCGCCACGAACCAGAGGCCAAATGAGCCTGTTGACGCGGGGATGGAAAGCCAGAGAAACCAAGCCCATTGCTCTCGCGTCACACCGCTCGGCCATTGTTCGCCATCGAGATAGGCGATGGCCAAGATGGCGATCGCGCCCACCAGCATTTGCCAGAAACTCAAGGCCCAGGATGAGAGCGGCAATGCTGCCCGCTTATTGATGAGCGTCGCGCTTGCCCAGCAAAGCGCAGAGACGATGCCGATGATCTCGCCAGCCAGCGTCATCCCGCCAGAAAACATGGATGGGCTGATACCAATGGCAAGCGCAACACCGACAACGCCAAGAAGCAACCCGACGAGCCTCGCTCGGTGCAGGCTTTCGCCAAGGAAGATGCGACCCAGGACAGCAACCCAGATGGGATTGGTGAAAAGCAGGATGGCGGCGGTCGATGCGGAGATGAACTGCATGGCCCAGAAAAGCAGCCCCATGACGGCGGCTGTCTGAAGCAAACCAATCAGGATCACCAGCGCAACATCACGCAGCCCTGCTTTGGCCGGCAGGAGCGCCGCCACAATATTTCGCTCGCCGGCCAACACTAGCGGCAAGGTCGCCAAGGCCGCGGCAAAGAAGCGCCACCCGACCAGGATCATCGGCGTGAAACCCTGCTGTAGCAGGATTTTTCCTGCGACGAAGCTGGACCCCATCAAGAAGGTCGATGCAAAAAGCGTGACAAGGAAGCCAGCCTGGCTGGATGCAGGAGCGTGGACATTTCGTGCCATCAGCGTGCTCCTTTTTGGGTACTTGTAAATTCAGCGATACGGGACGCCAGCGCTTCCGGCACGTCCTCTGGCAGGAAATGCCCAGCCTCATCAAATACCTGGATTTGGGCATTGGGCATTTTTCCGGCCAGGCGCTCTGCGAAGTGCAACGGCTGGAATGTGTCGAGCTTGCCCCAGACGATGAGCGTAGGCACGGCCAGCTTCTCGACGTCCTCCATGCGCGAGGAAAGTTCTTCTGTCCTCAACGCCCGGGCTGCACGCAGGTATGCGTGCCCCCCGTCGATGCCATGGAACGGACGCTCATAGGCATCAACCAGTTCAGCGGTAACTCGATCGGTATGGAACATGCCTCGTGAAAAGCCTTTCGCCAGGCCCTTCTTCAGATCGAAATCTGCTGCGCCAAGGATTTCGTCCCAAGCCGGCTCCTTCAAGCGGGCAATCCCAGGCTCTGGAAACGAGTCATAGAGGATGGAGTCGATCAGAACGAGGCGATCCAGAATTTCGGGATGGTTGATGGCCACGAGCTGGGCAATCCCACCTCCGATGTCGTGGCCCACTATGGTCGCGCGCTTCCACCCCAGGGCCGAAAGCGCCTGAAAGATGATTTCGGATTGCGCATGGATTCCAAGGTCCGTGTCCGAAGGCTTGTCGGAATCGCCATAGCCGAGAAGGTCGATCGCAAGCACTTCATGGCCTGATGCGGCGAGGAGAGGCATGACGTTGCGCCAAAGATGGCGGCTCGTGGGAATGCCGTGAACAAGGGCGATGGCACTCCCGTGGCCCTGGCGCGTGTAGGCGATGCGGTAACCGGCCAAGTCAAGAAAGCCATTTTCAAGATTTTCGTTATTCATGGCGCTGCACCCCATCCGCATGAACCGCAAGGATTTCGCAGACCACTGAATTTCGCGGAGTGGGCACGCCGAGCCGTCGGCCTCTGCTGCTGACGTCGCCGCTGAGCCACTGCACTTCCAGCCGGTTTCCGCGTTCCAGGTCGCGCAGCATGGAAGCGGTCATATCGGCGGGTAGTTGGTCGCAGAAGCGAAGTCGGTCCACGGCAAAGTCGGCGGCGAGATTGACGCCTTCGGCCCGGCCGACGTCCACCACCTCCTGCATAACGCCTTCGAGCAACTTGCGGGAGACCGAATTACTGCGAACCACGCCTATCGGGCACCGCGTGGACGCGGTGGTCGCCGACAGCCCAACCAGGAAGACGAACTTCTCCCAGATCACTCTGGCGATGTCGTCGCTGATTTCGGCATCAATCCCCGACTGGATGCAGGCCCGATGGAAGCGCTCGATACGCGCGCTGCGCTGGCCGCCGTACTCGCCAAAGACCAGCTTCTGCAAGTTGTTGGCATGACCGATGACGCCCGGGGCCTCGATCGTTGCCGCGATGTAGCAAACGCCACCTGCTACCGGCTTTTCTCCGAGCGTGGCTCTCAGCAATTCGTCCTTGATCACCCCGTTCTGGAACGAGATCATCATCGTTTCGGGTCCGATCAGCGGCTTGATCGCTTTGGCGGCCGCCTCGGTATCCCAAAGCTTGACACCGAACAGAACGACATCGACTGGCCCGACGTTCGACGGCGTGTCGGTTGCTCTGGGCGTGGGGACATGCATGTCCCCTAGCGGACTGCGCACAGTGAGGCCTTGGGACTTGATGGCAGCCAGGTGCGCCCCTCTGGCAATGAAGCTGACGTCGTTGCCTCCGAGGGCCAGTTTGGCTCCGAAATAGCCACCTACGCCTCCGGTGCCCATGATCGCGATTTTCATCCACGGCTCCATTCTTGAATATGAATTCAAGAAAATTCTAACTTCAACAAGTCTACAAGGCAATGTATGCTTGATTTATGTGAAGATTCTTGATTGATGAATCATTAAAAACCATGGGCCGAATACGAAACTTTGACCGCGATGCGGTGCTAGAGAGCGCGGTGGACGTCTTCTGGGAGCGGGGCTATGACGGGGCTGGCATGCAGGAGATCTGCCGGGTCACCGGGCTCAACCCGGGCAGCGTCTACGCCGCCTTCGGTGACAAGCACGGCCTCTTCATTGAGGCTTTGAAGAGCTACATGGCGTCCATGTCGCGAGAGACGATCGCGCGCCTGAACAGCAATCCGTCCGGTCGGGCCGGGATTGCCGACTACTACGCCGCCCTCATCGAAGCGATGCTGGACGGCAAACGGCGCTGGGGATGCCTTGTGACGAACTCGATCGTTGAGTTCGCCATGAATGATCCGCAGATCAGCGAAGCCTTCCAACTCCACCTGGCCAGGCTGGAAACGGCCCTATCTGGCGCGATCGAGCGGGCAAAGCAAGCGGGAGAACTATCGCGGGACGTCGATGCGGCCGAAGCGGCCGCATTCCTCGTGTGCACGACGCAAGGACTCAATGTCCTGGCCAAGACCCGGCCCAGCCGGCGCACGCTGGAGGCGATCACGCGGCATGCTTTCACGGCGGTTGGATTCAAGGCCTGAATAGCCATCGGCCCAAGTCGCAGTAGGTGCGCTGCCGTCAAACATCAAGAACTAATCGCCGCGATCCCTGCCAGAACGATTGCCGCCCCAACCACGCGGCGCGCGAGATGACCCTCACGAAAGAGTCTGTACGCGAAGAGAGAGCCGATGATGATCGACGACTCACGCAGAGGGGCGACGAGCGCGAGCGGTGCCGTCAGCATGGCGGTGAGCACGAGGATGTAGGCCAGTGGGGAGAATACGGCCACGATGAGGATAGGTACGGCATCAGCACGGATAACTGTGTGAATGTGATGCCGTCGCCGCAGTGCGCTTGGCGTCAGGATCAGGGTTTGCAGAAGCAGTGTGCCAGCGTAGTAGCTCACGGGCGCCAAATGCAGCGACGTGACCGCGTAGCTGTCCCAGACGGTATAGCTTGCAATGGTGGCCCCCGTAGCACCTCCCCAAAACATCCCCTGGAGTGGGCGGCGGGTTCCGCTTCTAAACGGGTTGCCGGTAACGACAAGAATGCCTGAGACGACGAGGAGCGCCCCTAAAAGCGCAACGACGGAGAGCCGCTCCCCCAAAATAAGAATCGCAAACAGCATCGTCAGCACCGGCCCTGTGCCACGGGCGATCGGGTAAACCACCCCGAGTTCGGCACGATCGTAGCCAACCTGCAAGGTCAGGGAGTACGCAATGTGCAATGCCGCCGAAACAGCCGCTCCCACCCCGAGCCGCCAATCTATCGCCCCTTGGTCCTGAACCATAAGAACGAGACCGATCGGGACCCACAGAAGCGTCGAAGCACAGCTATAAGCCCAGACGAACAGTAAAGTGTCGCCCCGCTTGTACTTCGAGGCCAGGTTCCACACCGCATGGGCTACCGCTGCGGCGAGAACCATTGCGATGGTGCCGGGCTGCATCAGGAAATGTCGGGAAGATCGATGCCCGCCCGCTCCGCCAAGCGGGTCCGCTCTTGATCGCGCAGCGCCAGGGATGCGACCAACGCATCGATAACAACCAGCTGAGCCAATCGACTTCCCGCAGCGGCCATCTGTGCCGGTAGTGGTACGCCGCCGACAACAAGCGCGACGTCGGCGAGAGTCGCCAGGGGCGTGTCGTACTGATTGGTGACTGCGATCAGCGAGGCGCCAGCCGAGGATGCCGCATCCGCGACGGCTAGCGTTGAAGACGTGCGGCCGGTCGAGCTGACCGCGATGACGACGTCTTCTGCGCCCAAGAGCCGTGCCGCGATCATGGCCGACAAATGATCCGTGATGCCCACGGTCATCACGCCGATCGTACGCAGACGGAAGACCGCATCGGCGGCAACCGTGGAGGAAGGGCCTGCACCGAATGCAAATACCTGGCGCGCGCGCTGGATCAAGCCGACGGCCTTATCCAGCGCAGAGAGTTCGATGGCCCCACCGAGCGCGGTCAGTGCATCGGTACCAGCACGAATGGATGTTTCCAGCACCGAGGCCGACGTCGCATCCGCGGCGAGTGCTTCAGGAGGCGCGAAGAACCGGGCTGTGCCGCGAGCACGCGCGATCTCGATCTTCAGCTCGGTAAATCCGCCGAACCCGAGCGCACGCGCGGCACGGATCACCGTCGGCGGAGAAACGCCGGCACGGGCGGCAACCTGTGCTGTCGTGCTTGCTCCGACAAACAAAGGATCGGTGAGCAGGAGATCTACAACTTTCGCCTCGCTTGCGGCGAGGTCGCCGCTTCGGGCTTGAATGCTGCCGATCCATTGCTGCAACCGTTGCTCAGCCCCTGAAACGCTGTTACTAATTTCGTTTTTCATGTGTAATATATTACATTCACCGCGTGAAGGGCACAACCACCACGTGGGCAGATGCCGTTAAAGGAGCCCGCTCTCATGAATCCTGAAATCAACCCTGGCGTCGCTGTCGTCGGTCCCGGTGCCATTGGCACCACGATCGCGGCGGCGCTACACGAGGTCGGCCGCACGCCGTTGCTGTGTGGGCGTAGCCCGCGCGATCACCTGACCCTGCAAGATGGCGACCGCTTTATCACCGTACCTGGTCCTGTTCGGACGAATCCGGCACAAATCACTCGCACGGCTGATCTTGTCTTTTTGGCAGTCAAGGCAACACAAATTGAGGCGGCAGCAGAATGGCTCGCGGTGTTGGTCGGGCCGGAAACAGTGGTGTGCGTTTTGCAGAACGGGATCGAACAGTTGGACAGGGTTCGCCCGTACTCGCCAAACGGGCAAATCGTTCCTGCCGTCGTGTGGTTCCCTGCGCAGGCGCAATCCGACGGCTCGGTACGCTTGCGTGGCGAAGCGCGCCTCAGCCTGCCAGACACGTCAGCTTCCCGCGCAGTGGCCGCAGCGCTGCAAGGCACACGGTGCGCCGTAGATTTGGCCGCGAACTTCAGCTCGCTGGCTTGGCGCAAGCTGATGCAGAACGCAGTGGCTGGCCTCATGGCACTCACGCACCGCCGCTCAGGCATGTTCGGTCGCGCTGATATCGCCAGACTTACGCTGGCTTATTTGCAGGAATGCCTGGCCGTGGCACGTGCCGAGGGCGCTGAATTCGGCGACGAAGTGCCGCAAGAGATCCTCGACAAGTTCCGGGCGGCGCCCACAGACATGAGCACCTCCATCCTCACGGATCGAGAAGCTGGCCGACCGCTCGAATGGGATATCCGCAACGGCGTCATTGCGCGTCGCGGCCAGGTTCACGGCATTCCGACCCCGATCAGCGACATCCTGGTGCCGCTTCTTGCGGCTGCGAGCGACGGCCCAGGTTGACCCTAGAGTCGATGATCGCGCTGTTATTTCTCTTCTTTCTCGCCCTCGGTGCTGGCGTGCTCAGCGGCGTCGTCGGCACCGGCTCGTCGCTCATCATGCTGCCCGTCCTCGTCATGCTGTACGGGCCACGGATCGCTGTACCTGTGATGGCGATTGCGTCCTTGTTCGGCAACATCGGGCGGGTGATTGCCTGGTGGCATGAGATCCGTTGGCGGCCGGTGTTTGCCTATTCGTTGGCGGGAGTTCCCGCGGCTGTGCTCGGGGCGCACACGCTGCTGACGATCTCTCCTGCCACTGTGGACGTGTTCCTGGCAGCTTTCTTCCTTGCGATGATCCCGCTGCGCCGTCTCATCAGACGATCGAACCTCCATCTGAACCTCTGGCACATGAGTTTTGCCGGGGCGATTGTCGGGTTCCTGACCGGATTCGTGCTGTCCACCGGGCCGCTCAGCGTGCCGGTATTCACCGGGTACGGAATGAGTGGCGGTGCATTTCTGGGGTCGGAGGCGGCAAGCGCTATCCTGCTCTACGCCGGCAAGCTTGGTACGTTTGGAGTGTCGGGTGTACTTGCGCCGCCCGTCATCACACGTGGACTTGCCATCGGCATCGCGTTGCTTGCCGGTTCGATGATTGCGAAACGTCTCGTCCAGCGACTCCAGTTGCACACGTTCGAGCTTCTCATTGATGTGGTTCTAGTCGCTGGGGCGGCAGGAATGATCCTCTCCCTCAACGGATGAGCGGAAGCGGAAAAAGGTGTGATCGCTCGCTTGAATTCACGCCGTTTCAACCAACAGTTGGCCCACGTTGCCGCCCGATCTCCCAAGATACTCCGCCACCGCGCACCGTCGCGGCGAGCTGCTGACCAAGCCGCTGTTCGATGATCGGCTTCCACGGCACGAGGCTGAACCCTTTGCCGTCATCGAGCATCGCATAACGCCCGCTGGCAAGCATGACAGAGCGCCGGTAAATACCAGCCACTCGCTGCCCGTCGGCTACTGGCTGATGCTCCAGGCCGGTTTCGGTGGCTATGTCCTTGGCGAACTGCGCCAGTTCGCGGTTGCGCAGCGTGCCCAGCAGGTTGCGGGCGAGAATCACGCGCTGCCCGCGCCGCTCGGCCAGTCCCTGTTCTTCGAGGAAATCGGCCCGCTGCTGCATGGCCTGCTTGGCGTCACCACCAAAGCCCAGATCACCCAGCCCTTTACCGCCGCCGATCAATTGCTGATCGAGCCAGGTCGCGCCGATGAGGCGGGCCTGCCGCTCGATGGACAGGTGCGATTTCAGCTCCACGGCCACGCCGCCCAGCCGCTGCGCGTCGTACTGACGGCCACGCTCGGCCAGGTCGTCCGGCACCTTCCATATCCCTTCGGCCACGCGCTCCACGATGCCGGCGCGGCGCAGGGCTTCCAGCCGCCGAACGTGTGCGGCGACAACCTCCTGCGGGTCGCGTCCGGGTTTGGCCCGGCCCTGTTCAATGGCCAAGTGATGATCGGCGCGATACAGACCATCGCTCGCCAGCGCGGCAATGTTCTTGTCGGCGGCGCGCACGTCGGCTGAACCCTTCACTTCCACCACCGCACCCGTGGGGTAGTTCGACAGCTCGTCGCGGGCATTGAGCCCGACATAGTGGGCCTTGCCGTCCACGCCGTCGATGACCAGATAACCCCGGTCGTGCAGCTCGTCGGCCAGCCCCTTCGCAGCCACGCGGCCGAGGATGCTGCGGCCACTTCCATCGTCATTCTGGTTCGGCTCGAACACCGCCAGCTCGCGCGGCTGGCCGCTCATGGCCCGCTGCATGGTGCGGATGATGTCGCCACGCTCGCCCAGGGTGCGCAAGGTCTTCTCGGCGTCGGCGTGAATGGCCCAGGTGCCGGGCTGCATTTCGTCGGCCAGGCCCAGCCGTTGTAAGCGTTGCAGCCGGCCGATCAGCAACAGGCGCTGGCGTTGCAGCGCCGGTGCGTTGAACTGTTCGATCTGCACCCGGCCATCGTCGCCGGCTTCGCGTCGCAGCGTCCGGTCGAGGCTCGTCCACCGCTCCTGTTCCACCTCGCGCCCCAAGGTCTGCTGGATCTCCAGTTCGGTGCGCGGCCCCAGCCATTCCGTCGCCAGCTCGGCGGCCCGGCGGCGGAAGCCGTGGGCGATGTAGTCGCCTGCGATGATGAGGTCTTTGCCGGTGTCGTCGCGCCCGCGCACGATCAGGTGGGTGTGCGGGTTGTCGGTGTTCCAGTGATCCACCGCTACCCAATCCAGCCGCGTGCCCAGGTCGGCCTCCATCCGGTTCACCAGATGCCGGGTGTAGGTGCGCAGGTCGTCCAGTTCACCCCCGTCCTCCGTTGAAACGATGAAGCGGAAATGGTGCCGGTCGTCGGCGCAGCGTTCCTTGAAGGCATCCAGATCGGCTTCGTCGGCCTGCGGCCCGTAGGCCCGGCCCGGTTCGCCATCACGGCCCGCGCCATCGCGCTCGATGTAGCGCAGGTGCTTGGCGAGTGATTGCGGGCTGGCCCGTTGGTGATTGACCAGCAAGGTCTTGATGGTCACGCGCCGCGACATGGGCGATAGCTTCGCCCCGGCGAAGCGCGCCGCCGTATGGCCGCGTCCCAGGCGCGAGCCGGGCCGCTGGCCGGTGCCGCCAGTGGCAGGACGGCGCACCGCCGACTTGCCGCTGCTGGCCTTTCCCGCCTGCCTGAGCACCTTGGAAACCAAGCTCTGGCCCTGACCCTTGCCCCGGTTCTTCGGGGCGCTGGGGCGCACGCGGAAGTCGTCGTCGCGGCGGTCGGTCATGGCCGCTCCCCCTGCAAGCTCTGGCGTGTCCTGTCGTGCGAAGTACGCGGACATGCCTGCATTGGCGCGACCTTCGCGCCCCACGCGGCACGGCGGCGAAGCCGCTCCGTGCCGCGCCACCCCCATGTGCAGACAGGCTTTCGACGCGGCCCGGTGCCGCGTCCTTTTGTCTTGCCTTCCGCCTTTGCCCCTCGCTGTCGCTCCGGGCGTTGGCGGCCCGGCGGCGCTGCGCTGCTTGCAGCCAGCCCGCCGGCGAACGCGCCAATGGCCGCAGGCCGAGCGCGTTCGAGGCAAGACGCCTGCACACTGGACGGCTGCGCCGAAGGCAGCGCGAAGTGCGGTGCGAATGCACCCGCACTGCACGCGCGACGACACGACGACGAACAGTAGAACGACACGCCCGATGGCACGACAAGATGCACGGCAACATGCAGCGAGTCGGCCATCATGGGCGTGTCTCCAGCCAGATCGGGTGCGCAACGCCGATCACGGCGGATGCGCTGACCGGGCCGAAATACCGGCTGTCGAACGACGCCGGGTTGGTCGCGCTCAACAGGAACAGCTCGCCCGCTTCGAGGCGGCGGCAAAGCTGCAAGGATGGCAGCGGCCGGCCCAGCCGGTCGGCAGGCAGCGCGGCGGCCGCAGGCACGCCGTCGATGCGAACCTGACCGGCGACGATGCAGACGTGTTGCGGCGCGACTGCGCCCACACGTTTGAGCAGCGGCACGCGCGTTGGCAGGTAGCCGCGCTGCGCAGCCAACATGGCGGCCCTGGCAGGCAGCGGCACCAGCACGATGCTGTCCACGGACAGCGGACGTGGCAGCGAGGCGGTGCGCGGGTCGAACGGTTCGATGCGATACCAACCGACCGCCACGCTGTCGGACGGGTTGTAGGTCAGACGCGGCAGCGGCGACACGAAAGCTGCCCAGGCCAGTGCAGCGAAGCCGACAGCGGCGAAGCCCACCAGCGCGAGGCGAGCGCGTCGGCGCGAGCGAGAATGCGGCACGGCTTCGTGCGTGCATGTGGTGTTGGATTGGGTCGTCATGGCAGCGCTCTCCCGGCCAGCCAGGCGGCGTGTCGCTCGGCGGTGTATTCGGGCAGCGGCAGGCGGGCCGCCAGACGGTTGCCCAGCGTGCGCCAGTACGCGGGCGACACGTCGATGGCGGCGATGCCCTGCGCGTCGATGCCGTCGATGCGTTCCAGCACGGCACGCACCGCGCTCTCACCTTCGGCGTGCAGCAGCAGGCGTGCGCCTGGCCGCACGCCGGGGATGCGCTGCACGGCGTCCAGCGGCGTGCCGGCCTGCATCACCATGAGCTGCCAGCGCACGGTGCCGTAGTCGTTGGCCTCCCAGCGGATGCGGCAGAACATCGCGCCCGGCAGGAATACCGCGCAGCGCCGCCAGTGGTCGAGCCGCAGCGTGCGCGCAGGTTCGCCGAAGCGCAGATAGAGCTTGAAGCGCGGCTCGATGTAGGCGAGCGATACGCGGGTCAGTGGCACGTTGCCGGCTTGGCCGGCGAGTGCTGCGGGATGCAGCGACAGCGCAGCCGTAGCCGCGCCAGCGGCAGGCGAAGCGGATGCGGTCATGGTGTGTTCTCCATCCGGTGTTCTGGAAACTCTCGTTCCAGCAAACCGCGCAGCAGTTCCGCGACGGTTACGCCCTGCGTGAATGCCGACACCTTGATGCGCGCCCGCATCGCAGGCGTGATGTCGAGGGTCAGGCGCGCGGTGTAGAGGTCGCCTTTCTGGATGCCGTCGGCCTCGCCCTGGCGAACCCACGCCTCGGCGTGCGGATTCGCAGGCGGACGCGCGCCGATGGCGATGCGTTTGCCGTTGCGCTGGCTCATGTCGGCCACCGCAGCAGTTCGTCAGTCAGCGCGACGATCTCGCGTGCGGCGGCGCTGTCGGGCGCCGTCTCGCGGGCGAGTCGGCCAGCGGCCACGCTGTCGGCGAAGACGATGCGCTGGCGCACTTCACTGCGCAGCGCCGGCAGCGGCTGTTCGGCCAGCGATTGCCGTGCTTCCCTGCCGATGATGGTGGTGCTGACGCGCCGATTGATGACGAAGGCCGCGCGCAGCGCAGGCCGGAACACCTGTGCCTCGCGGATCAGCGCCACCATCTCGGCGCTGGCCCACAGGTCATACGGGCTGGGCTGCACGGGAATCAGCACGCGCTCGGCCGCCAGCAGCGCGGAACGCGCCAGGGCGGCGATGCGCGGCGGGCCGTCGATGATGACGTGATCGGCGCGGCGGGCCAGCTCCGGCGCTTCCTGATGCAGCGTTTCGCGGGCGAGGCCCACTGCGCTGAACAACCGCGGCAAGCCCTGCTGGCTTCTGCGCTGTGTCCAGTCGAGTGAGGAACCCTGCGGGTCGGCGTCCAGCAGGATGACGTGCAGGCCGCGCATCGCCAGTTCGCCGGCGATGTGCGTGGCGAGCGTGGTCTTGCCGACGCCGCCTTTCTGGTTGAGAAACGCGAAGATCATGGCGCAGCCCTCCCTGCTGGAGAGCCGGCCTGGCCGTGCCGTTTCGTGGTTGTCCACCGAAACGGCGCGCTTCTACTAACAGTTAGAGATTTATAGTTAGGTAAGTTAGAGGGGGCGCAAACCCGCGCCGTTACTCGCTTTGCGGCGTTTTCGTACTCCTGATAGCACGATAGGCGTACTCCCGATAGCACGATACCCGGTACTCCTGATAGCACGAGGCCGTCCACACCTTTTCCCGCAGTTATCCCCGTGCCGTGGACGGCACGGGCCGGAAGGTCAGCAGTTCCAGCCTTTCGCCCGGCATCGGCTCGATGCCCAGGACGTAGCCGGGCAGCGACTGACGTGCGACCAGCACGCGCAGGTCGTAGGCGAAGTCCGAGAAGCGCGCCGCGCTGCCGGACTTGCGGTGCAGGTGCCGGAAGTCGAATTGCCAGCCGTGTTCCTGCCGCCCGCCGTGCTTGCGTACCAGGCGGTACAGCCAGCGTTCGATGCCGCCCTTCAAGCGGAAATAGGCCGGGTCGATGGTCAGCACTAGGGCGGCATCGAGCACGCCGGCATAGAACCAGTCCGGCAGGATCAGCTCGATGCCCAGCGGCGTGCCGCTGGCGTCGGCCAGCTCGCGCCATTCGTTCAACCATGAGAAGCGGTGCAAGCGCCTCCCGGTGGTTTCGCGGATGGAAGTCGCCACGCTGGTCGATTGCAGCCGGTCGAGCGCGGCTTTCAGACGCTGGTAGTCGTTGAGGGACGTGCCGCGCCCGATGAAGCGCAGGATTTCGTAGGGCGTGGCGTGTATCCAGCGCGACGGGCGAATGCCCGCGTCGCGCGCCTCCACGATCTGCGAGGCCGCCCAAATCAGAACGTCGGCATCCCATATCGTGGCGATGCCATGCTCGGCCGTGCCTTCCACGCGGATGGTGATGTTCCCGCTGCGGAAGTCGATCGGCGCGGTGCGCCGCGACTTCGCCAGCGAGAAGAACGGAAAAGCCATCAAGTCCTGACTGTCGCGCGGCGCCATGCCGTCGCCCGGTAGCGCACGGAACAAGTCGAGCTGTGCCTGCTGCTGCGATCGCTGCCCCGGCGGCAGCGATGGGCTGGACATGACGATGGCCACCGGCGAGCCGACGATCAGCGGCCATCACGGTAGTCGCCCGCATGACGCTCTGCATATTCCGGGTCGGACGTGGCCTCGTAGCTGCGCTGGTCGGCCCAGGCATCGAGGTCGGCCACCGCGTACATGACGCGGCGGCCGAACTTGCGGAACTTGGGGCCGCCGCCGATCACGCGCTGTTTCTCCAGCGTGCGCGGCGACAGCCGCAGGTATTCGGCGGCTTCGTCGTTGGTCAGGTAGCGTTGGGGCTGCACGGGCGCAGCGACAGCAGCGGCGGCAGGCCGCAAGGGAGCGGGTCGCATGGGATGTACCTCCATCAAGCCCGGCCACACCACGCGGCCGGATAGAGGCACTTTCAAGAAAGCAAGGCTTCTTGCTCAGGGACGTTTTGCAGGGGATGCAGCGCGTCCCTGTGCAACGGGCGGAAGCTGTGCAAGGCGGCGATAGCCGCCGCGCATCAGCACATCGCCCCGGCGTACCAGCCGGCGAACGCGGGCGCGCAAGGCGCTGTCGGCGTACCAGTCGTCGGCAACGGCATCGACGCCGAATAGCCCTTCGGCCACGTCGCGCAGGGATGCGCCAGCGAGGGTGCCGTCGAGCGCCTGGAGCGTGTTCAACTCCAGCAGCGCAGCGGGGGCCGGCCGCGACCGTGCTGTTCCCGCTGGCGCTGCATCGCCAGCGGCGGCCAGCTTGTCCAGTTCGGTCGCCAGCGCCTGATAGCGTCCGCAGGATGCGGCGCAGGCGCGAATGGCATAGGCGTAAGCCATGCCGTCGGCCAGGCCGGGAGCGATCACCAGCCGCAGGCAGCAGCCCGGCCAGCGTGTCAGCAGCACCAGGCGCTTACCGTCGTGGATCAGGTGCTTCTGGCCGGGGAGGCGCCAGAATGCGAAGGCCACCGCGTCGGGCGGCGGGTCGGCGTCCGGGTAGAGCTGCACCACCGCATCGTGATCGGGGAACCAGGCCGGATGCGCGTCGCGCGCATCCAGGGCGGGATCTTCCAGCAGGCGCAATCCCCAGCGCGCGGCGGCCTCTGGCCGGCGGCGCCGGCGCAGCCAGTCGCGGCGGTAGTCGGGGTGGCGGCGCAGGTATTCCCAGGCCAGCGCGGGGCCGTCGAGGTGCAGCGTGTAGAGATACGCGGCGGTCGGATACCAGTGTTCGGCGCTCGGGTCAGCCATGACGCAGCCTCCTGTCGTTCAGCAGGAACGTCGCCACGGATTCCGCCGTGCGGGAGCTATCGGGCCGCCATCAAGTCGTCATCGAAATCGGGATAGGCTGTAACTGCTGGTGTCAAGACTGATTCGCTCCAGGGCATTGCGGAAATCGTCTGAATGCGACGGCTGCGCCGCCACGAAAATGGCGCGCAGCATGAAGCACCGTGCAGCAGCCCGCACCAAAGATCATGACTGTTTGCAACAGAAGCGCACCGCTTCGGTGCAAGAGTTCGGATTCAGACCGCGCAGGTCTTGGGTAAGACTGAAATAGTCAGAATGCGCCGTCGTTGGCTGGGACTGCTCAGTCGGTGATCGAGCCGTTTTCCTCGGCCAGCCGCAGGTACTCCGACAGCAGCCGCACGGGCTGGAAGTAGCGATCGCGCATCACAGGTTGCTGCGCGGCCCGACGATGGACGCCAGATCGGACAGCTTCACATGGCCCAGGCCGGGCATGCCTATTCCCAGGTCGATCAGCCCCCAGGCCGTATCGCCATCGGCCGGGTCGAGCGCGGCCAGCAGCCAGGTGGCGTGCGCGTCAGGCGTGAACAGTCGCACCACCGGCATCGGGTCGATGCCCCGATCAGCGGCGCGTGCCGCGCCGACGGCGCGCAGTTGCGCCCGCTGTTCAGCGGTGACGAGCGGCTGGGTCATGGCCCGAATCCCCACGCATCCGAGGACGCACGGATACGATTTTCCACCGAAGCGCGGAACCGCCGAAGCGGATGCGTGCTTTGGCGGGAAAGCACGAAGGCGCAAGCCATCGAATCCGTACATCCACGGAAACGCAGAAGCGGAAGTGCGCAGGTCAGGAAAGACACGGATGCGGTTCCCCGCTTTTGAAGAAAGCCGCCGATGCGGATTTCAGTAAGGACACGAAAACACGAAATGAACACTATAGATTGTAGCCCTATAGAGTGCAACAGGTTGTCATTCTGGATTTTGGGGAAAGTTCAGAATGACAGCGTTCAAGCCATCATTGCCCGATGCACTGCGGCGGATCAGAAAGGCGCGTGGTCTGAGCCAGGAGGCGTTCTCGGATGTGTCCAGCCGAACTTACCTCAGCTCTCTGGAGCGAGGGCTGAAAAGCCCAACATTGAATAAAATCGAAGATGTTTGTGCCGTGCTGGATGTTCACCCACTCACGCTGCTGGTCCTTGCGTATGCAGGTAGTGATCCAAAAAGCGTCCACGAACTGATGGATCACATTGCTCGGGAAGTTTCATCATTTTCCGAGCCTCCGAATAAATAACAGGAGGTGAGTCGTGTTCAAAATTACCGGACTGGATAAGCTTCAGAAAAACCTGAAAGATGCACAGCGCGCCTTGAGTGAGTTAGACGGCGAACTGGGGGTCGTAAACTTTGATCCACATGATCCCGCCAGCATTGAGGGCGCAATTCAATCGGTCAATCGAATGATCGACGAGCGCTTAGGGGAATATTCTTCGAACCCTATCGTTGGCCCTCTCGCAGAACAAATGAAGGAAAAGTATCGGGAGAGTATTCTTGAAAAAGCGGCAGAAGCAAGATTGAAGTCGGGTGGGGATGAGTGATGGCTAAAGACCTATTCTCGGAAATAGACAATGCAGTTCTAGACTTGCAGTCCTCACAGCTTCAAACCTACGAAAGACCGCTCAAGAAATTGGCTCAACTGCTACGACATCCCGACCTTGAGCCATACAACGCCGAGCTCACGGAAGGTCTCGACGTTGAGGCGTTCATCGCTGAAAGTGAAAAGACCGGGGGCAGCATGGTTGGAAGCGCCCAGCTTGCTTGGCCAGATGAGCCCAAACAGGCGCTGGGGTTGACGTTGCTTTTAATCGAGAAGCTGGCGGCAGATCCCGGCTACGCTACGAACTTCGGACACCATTTTTTCTATTCCGGAAAAAAGGTCATTGCTGGAATCCACGCACTTACTGGCCAGCTAATCATTCCCTTCGTGCGAGATTACAAGAGTTATATCCAGGCCAAGGGGAGCACGGATGTCATGTTAAAAGCTCAATTTTCGCGCAAGGTCTTTATTGTTCATGGTCACGATGATGGTGCTCGTGAAACAGTGGCACGATTTCTTGAGCGAATCGGGCTAGAAGCTATCATCTTGCACGAACAGGCTAACCAAGGACGAACGATTATAGAAAAGGTGGTTGCTCACAGTGATGTTGGTTTCGCAGTAGTTCTGCTTACGCCAGACGATGAGGGCTGCGTAAAAGGAGGAACGCCTGAGCCCAGAGCCCGTCAGAATGTGCTTTTGGAGTTGGGGTACTTCATTGGTCGCCTGGGCAGAGACAAGGTATGTGCTCTCAAACGCGGGGCGGTGGAAATTCCAAGCGATTTCGCCGGTGTCGTTTGGGAGACGATGGATAGCGGCGGGGGCTGGAAACAGGCACTTGCGCGTGAGCTTGAAGCTGCCGGTCATAGCATCGACTGGAATAAGGTCATGCGTGCATAGAGTTGTGCCCCGCCGCAATGGGCGGGGCGCCGTGGGCGGCCGTCAGGCCGCCTTGGGCTTGTTGCGCGACCAGATCAGGTCGTGCGTGCCGTCCTCGTTCTCGATCAGGCGGGCATAGACCGTCGCCGGGAACGAAGGATCGTCGAGGGATACGGACACGTAGGGCCGACCGGCTTCGCTGATCTTCTTCCACGCCGCGCCGATGTCGTGGCCGGCCGCCTGAAGGCGGAAGTCGGGGGCGTTCTCGGTGTCGCCCTTGTCGTTGGGAATCAGCTTGACCTTGACGTTCAGGGTCAGGGTGCGGAGCTGGCCGGTAAAGCCGTCTTTCTCTGCGGTGAAGGTGCCGATGTTAGCCATGATGTTTCTCCTTTCGGGTTGAACAAGGTCGCGCCAGTGCGTCCTTGTTGTGATCCGGCCGGCGGGGGATGGGCTGGCCGCACCGCGCAGCGGTCGCAACACCGTGGAGAGCCTGGAAGCGAAAAGAATTTGTCCCGCGAGGAATGCGCGCAGCGCAGGGGAAATTGTTTTCGCTGGAAGGTTGCGGCCATGAAGCCCAAGGCGCAGCCGTTCCCTCGCCAGGATTCACGACAAGCCAAGGACGCACCGGCCGCCCGCTCCCGAATGGAGACGTGGCCGACTCGGCATCCCCGCATGACGGCTTCACCGGCTTGCGCCCTGACGCGGGCAAGGCCAATACCCCAACGACGAGCAAGAACGCTCCTTGCCGCAGATTGCGACGACGTGGTTGAGGCGTGGCGTGGATGCTCCATAGCGAAGCCGGGTGGCGTGTCTGTGAACCGTCCTTCGTGACGTACAGGCGCGAACCGCCAGCGTCGAGGACGGCACGCTTTGGCACAACCAGCCGCAGCAAGCCGGGGCGTAGCCCCACAAGCCCCGCCCATTGCGGCGGGGCGCCATCGAAACCTTGCCCGCGCCAGCGGGCGCCGATCGCCGTACCGCGTGCAAGGCACTTGCACGTCCGCCCCGTCGCCGCCTGGTCGAAGGCGGCGACGGGGCGATTCTGCTTTGGACGCTGGAACCGGACGCGGCCACCGCCGCGCCCGGATCTTCGACCACCGGCCCCAAGGCGGAACGGCTTGGGGCCGGTGCGGCTCGTTATTCCTTGGTTTCGATAATCCACCACATGGCACGCGGCAAGGCGCGGCCCGTGATGGGGTTAATGTCGGTGAGGTCGGCGCGGGCCGACCAGACCGAGGGTGGGCGGTAGCCGCGCACGTCGCCTTCGCCGTGCCAGCGGCGGGCGCGTACTGCGCCGGGCACATAGATGGCCGCCATGCGCGGGCGGCTGGTGGTGGTGCGGTTCATGGGGGCTTCTCCTTCAAGCGAAGCGCCCCGGTCGAGTGCCGGGGCGCTTGCCTTCGGCGCGGGTCAAGCGGCCAGCGCCTCGGCGGGTTCATCCACCATTGCCTCGGCATCCTCCGGGGCGTCCTGCGCCTGCGTTTCCTGCGGCGCAGCTTTCGGGCCTTCGGTGTTGAAGATGGCGGGCATCCAGCCCGTACCATCGGCCAGCCGTTCCGCCTCGCTGGCAATGTCGGCCTTCTTCAACTTCGCCAGCCGGGCAGCGTGCGACGGTGCGAACTCGCCCACGGCTTCCAGAATTGCGGCCTTAGGCACATGCTGGAAATACCCGTCTGCGGTGGGCTGCCACCATGCGGCCATGTCCAGCCCCACGGCCTGCGCCAGTTCCGCGCCCGGCTGGTGCGTCGTGGCGCGAGGCGTCACCACATCCACCGTGGAAGCCACGCACACGGCCAGCAGCCGCACCAGTTCGCCTTGCTCCATCGCCAGCAGCGCGGCGAACAGTTCGGCGCTGTCCTGCGGCAAGGCTTCGCCCGCCAACTCTTGCAGTTCGCGCAGCGCCACGGCGGCGGGCGATTCCGGCCAGTCCGGGGCCCTGCCTTCTAGCCGGTCTTGCGCCGTGAGGCGCACGCCCAGCGGCAGGCCGTCGCCGTAGGCGTCGGGTTGCAAGACGCTCTGCACCATGCCATGCACCAGCGCGGCCAGCGCGACGTGCGGATGCCGCGCGACTTCGATTTGCAGCGCCGCCGTGCGGTGGGCGCTCAACCGCTGCGCCAGCCGGTCGGACAGGCTCGCGGCCTTGGGCGCGTCGTCGGCGTCCTCGTGCTCGTCGTTGGCGGCTTCGCCTTCGGCACTGCCGAAACCGCGCCGCAGCTTTTCCAGCGTGCGCAGCGCCTTGGCCTCGGCTTCGCGCAGCAGGCCGCGATGAATGACGGCCTCGCCGTTGCGGTCGATGGTGACGATGGCACCGGCCACCTCGCGCACCTCGGGGGCGTAGCCTTGCAAGGCGTCCTCCGCGTCTTGCAGTTCCCCGACCACCTGATCGCGCCGCTGTTCCAGCTTCTCGGCCTTGGCCTCGTCCTCGCTGCTTTCACCTTGGTAGGCCTCTTCCAGTTCGGCGTCGATCTTTTCGAGGCGGGTTTCCAGCGAGGCGATGCGGCGGGCCTCGCGGGTGGTCGGCTCGCGGCGGTGGCGCGGGGCGTTCTGGAACGCCTGCCGTTCCTCGTAGGCCAGATGCGGTACGGCCTCCACCCATGCCCAGCCCTCGGCGCGCACGTCCTCGGCCAGCGTTGCCAGCTTGTCGCGCACCAGCGTTTCCAGCACTGCGGTATCGGTGAGGTAGGTTCCGGCATCGCCTTCCGCGAACAGGTCGCGGCGGATGCCGCCGCCTGCCTGCTGGTAGGCGTCCAGCCCGACGAAGCGCACCAGCGCGTGCGTGGCGTCGATTTCGCGCTCGGTCAGGCGCTCGCGCAGCTTGGACGGGCTGCGCTGCCATTCCGGCGCACCATAGAACGCCGCTTCCTGCGCGGCGTGGTCATCGGTGATGGTCAAGGCCATCAACTGTTCCAGCGTCACGCCACCGGCCCGGTAGTCGGCCATGAGGCGCGGCGAGACGTTCGCCAGCTTCAAGCGGCGCTGCACCACCAGCGGGGACACGCCGAAGTCGGCGGCTATGTCCTCGATGGGTCGGCCTTCCTTGACCAGCGCGGCGAAGGCCGCGAACTGGTCGGCGGGGTGCATGTTCTCGCGCTGCACGTTCTCCGCGAGGCTGACGGTACGGGCGGACGCATCGGCCACCAGCAGGCACGGCACTTCGTAGTCGGTAGGGATGCGCATCTTCTTCGCCAGCAGCTTCAAGGCGGTCAGGCGGCGGTCGCCTGCCACCACCTCGTAAGCCTCGCCATCGGCGGAAAGGATGACGATCAGGTTTTGCAGCAGGCCGATGCGGGCAATGCTCGCGGCCAGTTCGGGGATGGACAGGCGCGGGGTCTTGCGTGCGTTGCGCTTGGAGCGGCGCGGCAGCAAATGCGAGAGGGGAACCAGAATCAGGTTCTTGGTCGGGTCGGCCACTTCCAGCGGCGCGGCGGTTTCGATGGCGCGGGTTTCGATTTGGGTAACGGCGTTCATGGTGACAACTCCTTGCGGTTGGGGATGCGGCAGCGAGAGAAGCGGCAAGGGCTGCTGCCTGCCCCTGCCGCGTGGGGATTCAGGCTTTCAACTGGCGCATGCCATCGGCCAGCAGCCAAAGCGCACGGTTGAGGCGGATGTTTTGGTCGATGCCCTGCACCGGGCGGGTTTGCTGGCGGCGTCCGTTGGCGCTGCGCCCGCGCAGGCCGCCTTGGGTCAGGTTCTCTTGCGTGCGGTTGAACACGCTCCACAAGTCCGGGCGGCGGTCATCAAAGCGTCGCGGCATCAGGATTTGCGATTGCGTGATGGGCGCGGGCTTGTCGGGGTCGTCGTACTTGAGGGCCAGCGCGGCGCGGGCGAACACTTCGGATTCGCCATCGTTCAAGGTGATGGCACGCATGGAATCGCGGGATTCCTTCACCCGGTCGAAGCCGCTCAACACTTCGTAAGCGCCTTCGATGACGTGCCCGGCCACGTCGCCTTTGTGGGGCACGCGCACATCGGCCACGGTGTCACCGAATACCAATCCGTTCTGGCAGACAAAGCGCAGTAGGCCAGCCAATAATTGATAGCTGCTGGTGCCGTCGTGCGAGTTCAGCAGGACGATTTCATTGGCTTCTGCATCGTTGATCTGGTTGGCATGGCGCAGCCGGATCATGTGCTTGGTGAAGTCGCGGCGGTCTTCGTTGCGCACGCGGGTCTGCGCCACCATGAAGGGCTGGAACCCTTCCTTGCGCAGTTCCGCCAGCACGGCGGCGGTGGGGATATAGGCGTACCGCTCGGAACGGCTTTCGTGCGGCGCGTCCGCGAAGATGGACGGCGCGACCCTGCGGATTTGATCGTCGGACAGCGGGTAATCGCTGCGCAGCGACGGGGAACGGGAAGCGAATCGGGATGCGAGTTGCATGGCATTTCTCCTGACGAAAAGGGTTTGCTGTTCACACCGCACACCGGATTCCTAGATTCGGAGCCCAGCCTTTCGGCTGTTCGATGCGGTCGGCACGAAGAACCCGGTTGGCCCTGTTGCCACCGTCTTTCCTGAGTTCATCGCCCGCGACGGTCAGGAGCGCGCGGACGGGGGCCGTCAAGGAAACAAGCGCAGGGTTGGTGCGGCCCGCAGGCGCAGCCGAGGACACGGCCCTGCGCGCCTTGACGGCACACGGGAGCGGGCTACGGTCGCGGGTAAGGTGATGAAGTCAGGGGAGACGGCTGGACAAGGCAACGGCCATCCCTTTGTGCCGACCGCACGCAAGCGAAGCGCGCAGGCCCGAAGCTGGAAGCCGGGCCGTAGGCGTCAGCCGAGCGGAGCGAGGGAACGATGGAGGCCCGACAGGGGCGAAACCCCCCAGGGGGGTTCGATGCGCAGCACGACAGCGCGACCGGCTATGCTTCTTGGCCGGGGACGCCCATTCGCCCAAGCAACTTGAACCCCGTACCCTGGCCATCGACGTCATACCGCGGTGTTGTCCGGCCGATCTGGCGCAGCCGGCTCTACCAGTTTGACAAGGGAAGCCAACGCTGTGTGCAGGCTCGTCAGGGCTGGCAGGGTCAAGGATCGAAACCGGATGGCGCAATTGGCAGAGGAGCCGGCGCAGCCAGCAAGCCCACGACTAAAATCGTGACGCCCGAGATCATGTCAGATAAAATCGACAGAAAGCGACAATTGATTAGCGCTTGGTGCTCCTAAGTCTGGATAGCGTGAACTTAAGAGAAGGGCACATGCATTCCACTTGCACAAACAGGAGTCTCTAAAATTCCATGCACCCATTCCAAGAAAATCTACAGATATGGTTCTCTAGGAAATTTCCTGACCGTGCGCAGAATCAATGCTTTGACATCCCTCTTGTGCTGTCAAGTGATATAGGACTGGTACGTCAAGAAAATCAAGATCGGGTTGCGGCTATCTACACTGGGAAAAAGTCCATCAATCCTCTATTTGCAGTAGCGGTTGCAGATGGAATGGGAGGTATGCGAGATGGAGGGCTCTGCTCCACTTTGTCCCTATCGAGTTTTTTTTATGCCCTGGTTCATTATCGCAACCTGAGCATTCATGACAGAGCGACGGAAGCAATAAGGCATGCCAACGAGGAAGTATTTAAAATCTATAGTGGAAATGGAGGGTCAACACTGACCGCCGTTTTGATAGATTCTTATGGGAAGCGACTTTTCGTACATTTGGGCGATACAAGAATTTACACGTTCGGCTTTAATGAAAAGGTAGAGCGGCACACCACTGATGATTCTCTAGCAGAAGCTGTTGGTGGCAGCGGCCGAGAGCTTCTCCAGTTTGTTGGAATGGGTGAGTCCATGCAGCCCAAAATAGCAGACCTTCCCAGCAATAAAACGTTTTGTGCAATCACTACCGACGGCATCCATAGCATTGAAGAAAAGACTTTAAGTAGAATTCTAGAAAACTCATCGGACATAAAGCAGGCATCAGATAGATTGATTGCCCTGTCTAGATGGTGTGGCGGCCACGATAACTCCACATCCGCAGTATTTGACATAAGCAAAGTCACAGAGTCGCTA
The DNA here is from genome assembly GCF_002482605.1 of Thiomonas sp. UBA7699. Lineage (NCBI taxonomy): Bacteria > Pseudomonadati > Pseudomonadota > Betaproteobacteria > Burkholderiales > Thiomonas > Thiomonas sp. UBA7699. The sequence continues at coordinate 12,648 of NZ_DLGH01000003.1, read as the reverse complement.
GCTTTTTATGAAGGTAGTGGTATTCGACTCTGGGATGCTGATGGAGACTTAACCACGCTATGGTTGCGCGAAGAAGATCAAGCATTTAATCATAGGCAAGGCCGACAACCCGAGAGTTCTGGTGACATTAATAATGATCTGCCGGCCAAAGCGCCCCTCGGCAACGTCGTAGCTACAGGAGAGAAGCCCAAGAGACAGAGGTCTTCCACAAAGAGGCCCAAGAAAAAAAAGCGAGAAGATGCATATCCTGAAAATATCGAGCTAGACATCGAAATAGGAAATCCTGGCGAACAAGGAGATGTCGATGCTGATAGCAAATAGATACAAGTCTCTCAACACATCTGACAGAGGGGGCATGGGGGAAGTCTTGTTTTGCGAGGATCTTCATTTGCAACGCCAGGTTGTTCTGAAGTATCTCCAACCAGGAGTTGAGGCAAGAAGACTTCTGGACGAGCAAAAATCCCTCGCGAAACTAAGATCAAAACATGTAGTTCAGCTCTATGACATAGTGAACATTCAAAGCAATGGAGTCCAATATCCAGCCATCGTCCTTGAGTTCATTGATGGAGAAACCCTTGAGGCTGGAGGATTCTCGGCCAGCCATGAATATTTAAATGTAATTTGGCAGATATCTTGCGGCCTAGCCGACATACATTCTGGAGGGATCATCCATCGAGATATTAAGCCAGGAAACATTAAAATAGACAGTGAGGGTGTCGTAAAAATTCTTGATTTTGGTCTATCAAGAAATAACACTAACGCAGAGACTCGGAGCATCATTGGAACTCCCATATTCATGGCTCCGGAACTATGGGGGGATCAAACAATAGCGTTTGACTCGTCTATAGACGTTTACGCATTTGGCGTGACTTGTCTCGCCTTGTTGACGCCCAACGCACCTCCCAGCTTGCGCAATCGCCCCCCAAATCAACCCTCGTTGGGCGAGTTCTCTGCCCCCTTTGCAGGTATTCCAAGCGAAATTTCCGGGGTACTGTACAGTTGCCTTTCTGCTAATAGCGCTGACAGGCCTACCATGCAAGAGATTCAGGATCTTCTAGCAAAGCAGCTACTTAAGAACAAACATCGTGCCACAGTTGTCCTGAATGGCGTCGTCCATACTTTGGACTCAAAAAATCGAAAGATTGCACTAAATGCAAACGTTGGGAGCCTCACAATAGAATATGATGGCTTGGACTTTAATGTCACAAGCGTTTCGGGTGATGTATATATCAACAATACGTCAGCCACTTCAGGAAGAGTAGTTCCAGGGTGCTGTGTTCTCACTTTCGGAAACGGCGGCAACCGAAAATTTGTGACTTTTGATGTATCGAACCCAGAGGTAATGCCATGAATACAGGGGATATTATTTCTGGACGCTATAGGATAGAGCGCCATGTAGGCCGGGGCGGCATGCAAGATGTGTATTTAGCATACGACCTTCTACTCGAAGGGCATGTGGCACTGAAGACTCCCCAGCCGGGGCAGCCTGATAAGCGATTTAGCAAGAGCGCAAAAATATCTGCCAGAGTCAATCACTATAATGTGGCAAAGACGCTCGACTACCTTGAATTAGATGGCAATCTATTTCTCATAGAAGAGTATGTCGATGGTGAAAATCTTGATACAAGATTAAGATCATTTGGCGCGATTGATCCACATCTGGCTGCCAGAATTTTCTTGCACATTTCAAAAGGAGTTGCTGCCTCGCATCACGCAGGCGTTGTGCATCGTGATCTGAAACCGAGCAATATCATTGTCGAGCATGGCGTTAATCTTCATGAATTAAAGATTACAGATTTTGGAATTGCGACCTTAACAGAGGAGGTTTTTGAGGAGGCAGCTCGCGAGGGAGATATCACAAGATCAACTTCCGGAACTATTCGTGGGGCGCTGCCTTATATGGCTCCCGAGATGATGTTTAGACAGGCAGGAGAGCATCCTGGAAAATCAGTTGATATATGGTCGCTTGGTGCATTGATGTTTCAGATATTAACAGGAAAGGTTCCTTTCGGAGTTTATCTGCAAGCCGCGGTTAATGTGCAAAATCGGAATAGAGAGCCTTGGCCAACGTTCATGACGGTCAATCCTCAATACAAGAATTTAGCGGAACAACTGCAATCTATTGTCGAAAAATGCCTCCAGCACGACATTGCTGACCGCCCCACAGCGGACGAACTAGTCGAGGAAATTTCTGATCTGTGTTTTATTGGCGTTGACCGAAAGGTCGGGGCGGTCTCCAACCTTATACAAAATGGCTATAGCGGATTTATTGATGGTGATGACGAAGTAACCACCTTCTTTAGCATGGAAAGTGTTTACGGAACGCGGCGCCCAGCGGTGCCCGGCAGTAGGGTTTGTTATTCGAGCTTCCCTGGATCTCCACGTGATCGCGGTCATCCAGTTATCGTCATTGACTGACAAATTCCTGCCTCAAGACGCAGTTTAAGCATATGGCGCTGGGATTATCAGAATAGAGGTTTCTGTAAAAATTATTCGCCATTGAATTGCCAGTTCTTTTTAAATCTATGCTCGCCGGGTTGCCTACTGCAATCCCTCCCTCAGCAAGACACGCGGCGGCAGAGTCGTGATGTACTCGGCGACATGGATGCCGGACTTGTCTAACTCCAGCAATTCAACTTGGTCCGACTTTTTGCTTGTGCAGAGAATGATTCTCAGCGGCGAGGCTTCTTCTGGCCTCCTTTCGTGCCTGTCAAGCCAGCGAAGGTAGAGTTCCATCTGGTCCTTGTAAGCAGCTTTGAATTCTCCGACTGTTGTGGCCTTTACGTTCTCATGTCCAATTACTGCACAGTGTCCGTCAGAAATGGAAACAGGCCGTACCGACCGTGATGTGGATTCTTGCCGAACATGAGTGATTGTTCGCGCTTCCTGATTGTCTCCGGTGGGTCAGTGTTCTCGACCACGATGACTTGTGTGTCGATGGGCAGCGCTTCCAGGTAAGCGTAGAACTGTTCCTGAAGGTCGGTTCCGGTCAAGTCGTCTTCGGTTCCATCGGGTTCTCGATATGCTAGCAAGGGAGAATCGAGAACGACGAATCCAGTGTGTGGCGTCTGCCGCGAGCGACAGAAAGCCAGCAGTCCGAGAGTGAAAGCAGCATGCGTGATGGCACGTAGCCCCTTGCCAAAGGCACTACGCGACTTTCCTGCAATAACTAGGTCGCGTGTTTTGGAATCAAAGTATACGTCCCCAGCCTCGGGAAAATGCCAACCGGCCAGGATTCCCTCAACAGTCTTGGCAAAGCTGTGGGTCACGGTGGTGGGAATGTCTGCGTTGGCAAGCGCACCGGCCTTGTCGTCCTCGGCACCCTTCTCAAGATCAGCACGGCGGCGCTCCATGTCTTGCACGGTGGCGTAGAGTCCCAGCGCCTCGCGTACCTCGGCGCGTTTGTCAGCGAAATCGGAATAGGACTTGCGAAGACTCGAAAGCTTCGGCGCGATCAATTCTTCAACTGCTTCGGAAATTGATCCCAGCTCCTGGACAACGGCAGGCATCCTACGGTCGAAACGGGAACCCTCATGCTCAAGGCTCTGAATAGTCGCCGCGAGTTCGGCGCGCAAAACCCCGATCTTGGCGATTTCCTTCTGAGCCGCTTGAACAACAGCATCAATGTCTCCATTGCATTCAGCATCGGCGCGATGAGATTCGGGAGCTGCACCGCAGAGGGGGCAATGCCCGGAACCAAGCACATTGAATAGCGTTCCACCTTCTTCGATAGCACGCAGCCGTTCGATGTCGGATGCGTAGTGCTTGTCGAGAAGGCTGAACCGCTCAAGCATCGATCCGATCTCGGCGCGCCGCTCGCGGCCTTCCTCAAGTTTCTTGCGCAGTTCACGCCGTTTCCCAGCGGCTTCCTGGAACTGTGCTTCGGTAGTATTTACTTGGGCTGTCTGTTGGCGCAGCGATGCGTCAATCTTCTCTAGCTGCTCCTCCAATTCCTTCGGACTTTTGGTCAGCTCCTTAAGTCGCTCGCGGTAGTCGCCAAGAAGCTGATCAAGAAGATGCAGCTGCGCCTCACGCGAAAGTTCTTCCGGCTCACCCTTTGCACTGGCAACCAACGCTGAGTCGTCTGCCCCGGTTAAAAGCAACTTGAATGTTGCAAGGTTAGGCGTATTAGCGGTGGGGTTGCCGTCAAAAAGTGGGGAGCTTTGTTGCGTGATTTCCGTCTCATTAACGATCATTAGACGTGCGATGTTGCGAAAGCTCAGACTATTGGTTTCGTTCCGGGAATTCCTACGGACCCGCTTGTCACCAAGTCCGCATAGGCCTAGCAAGAAAGAAGATAGGTTGGTGTCGTTTCTCTCGCTATGCTTGTCATCGAGCTGCTTGTACGGAACATCAGTTGCAGGTGGCGTCTCATGCATGTCGTCATAAAGACGGAAACCGCCGCCGTCTATGCTGCGCCAAAGCGTGAAAGCCCTTCCATCAAGTGTCTCAATACCCAGAAGAACGAGGTCATAACCGACACGCTCCGGGATGTCGCGCAAAGGCGGCTTGCCTCCGAGCATGAAGTCGATGGCTTCAACAATGAACGATTTCCCAGTATTCGATGCACCGTAGAGAACGTTCAATCCGGGACCGAAGGTGACGCTTGAGGGCTGCTTCTGAGGGCCGAAGAAGCCTAGGAAGCGCAAACGGAATCCGGGAATTTCTACCGTCATACCTCGCCCCCCAGGCTCCGCTCAACTTGCTGAAACTCTTCAACCCACTTATCGAAGAACCGGCGCATAACGCCTTTGAATTGTTCGTCCGTGAGATCGCCAAGGGCTTCGACAAGCCAGGCAGCCCGGTCCTTCAGAGCCAGTAAGTAGCTAGATGAAACTGATGTTAGGAATGTGGCGGCACTTTCGCCTGCGCCATACTTGATGCCATCGGCCGTGATTTCGCGCTGCACGAGATCACGGGTCATCATCAAAAGTAGAGATTTCTCCACCAGTTTTCGCCTCACGAGCATTTCAGTCGAATGCATCGGCGTCGGTGGGTGCAAGTTGTCCGGACCATCAATATCGCCTGTATGGACAAGAAGATAATCCAGGGCTACAAGCCGCTGAAGATCGTAGGTTTTCGGATATGCGGCGCCGAGAATCGAGACGGCACGGATGCCGGCCTCTAGTGGGCCATTGAAGGTGATCGGCTTACGTTCTTGGCTCATTGTCGTGTCCACCGAATGCGCTCCTCGTTCACGAGTTGGTGGCAGATTCCATCGCGATCCTTGGGCTTCGTACAAGTGATAAGGGCATTCGCTGTGATGTGCATGTCACGAGCCGCTTTGGTAACAGCGCAAACCTTTTCGTAGCCGTCGGCATGGGTCGCGTCGTGAGTGTCGATAACACCATCGTGAATGTCGTTCAGCAAAGACTCGAAGGTGCCAGGCGGCACGCTGTCACGCGCAAAGACGCGCAGCGACTCTGCCTCATAGAATGCTTCGCGCTGCCGACGGAAGTGCTCCTTGAGCTTTGGCACAGACAAGGCCGAAGGGTCGGTCACGTTCGTCCCTGTGTGCTCGCCGTATGCGACGAGCAACTGTGTCACATAGCGACTCTCGGCGATAGCGACCTCTTGGGGCGGCTTTTCGGAGGCAGGCCGCATTGGCAGGCCACCACCAAAGCGAGCAACATGAACCGGCGTGGTGCGATGATCGCCAACAAGCTGAAGTGCGGTCTTGGCGTCAAAGATAGAGAAGTCAAAGGCGTCCACATAGGCGCGGAGCTTCGCGTCGAGAAGCACCTCTTTCGTGCTTGTGATCGCGTCTTTCACGTGTTTATCCCAATTCGCAATTAGTTCCTCGCGCAGCTTTTCGGCATTCGAGAACAGGCGACTGAGCGACGTGCCAGAACCACGTGGTGAAACAAAGTAGTAGCGGCGGGGAACCGTGTATTCACCGCTGTACGAGTGCCAGATGACCTTGCCAAACTCAGCCCAGACATCACTAGGCCTGATGGCATGGCCATAATGCTTGCATTGGTAGTTGTCCCACACACCCTGGAGGCGTTCATCATCAACGAACCCGGCAACGTCGATACCCATGTCGCCGGCACCCGAAAAACGTTGGACATGCTTATAGTTCGCTGTGAGGCAGTAATAGGCCCACTCCTCAACGAATACTTCCCACTCGTCCGGCGAATAAGTCAACAGCCTTTGCTGCGGCGGAATGACCGGGCCATTCGCGACCTGCGCAGCGGTGACGGCAGTTGCGGGGTTAGACGGCTTGTTGATGTCCTTCCAGTTCGCTGTCATGTCCGCACCTTATACTTGGCCATCATAAGGGCTGAAATACGGATTCTTGTGTATCTGCGCCGCCTGGACTTTCTTCGAAAAGAACTCTGCAAGATCATCCTGTTTCTCAAGCAAACGCACGATCTCCTGAAGCGTCGAGAGAACCAAGACCTTATGTTGTAAAAACTCACGAACGGTATGGATGGCCGGCTCTGTGTAGTCACTGGCGGAAATGAAGATACCTCGGACCTCGGCGCGCGACATGAGGCGGACGAGATGCTCCGAAATCTCTGGCTTGCCCACCGGATTTCGGTACCACTTCATTTCAACGAAGTAGAGCACGCCACCAAGCTCGATCACTCCATCGATCTGTTCAACAATCCCCTCCCCAGCGCTGCCCACCAGGTGGAAGGCTTTGTGGATAAGAACGCCATAGGCCTGAAAGAGATCGTTGAGCGCGGTCTCCAGCATCTTGCCGCGTTCCTGCGCTGTCGTCGAAGCGCCAAAAAGTGCGTACAAGCCCCGCTTGGCAGTCTCGATTCTGGAATCGCGCTGCCGCTTTTCGGTGGCAATCCGTTGCGTTTCGGCGAGGCGCGCCTGCCGCTCTTCCTCGCGGGCGTTGTTCATGCGTGTGAAGGCGTCCTTTTGGTTGACGACTTCACGAATGCTCGCGACGAGCCCCTTAGCCTTTAGCTGGTCGCTGGGCCAGCACGAGTCGAAGCTTGCAAATTCCACAACACGGCGCAGTACCTCACGCCGTTGGCGAAGAGCGGATTCACCCTTCGCATTGAGGCGTTCAAGCACCGTACGAACCATTTCGTACTTGTTGACATCCTTCGGCGCCGCCTTCAAGCGAGTGGCAATATCAGATGTCACAGTTTCAGTCACGCCTGCGCCGCGAAAAAACACAAGAACATCCGACTTCGAGCGATTGAGCAACGGCACGACATCCACCAGGAGGTTGAATAGCTCCGGCGGATAGTGGAATGTGATGTCTGCCGATTTATCGGTCATGCCACACGCCCTCCCAGGCATGCTCATCAACGCGAGAGAAGGCTTTTTTCTTTTCCGTCATGAGTCCTTTCCTACGCAGTTTTTCGCTCGCTTGACGGTCTTATGGCCTCGAATGGCCGACGCAGTAGGGAGCAATTTGATAGATTGTCCCAACTCAGCCTCTGCAAGCTCCAGGTCACAGTGCGACTGTAAGTTCATCCAGAACTGCGGTGACTCCCCGAACCAGTGAGCAAGCCGTAGCGCCGAGTCGCCAGTGACCCCGCGCTTGCCATTGATGATCTGAGTGATCCTGTTGGCAGGGACACCGAGCTGACGCGCCAACTCAGTCGGCGATACACCAATGACTTCAAGCCGTTCGGCGAGAACCTCGCCCGGATGATGCGCTGCCGTGGTCATATTGCGCCCCAGAATGAAGAGCCCCTCACTCCAATGCCTTGGTCGGTATCAAGCCGACTGATTGACGATGTACGTCAATCGTACATTACTTTTGCTTACGTGGTGGGCATTGGAAGCGGGCGGTACTAGGGTTCGAATGCGGCGCGCTGCTAAGCTCAAATGTTGCAGTCAGTTCTTCTTGCGCTGCTCGATCTGCAACTGCGCCCGCCGAGTCGCTTGGTGCAGCCGATCCACCAGTACGGCGCGCGGCGGCAAGGTAGTCAGGTATTCGGCAACGTGGATGCCGGATTTGTCCAGTTCCAGCAGTTCTATCTGTTCGGACTTCTTGCCAGTGCAGAGGATAATCCCCAGCGGCAGGGCCTCCTCCGGCTCCCGTTCGTGCTTGTCGAGCCAGCGCAAGTACAGCTCCATCTGCCCTTTGTAGGCTGCCTTGAACTCGCCAACCTTTAACTCCATCGCCACCAGCCGGCGCAGCTTGCGGTTGTAGAACAGTAGATCGAGGTGGAAATCCTCGCTGTCAATCTGGATGCGCTTCTGCCTAGCGACGAAGGTGAAGCCTGCGCCGAGCTCCAGCAAGAAGAATTCCATTTCCCGGATGATCGCCGCTTCCAGGTCGCCTTCCTGCCAGGTGTCTCTCAAGCCCAGGAAGTCGAGGATGTACGGGTCGCGCATGACGAGGGCCGGCGACATGCGCTGCGCATCGCGCAGGGTCGCTAATTCCTGCGCGATCGTTTCGTCCGGCTTTTGGGACAGCGCCGTACGCTCGTACAGCATCGAGTCGATGCGCTCGCGCAGCGTGCGCACGCTCCAGCGTTCGGCGCTAGCCATTTGTGCGTAGTAGTCCCGCCGGAGCGGGTCTTTCAACGGGATCAGGGCGATGAAATGCGTCCAGCTCAATTGTCGTATCAGTGATACGACAATCTGCTCGTTGGGGAAGGTAGCGGCAAACTGCACCATGCGGCGCAGGTTCTTGACCGCGAAGCTGCTGCCGTACTCCTTCACCAACTGCGCCGCCAGGGTCAACACGACTTCCTCGCCGTAGCCGGCCCGCTGCCCCTCCAAGACCTGCGTATGGATGCGCTGGCCGATACGCCAGTAGAGCATCGTCAGCTCGCTATTCACCGCCGAGGCGGCGCGCTGTCGCGCCGCCTCGATCAGTGCCCGGATGTCGCCTATCAGCGCTGTCGGCGCTGCGGACGAAGGAATGGATGACTTGTGCCTGTTCATGCCACGGCCTCCTTGGGCTGTCGCGCGCCCGTGATCGCCTGGCGCCGGCTCGCCACCAGCTCGGCCGCATCGCGCACCGGCTTGTCCTCGGTGTGGACGTAGTGCATGAACATCGCCACGGTCTTATGCCCCGTCAGCTTCATGCCTACCTTGGTCGGCACGCCCGAATTGGCAATGTCGGTCGTCGAGCGGTGGCGGATGCCGTGCGTGCCGACGTGCGGAACGCCGGTGCCCTTGAGCACCCGGCACCAGCCGCCGTAGTGCTCGCCAAAGGTCAGGTGCTTGGTCGGGTCGTTGGGCGATGGCAGGACATAGGGGCAGCCTTCACGGCGCGGTGCCGTCGAAAACAGCCGGTAGGCTTCCGCGCTCATAGGCTTTGAAAGGCCGCCGGTCTTGCTATCGGGCCAGACCACGCGCCGTTTCTCCAGATCGACCCAATCCCATTCGAGCGTGCAGATTTCGGAGCGACGGCCGGCGAACTCGAATTGCAGGCGGATCGCCAGCGGAATGACGTAGTTCTCCAGTCCTTCCGCCTCCAGCTTCTCCAAATGGCGGAAGATCAGCGCTAGCTCGTCGTCTACGATGAGTCGGGTTTCCTCGCCGGGCGGGTACATCGGGACGTGGCGGCACGGGTTCGTGCCGTCCGGGCGGTAGCCCCACACTTCGGCCAGGTTGAACATCTTGCGCAGCACGCCGAAGGTGTTGTTCGCCTCGGCGGGTTTGTAGGCCAGCTTCTCCATCAACCCGGCAATGTCAGGCCGCTTCACGTCCTGCACCTTCTTGCGGCCCAGCAGCGGGACGATGCAGCGGTCGATGACGGCCTGATAGCCGCGCTGCGTGCTGGGCTTGTTGCGCTTCTTGGAGTAGTCCTCCATGAACTTCTTGCACAGCGCTTCGACCGTTGGCGCCTTGCGCGCCTCGGCCTTGGCACCGCCAGGGTCGCCGCCCCGGCGAACCTCGGCCAGCCAGTCCTGCGCCATGAAGCGGGCCTGCTCCACGGTCAGTTCCCCGAACAGGCCCAGCGAAGGCTTGCGAGGCTGCCCGGAGTTCGTGCGGTACTGGAGCATGAACACCCGGCGGCCCTTCGGGGTAATCTTGCACAGGAAGCCGGGCACCGCGGTATCCCGCAGTTCGATGTCTTTGGCCTGGGGTTGCGCCGACTCTACGGCGGTCTTGGTGAGCTTGATCTTAGCCATGATGACTCCTTGGAACGACCCGAATTCCAAGAGCCAGATAGGATCGGCGCGAGGGAAAACCGGGTCAAGTTTCAGAAAGCACCGGCATATGATGGACGCGCGTAAGTTCTTGATAAACCTGCTGTATCGAGCTGCAGCGCAGTCCAGCGAAGTACCGGGCTGGAGTCATCGTCAAACAAAAAAATTTGAGACGAAAGTCAGCAAACGCTGTAGGGCTAGAACTCGGCTTGCTGACTCTCGTCAGGGCCGACTCGGTAAAGCCGGGCGTGTGATTGAGGTAATGTCCCGCTGAGGCCGATTACCTGGTGACGTGCGACCGGCGGGCCGGGCTGCTGCAACATGGCCGCATCGGGCGCACACGCATCGTCACGCCGACCACCATCTGCGCCGAGGCGCTTTGAGCCTATCTTCGCACCCACGGCGTTCGGCGCGGAAATGATGTCGGTCGTTTTACGCGAGCTCATCGATCCCGAGCGAGGCATGAGCGCTTATCGCCGCGTGCGGGAATTTGCTCAAATGTCTTGCTCGCTCCTGCGCCGAATTGAATAAGAACTCCCATGAATCCTTCCCCCACCGATGCTGAAACCAACGCCCGCCTGACCCGGCTGGAAGAAAAATTCGGTTATGCGGAAGACCTGCTCGACGCGCTCAACGCTTTGGTGGCCAAGCAGCAAGATCAGATCGCGCAGTTGTTGCGGGAGGTCGCGCAGTTGCAGCGCCAGCGTGCGGACGATCAGCCTTCAGCGCCCACAAGTTTGTGGGACGAGTTGCCGCCGCATTACTGAAGGTCTCGGATACGCGCCGCGTCAGCCCGGATAATTCACGGCCAGACGTATTTCTGTTGAGGTTGCCATGAATCCGATTTCCACCCCGCCCGGCGATGAGAGTCTTATCAAATATCCGTCCGACTTCCCCATCAAAATCATGGGCGCCAATGTGGACGGCCTGGCCGATGCGATTGCCGCCGTGGTGCTGCAACACGCGCCCGACTTCGATCCGGCGACGATGGAGTTGCGCCCTTCCAGCGGGCGCAACTATCTGAGCTGCACCTGCACCATCCGCGCCACCAGCCGCGCGCAGCTCGACGATCTCTACCGCGCGCTCACCAGTCATCCGATGGTGAAGATAGTGCTGTAGCGGCGTCAATCGCTTCGCCGCCTCGCCGCCAACGCAGCGTGCACAGCGCGGCGCAGCGCGGGGAAGTCGGGCATTGCGTGCAGCCCGTAGAGATGGCGCTGCAGGCGCTCGGCAAGAGGGTGCAGGGGATGTGGCGGCGGCAGGGCTGCATCGCTTAGCCATTGCGCGAGGGTAGCGGCGCGCGGCAGGCCGCGCCGGGGAGGCAATGCCAGCCAGGCTTGCTTGAGCGCTGCTGCATCGGTGGCTTGCCACACAGCTTGCAGCGCGCGGCGCTCACGCCAGCTACGGCAAGCCCAGCAGCCCACTGCACGCAGCGCAAACAACAGCAAGAGCAGCGCCGCGGCGCCGCCCAGGCCGATGGCGATATGCAGCGAGCGGGCATCGACCACGGTGAGCAGTGGCGGCACCCAGCGCGCGGTGGCGGGTAGTTCGGTGCGGGGATCGAAATAGTCGAGCCGCAGGGCCGGCGCTTGCAGCCGGCCCGCGGTTTGCGGGCGCAGGTAAAGGGTAATGTCCCAGGTGTCGCCTGCTTCAGCGGAGGGTTCTTGGGTGCGGGTTACCTGCACGCCAGCAGGGCCGAAACGGGCGGGCAGCGCGGCGTTCCAGCGGTTTGCCACGCGCAGCACCTGCGCCCGGTCGAGGCCGGGGGCGGACAAGCGCAGCCGCCACGCGGTGGTGTCGCCCAAGGGCAGTTGGGCCGGGGCCGAGAGCACCTGCAACTGCGGCGCGCCGATCAGGCCGTCGGCCGGCCACCACTGCGGCAACGCCCGCGCGGTAAAGCGCAGCGGCGGCGGGGCGTAAACGCGCAGGCTGCCGAAGGCATGGGCGCGCAGCAGCCCAAAATCCATAGTCACCTCGCCAGCCTGCAAGGGCAGCACACGCCAGGCGAACACTTGCACGAGTTGAGGCGCGCCGTCGATGACTTCGCTGCGCACCGAGTCGGCCAGCGGCGCGATCTGCGCCTGCGCGCTGCGCGGCTGCGGCGTCGTCCACGCCAGATTGCCGCCGCCGATGGTCCACAGTTCCACGCGCAGCGCTTGCAGCGCGTAGGGACGGGCGGGCGTCATGCGGGTGCGCCATTGCAGCGGGGCTTCGCCGTTGGCGGCTGCGGCGACATCGAGCGTTTGCGCTGGGCAGCGCCCGCCGCCCGCTTGCACGGCGGGCAGGGGCAAACGCCCGCTGCGCAGGGGGTAGAGCGTGAGGGTGGCGGTCTGCTCGCTGTGCCCGTCCGTGCTGCCGCTGGCGCCTTGCTGGTCGGTCAGTAGCCAGTCGGGCGCGAACTGCGCGGAGGTGAAGCTGGGCAGCGGCGCGGCGAGGTCGCGCGCGATGAGCGTCCAATGCAACGGGTGGCCGAGCACGGCGGCAGCGGGCTCAGTGCGGCATTGCAGGCTGGCTTGCGCGGCGGCGGGGCGCGCGGCGGCGAGCAGGCCGAGGCTCAGGGCCAGCG
>NZ_DLGH01000019.1:0-73999 GCF_002482605.1 Thiomonas sp. UBA7699 | reverse complement strand
GTCCACGATCACTGAAATGCGCAACATGGGATCAAGCTGGGCGCGCATGCAGACGTGGGACGGGAAAAAGTGGGTGATGCACGACGCCTGGTATGAGGCCGACATGCAGATCATCAAGCCCATGGTCCGCGAGGCCGCCGCCAAATACGCCAAGGAGCACAACATTGCGCCGCGCGACTGCGCAAAGGAAATGACCTCGGGCTCCTGATGATCCACCCTGCCCGGCCAAGCTCACTGCAGGTCGGGCGCCCACCCGATTTTCTAGGCGACCCATGACTACCCACACCACTGCGCAGGCTGTCCCACCCATGCTCGACGTGCAGGGCATTGAGGTGATTTACAACCATGTCATCCTCGTCCTAAAGGGGGTGTCCATTCGCGTCGACAAGGGACGCATAGCAGCGCTGCTCGGAGGCAACGGGGCAGGGAAAACCACGACCTTGCGCGCAGTGTCGTGCCTGCTTCGTGCCGAGCGTGGCGAGGTCACCAAGGGTTCCATTCACTATGAAGGCCACCGGATCGACAAGGAGGACGCGCCCGCCTTGGTTCGCCAAGGTGTGGTGCAGGTCATGGAGGGACGACACTGCTTTGCCCACCTAACCATTGAGGACAACCTGCTTGCCGGCGCCTACAGCCGCCGCGATGGCAAGGGTGCGGTGCAAGCGACCCTCGATAAGGTCTACACCTATTTTCCACGCCTGAAAGAGCGTCGTCACAGCCAGGCCGCCTATACCTCAGGCGGCGAACAGCAAATGTGCGCCATCGGCCGTGCGCTCATGGCGAGTCCCAAGCTCATCCTCCTCGACGAACCTTCGATGGGCCTTGCGCCGCAGGTCGTCGACGAAGTGTTCGCGATCGTTCGCGAGCTCAACCAACGCGAAGGTACGACTTTCCTGCTGGCCGAGCAGAACACGGCCATGGCCTTGCGCTATGCCGATCACGGCTACATCCTGGAGAACGGCCGTGTGGTCCTCGATGGCGCTGCGGCGGATCTGGCCGCCAACGATGACGTACGGGAGTTCTATCTCGGTCTGGCCGACCGGGGCCAGAAGTCATTCCGGGAGGCGCGAAGCTATCGCCGTCGAAAACGCTGGCTGAGTTGACCCGGCGGAAACCGTCAACAGATACCGAGGAGTAACCGTAGTCATGGAATGCCACGATACCCCCTATGACGCCCTTGAGACTCGGTCCGCAGATCAGCGAGAAGCCGAGTTCTGGAAGGCCCTGAGGCTCACCGCCGCGCATGCCAAAGCCAATGCATCAGCCTGGGCAGATAGGCTGCGCGAGATAGAACCTGAAGAGCTTACTGGGCGCGACGCACTCGCACGCATTCCAGTCTTGAGAAAGAGCGAGCTGCTGGCATTGCAAAGAGCAAGTTGCGAGCGCGGTGGCGATGTGTTTGCTGGCCATGCCACCGTTGGTTGGACCACGCAGCAGCCACACCGGGCCACCGCACTCCGCGTATTCAGCTCCCCTGGCCCCATCTATGAACCTCAAGGCAGCGGCATCGATCCCTGGCGCATGGCGCGCGCCCTGCACGCAGCTGGGTTGCGCCCTGGGGAATTGCTGCACAACAGCTTCTCGTACCACTTCACCCCGGCAGGGGCCATGCTCGAAGGCGGCGCGCATCGGCTCGGATGTACGGTTTTTCCCGCTGGAATCGGACAGACCGAGTTGCAAGTGCAGGCCCTCGCCGATTTGGGCGCGCATTGTTATGGCGGAACCCCCTCATTTCTCGGCATCCTGGTCGATCGCGCCCAAGCGTTGGGCATCGCGCTGCCAAGACTGACCAAGGCACTCGTCTCAGGAGAAGCATTGAACAGTGCGCTGCGCGAGCGGCTGGATGCCGCAAACATTACCGCATTGCAATGCTATGCCTCCGCAGATGTGGGTCTGATCGCCTTTGAAACCCGAGAACGAAACGGATTGCTTATCGATGAATCCGTGCTGATCGAAATTTTGGATCCAAACAATCGTCCCGTCCCTGATGGCGAGGTCGGTGAAGTGGTTGTCACCGTACTCAACTCGGCATACCCGCTGATTCGTTTCGGCACAGGTGATCTGTCCTCTATCGTTCCCGAATCGCGTCACACTCCGCTATCTTGCGGCCGCACGCAATTGCGCATCGCAGGCTGGATGGGCCGAGCTGATCAGGCCACCAAAGTAAGAGGCCTTTTCGTTCACCCGCATCAGATTCAGGATGTTATGAAACGCCATCCAGAAGTCCGCTGGGCACGACTGGAAGTGTCGCAGCGCGACGGAGAAGATCAAATGCAACTGATCTGCGTCTCGGAAGTGGCATCGCCCAACCTGGCCCAAGCCCTGCAACAAACGATGCGCGACCTCACAAAGCTGCGCGCCGAAGTCACCTGGCAGTCCAGCGAAAATTGGCTGCAGAATGCACCTACCATTTCAGACCTTCGCGCCAGACCTTCAAGCCAAGCTCAGGCCGATGGTTGAGGCGACAACCCCATCATGCCCGGACCGACCGCTGAATTCTGGAACGAACGCTTTCGCACCCACACGACTGGATGGGATCGCGGCGCGGTGCATCCGCAACTTCTGCACTGGATCGCCGAGGGCACGCTCAAACCCTGTCGCATTCTGGTGCCGGGCTGTGGCGCGGGCCACGAGGTTTTGCATCTGGCGGCCGCAGGGTTTGAAGTCACCGCGTTGGACTACGCGGAGCAGGCCGTCGCCCTGGTGACCGAGCGCTTGCAGAAACAGGGTTTGAGCGCGACCGTTTTGCAAGCCGACGTGCGGCAATGGGACGCCCCGCAACCGTTTGACGCCATCTGGGAGCAAACCTGCCTGTGCGCGCTTTACCCGGACGATTGGATGGCTTACGCCAATCGGCTGCATCACTGGCTGGCACCACATGGGCGGCTCTTCGCCCTGTTCATGCAGACCGCAAAACCCGGCGCAGAGGAAGGGTGGATACAGGGCCCGCCCTATCACTGCGACATTCTGGCCATGCGCGCAGTATTTCCTTCCACACGATGGCAGTGGCCCAAGCCGCCCTACCCGCGCGTTCCGCACCCCGGCGGTTCGGCCGAACTGGCGCTCGTGCTCTCCCCAGTCGTATCAGACGCGCGGAAATAATCGGCTACGCCGTTCGATCTGGGCAGCGCGGTAGGTCGCCGCTTGAGCAGCGATTTTTCCGACGTTTTGGCGTTCAAACAACGAAACTCCCAAGCCCGCAGTTTGTCCGCATCGAGAATTTCCACCCCGCCATACCGCAGATGCAGCACACCGTCCGCCTCCAGGCGCTGAAAGGCCTGATTCACCCGCTGGCGCGACAAATGACAAAGCTGGCCGATTTCTGACTGGGTGACTTTCAGCGCGCCGCCATTCGCGCCGGCAAGCGGGTGAAACAAATGCCGCAGGGTTCGGGCGACAATCGATTCAGCACCGCTTTGCTGATCGTCCAGCGCCTGCAAGGTCATCAGTTCGAGGCGGTCGTTGAGTTGCTGCAGCAAATAATGGTTGAAGGCAATATTGCGCTCCAGCAACCACAGAAAAGTTTCGCGCGGCACCAGCGCCAATTCGCAAGTGCGTATGGCTTGGGCCTGATAGCGCCACACCCCCAGTCGCATCAGCGTTCCTTCGCCGAACCAACCGCCAGCCCCCACGCCGGAATAAACCAACGGTTTGCCGCTGGTCGTTGTCACGGTAAATTTCGCAAGCCCCGACATCAAGCCGATCCAATGCTGGGCCGTTTCGCCCAGAGGCTGCAGCGCCTGCCCTGCTGGCACGCTCTGGTAGCCCACTTCCGAAGCCACACGGGCCTTTTCTACTGGCTGCAAACGCTCCCACCAGCCGCTGCGGGCTGCCCAGATTGGCGTTTTAGAGTCGTTCATGCACATGTTTCCTGGCTCAGGCTCTATGCTCGCGATTTTTTGCCGTCACTCGCATGACTGCGTGTAAATATCATGACTTAACGCAATGCATCGTTGAGAGCGTCCCGCGGGGTGTTGCGCTTCGCACTTGAAACCGCCCCCATAAAAAAACCGGGTCATCCCCGGTTTTTATGTTGCGAGCCTCACTCGCAACATGCAGGCAAAGCGCCGTGCTGTATTCAGATCAGGAAAGATTCCTTGCTTTTGCCGCCGTCCACCGCGCTTTGAAGCCAGCGCGGCATTTTTCCGCGGCCAGTCCAAGTTTCGCCCGTCTGCGCGTTGCGATATTTCGGCGCGACCGTCGATCCCTTGGAAGACGCCCCGCCACGACGCGAACCGAGATCGGCCAAGGTAATACCGTATTCATCCATTTTGGCGCGAATATCGCTCACCACGGCAGCAATCTCTGCCTTGCGTTGCGTTTCAGCCTGCTGTTTGAGGGCTTCAATCTGTGACTGCAATTCTTTATACGTTGCCATGAGCACCTTCTCCTGTGTTGAAAGTTAAAACCAGAATCATCATACGACAAAACAAAAAATAAAAAAGCCCACACAAGGCGGGCTCATTCATAAGCACTGGAATGCTTCAATCCATCATTCGATGGCCTTGGTGATGTCTTCCACAACCTTCTTGGCATCGCCGAAGACCATCATGGTTTTGTCCATGTAAAACAGTTCGTTATCCAGGCCCGCATACCCTGCAGCCATTGAACGTTTGTTCACGATCACGGTTTTTGCCTTGTAAGCCTCAAGAATCGGCATACCGGCAATCGGTGATTTTGGATCGGTCTTCGCCGAAGGATTGACCACGTCATTGGCGCCAAGAATCACAGCGACATCAGCCTGGCCGAACTCTGGGTTGATATCGTCCATTTCGAAAACCTGGTCGTAGGGCACCTCGGCCTCGGCAAGCAGCACATTCATATGGCCCGGCATGCGGCCAGCCACAGGGTGAATCGCATATTTCACATTCACGCCGTGCTCGGTAAGTTTCTGCGCCAGTTCCTTGACCGCATGCTGCGCGCGGGCCACGGCCAAACCGTAACCGGGCACGATGATGACTGTTTCGGCATTGGACAAGAGAAACGCGGCGTCATCCGGACTGCCCGATTTCACCGGGCGTTGCTGCACCGCTGCGGCGGTTGTGGAAGACTCGGCGCCAAACCCGCCCAGAATCACGCTGATGAAAGACCGGTTCATCGCCTTGCACATGATGTAGCTCAGAATCGCACCGGAAGATCCGACCAATGAACCGGCGATGATGAGCATATTGTTTTCGAGCGAAAAACCAATGCCAGCCGCAGCCCAACCGGAATAGCTGTTGAGCATCGACACGACCACGGGCATATCGGCGCCACCGATGGGAATAATCATCAGTACGCCCAACACGAAGGCCAACGCCATCATGATGAGAAAGGGCGTCCACGCCGCCGTAGCCCAGAACCAAAGACCAAAAGCGATAGCCGCCAGAAAAATAATCAGGTTGAGCCAATGCTGCCCGGCAAACCGCACGGGCGCGCCCTGGAACAGGCGAAATTTATAGCGCCCAGCGAGTTTGCCAAAGGCGATGACCGAGCCGCTGAAGGTAATGGCGCCCACGACCGTGCCGATGAAAAGCTCGATACGGTTCCCCGGAGGCAGCGGGTCACCTGCAGCTTGAACGATGCCGAAGGCGTGGGGCTCGGCGACTTCGGCCACGGCGATACACACTGCGGCCAGACCGATCATGCTGTGCATGAAAGCCACCAGCTCGGGCATTTTGGTCATTTCGACGCGGTTGGCCATAAAAGCGCCAATGCCGCCACCGACCACCAGCCCGAGTAGCACATATCCGAGACCAAGCGCCCCGGCATCGCCGCCCACCTTAATAATCAAGGCGACTGTGGTGAAGACGGCGATGACCATACCTGTCATGCCGAACACATTTCCGCGCCGGCTGGTCGTCGGGTGCGACAAGCCTTTGAGCGCTTGAATGAAAAAGACCGCTGCGAGCAAATACAGCAGGGTCACGAGATTCATGCTGAGTGTCATAAATTGAGTCCTTGATGCTGTGCGTCACCGGCCGCGGTTCGAAACAGATCGGTGCGACATCTGTTGGCGAAGCGGTAACGTCAGGTATCCATTGGGGTGTGATTTAGCTCTTGCCGGCTGTTTTCTTTTTGAACATGGCCAGCATGCGCCGCGTCACGAGAAAGCCGCCGAATACATTGACCGCTGCCAGCGCAACCGCGAGGGTTCCCATGATTTTGCCCAGAGGCGTCACGGTCAACGCGGCGGCCAGCATGGCGCCCACGATGATGATGGCGGATATGGCGTTGGTCACCGCCATCAGCGGGGTATGCAAAGCCGGGGTGACATTCCAGACCACGTGGTAGCCCACATAAATTGCCAAAACAAAAATAGTGAAATTGATCACCAGAGGAGATATTTCATGCATGGTTCAGTCCTTGTTCAGGATGAAAATCATTGACAGGGGGAAATCAGGCCGTCTTGCGCAGCAACTGTCCATCGCGGCACATCAGGCAGGCGGCGACGATGTCGTCTTCCATATTCACCACAAAACCCTTTTCCTTGTCGAACACCAGTTTCAGAAAATCGAGCACGTTTCGCGCGTACAGAGACGATGCATCGGCGGCCACGAGGGCGGGCAGATTGGTTTCGCCCACCAGGGTCACGCCATGCTTGACCACAATTTTTCCGGCTTCGGTCAAAGGGCAGTTGCCACCCTGCGCCGCGGCCATGTCGATAATCACCGAGCCCGGCTTCATCGACTTGACCATTTCCTCGGTAATCAGCACCGGCGCCCGGCGGCCCGGAATCAGCGCCGTGGAAATGACCACATTGGCCTGCTTGACCCGCTCGGCAACAAGGGCGGATTGCCGCTGCATCCAACTGGCGGGCATCGGACGGGCATAACCGCCGACGCCTTGGGCAATATCGCGCTCTTCATCGGTTTCGAAAGGCACGTCGATGAACTTCGCGCCCAGCGACTCGATCTGCTCTTTGACCGCAGGGCGCACGTCCGAAGCCTCGATCACCGCGCCCAGGCGTTTTGCCGTGGCAATGGCCTGTAAACCCGCCACCCCGGCACCCAGAATCACCACGCGCGCAGCCTTGACCGTGCCCGCCGCCGTCATCAGCATGGGCATGAAGCGCTGGTAAAGATTGGCCGCCAGCATGACGGCCTTATAACCGCCGATATTGGCCTGGCTGGACAACACGTCCATGCTCTGCGCCCGCGAGGTACGCGGCGCCGCTTCGAGCGCAAACGCCGTCAGCCCTGCGTCGGTCATGGCCTGCAAGCCTTCGGCGTTGAATGGGTCGAGCATGCCGACCAATACGGTGCCGGTCTTCATCAGCCCGAGTTCCTCGGCTGTGGGAGGCCTGACCTTGAGCACCATTTCGGCCGCAAAGGCCTCGGCGCGATCGCCGACGGTGGCGCCTACGGCGATGTAATCTGCGTCAGGGGCGTCGGCGCGCAGGCCGGCATCGGCTTGCATCACCACGGTGTGCCCCTGGGCAATCAGTTTTTTGACTGTTTCCGGTGTTGCTGCAACACGGGCTTCGCCGGCCAAAGTTTCTGCCGGAATGCCGATACGCATGGAGTCTCTCCTTTGAAGTCTGCTTTATCGGGGTCTGAACGCAGCACGAACACGAGATCGTTTCAGCCCCACTCAGTCGGAACAAATCTGCTTGCCTAAGCAATAGATCCAAGCGCAGCATTATCCCGCGTTTTCCCTAAGATTGCTGCAGCGCAAATTACGTACATCAGGAAATCTCTTTTGCTTTTTTTAATATTTTGCATCAAGCCCTATTTCTATTTCTTGCATTCTTGCCGCCATGCACTCTGATCCCTCTGCGCGTCCTCGCGTCACGGTTGCCGCCATCGTCGAACAGACCGGTCGTTTTCTGCTCGTGGAAGAGCAGACGGCGGGTGGCTTGCGCCTGAACCAGCCCGCAGGCCATCTGGAAGTGGGTGAAAGCCCGCTACAGGGCGCGGTACGTGAAGCACTGGAAGAAACCGGCCGGGTGTTCGTCCCCACCGGCCTGGTGGGCGTGTACCTGTCGCGCACCCACCGTCACACTGCAAGCGGCCATCAGGATGTGAGCTATCTGCGACTCGCGTTCTGCGGCGAAGTCTCCGCTGCAGACCCCGGACGCGCGCTGGACGAGGGCATCGAGCGCACGTTGTGGATGGACCTCGACGCCCTGCGCGCCAGTGCCAGCCGTCATCGCAGCCCGCTGGTGTTGCGCTGCGTCGAGGATTACTTGCGGGGGCAGCGCTACCCCCTGGAACTGATCGCCACCGACCCGAGTGTGTTCGGTTGAGCCCAGCCTTCTTTCTACAATTTGCGCATGACATCTTCTTCTCGCGGCACCGTTGTGGTCGGGCTTTCCGGCGGGGTCGATTCCTCCGTTTCCGCCTGGCTGCTTAAACAGCAGGGCTACACGGTCGTTGGCCTATTCATGAAAAACTGGGAAGACGACGATGACAGCGAATACTGCTCCACGCGTCAAGACTGGCTCGACGCCGCGAGCGTGGCCGACCGCATCGGCATCGATATCGAGGCGGTGAATTTCGCCGCGGAATACAAAGAGCGGGTGTTTGCCGATTTCCTGCGCGAATATGCCGCCGGACGCACGCCCAACCCGGACGTGCTGTGCAACGCCGAGATCAAGTTCAAGGCCTTTCTCGACCATGCCATGCGCCTGGGCGCAGACCGCATCGCCACCGGGCATTACGCGCGGGTGCGTGAGACCGACCACGGCTTCGAGCTGCTACGCGGGCTGGACGCCTCGAAAGACCAGAGCTACTTTCTGCACCGACTCAATCAGGCGCAGCTCGCGCGCACGCTGTTTCCGGTGGGCGAGCTGAACAAGACCGAAGTGCGCAAAGTGGCCGAGGCGATAGGCCTGCACAACGCCCGCAAAAAAGACTCCACCGGCATCTGCTTCATCGGCGAGCGCCCGTTTCGCGACTTTCTCAGCCGCTACCTGCCCACGCAACCCGGCGCGATGAAAACCCCGGAGGGCAAGACGGTAGGCGAGCATCTGGGACTGGCGTTCTACACCCTCGGACAGCGCAAAGGCATCGGCCTGGGGGGAAGCAAGAGCGGCAACGGCGAGCCCTGGTTCGTGGCCGGAAAAGATCTGGAACGCAATCAACTCATCGTGGCACAAGGCCACGATCATCCGCTGCTGCTAAGCCACACGCTGCAGGCGCTGTCGGCCAGTTGGGTGTCGGGCACGGCGCCCGCTGAAGGAGCCTGTGGCTACGGTGCGAAGACCCGTTATCGTCAGGTGGACGCCGCTTGCCGTTTTCAGTACCAGGGCCCTGAGCGCTTCACCTTGAAGTTCGACGCACCGCAATGGGCGGTGACACCAGGACAGTCTGCGGTGCTGTATGACGGCGAGGTCTGCCTGGGCGGCGGCATCATCGAGGCCGCATCGAGGAACGACTGAAAATTTTCAGTTCATCCGGGCCAGCAGGGTTTCAACTTCGTCGAGCATGGCGCTGAGCCTGGGCTGCTCGCCGCCCTCGGTGGGCTCCAAACGCCCGTCGAGTTCCTGCTCCAGAAAGCACACGGTCATGCGCACAAAAGTGCTGTCGAGCGCCTTGCGCACGGCTGAGAGCTGCTGAGCCACCTTCAGGCAGGGTTCGCCCTCTTCGATCATTCGCTGCACGCCGCGCATCTGCCCTTCGGCACGCTTGAGGCGGTTGAGAATGTCCGTGCGAGAGGCTTCGTTGGTCAGAACTGACATGGTGATGGCTCCGGGAATCTGTATGGGCTTGGTGCTGCGTTTCATCCAATCTTCTCCATCATAGGCGAGCGGCTCGAATCCGTCGGCCGCGCTCCCCAAGCCCATTTAAGCCGCATGAATCAACGCCACCGGTTCAGGTGCGAGCAAGCTGCCATCGCGCAGGCCGCGCGCCGTCGCCAGGGTCAACCAGCCGATGATCACCGAGGCCAGCGCCAGCGCCAGAATGGCAAAGGTCTGCATCGCGCCGTTTTGCGTCATGAGGGCGAGGTGCATCGACAGTCCGGCAAACGCGGCCAAGGGGAAGGACAGCGCCCAGTGGCCGATGGTGAAGGCCTCCTGCATCATCGGCTTGAAAGACAGAAAGCTCAGGATGACGAAGAACAGCGCAATGCCCCACGCCCCTTCCAGTGCCTCGACGGGTGCGCCCAACTGGGCAAGGCCCAGGCCGCCGGCCGCCGGAGGTGCTACTGTGATGAACAGCATGGGCAAGAGCTTGCGCGGCAGCCTGCCGAAGGCCGTGACGCGCACCATGAACAGCACCTGCACCACGACAAAAAACAGTGCACCGATGGTCCACTGCGCCACGGACCAGATCTGAAAACCGAGGGCGACACCGGCAAAGGGCACTACGACATTGCCCGCCGCAGCCAGAAAGAGCGCAGGGGTAATGCCCGCCCAGTTGGAGCCTTTGTCAGTCGCTGCGCTCTGCCGCAGGCGATGAAAGACCCAGACCGTCGCAGCCAACTGAGCCAAGGCGCCGAACATCCAAAATCCAGCCATCCAGACGTTGTTGGCGCCCAGCACCTGCACGGCAAAGCCGGCTATCACCAGCATCGCCATGGGCACCAGGGCCAGCACGGAATGACGCACGGGGTGGCGCACATCGGCCAACCAGTCGGATGCATGCCGCTGCAATCTCAGCCCGGCAAGCAGCGCGAGCAAGCCCAGCGCGCCGATGGCGGCCCAGCCCAGCACTTGCGAGATCATGGCTGCGGGTTCACCGAGCAGGGCCGTGGCCTGATGCCAAGCCAAAGCGAGGCCGCCCCAGCCCAGCACCACGGCAAACCAGCCGGGCGCGAGGAACTTGAGGCGGGGATGAGCCGAACGTGCCATCACCCTGCCCGATCAGCCGCAGCAGTTGGCTTTGGAATCGGGCACACCCAGTTTGCGCAGGAAAAAGCCCAGCGGGCACAGATTGGTGAAACCGAACTGCAGCAGATTGGCGCCCACAAAACCGGTAAACAGCAGGAACCACTGCGAGACGAAGATCGGGCTCGCGGGTGCGCCCAACAGCACTGAGATCAGGATGAATGTGCCGGCAATGACACGGATATAGCGTTCGACAGTCATTTGAAAATCTCCAAGGTTGTGTTGTTGAATCGTCAGATTCAGGTCGTCAGCACACGTTCAGCCGGTGCGGCCGGAGCCTTGGGCGGAACTTTGGGCTTCACCCGGATCTGCCAGACGTAGTAGAGCAGAGGGATGACGAGCAGGGTGAGGATGGTGGACAGCAAGGTGCCGAAGATCAGCGACACTGCCAGGCCGCCAAACACCGGATCGGACACCATGATGGCCGAGCCGAACATGATGGCCAGCGCCGTGAGCAGAATCGGCCGCAGGCGCACTGCCCCTGCCTGCGCGACCGACTCTTGCAGGCTGTAGCCGCGAGCCCGGTAATCGAGGATGAAGTCGATGAGCAGCAGCGAGTTGCGCACCACCACGCCCGCGAGCGCGATGACCCCGATCATCGAGGTGGCGGTGAACGACTGATGCGTGATCCAGTGGCCGGGGAACACGCCGATCAGCGTCAGCGGAATGGCCCCCATCACAATGACCGGCAGCAGGAAGGACTTGTAATACGCCACCAGCAGCAGGTAGATGAACACCAGCGCCACCATGAAGGCCGCGCCCAGATCGCGGAACACGTCGAGCGTAAGGCGCATTTCGCCGCCCCACAGCAGTTGATAGCCCTTGAGGTCGCTCGCTGGAGTTTCGGTGAAGCCGAGATTGCCGGTGGTGAAGGTGGTGCCGTTGGCCAGCTTCTTGCCGTCGAGCATGGAGTTCAGGCTCAGGGTGGCATAGACCGGGCTGGAATGAATCATTTCGCCGCCCACATAAACCACGGGATGCTGGTCACGGCTGTAGATCGGCTTGGCCAGCGTGGTCTTCTCCACCGTGGCGATGCTCGAGAGCGGAATGACCTTGCCTTGCGCATTCTGGATCGGCACGTCGAGCAGTTGCTGCGGGCTCTGGCGATCGGCGCGCGGCACGCGCACGATGATGTTGACCGGCTCCAGCGCGTTGCTGTCATGCACCGCACCGACCTTCAGCCCCGACACATAGTTGTGCAGCAGCTGGATGATCTGCCCCGGCACGATGCCCGACATCGCCGCTTTCTGGCGGTCGATCTTGATGCGGTATTCCGAAGATGTGGACGTCACCGAGTCGTCCTGGTTCATCAGGCCATAGGTTTTGTCGAAATCGCCCAGCACGTCTTTCGCGGAGGAGCGCAGAGTCGCATAGCTCGGGCCATACAGCTCGGCCATGACCTGCGCACGCACCGGCGGGCCCGGCGGGGTTTCGAACAGTTTGATGAAGGTCGATGGGAAACGCGCGCGCGCCGGGGCGAGCTGCTCGTAGAGCTTCTGCACGATGGCATGCGACTCCACCGAGCGCTCGTCCTTGCCCACCAGATTGACGCGAATCTGCGCAAAGTTGTCGCCGCGCTTGAGCATGTCGCCGCGCACCAGCGAGGCGAAGTCGATCGGCGCCGCCTGCCCAACGAAGGTCTGGTAATCGACCACATAAGGATTGGTCGCCAGCACATCGCCCACCGCACGCGCCACCTGATCGGTGCGCTCGAGCGTCGAGCCCGCCGGGGTGTCGATCTGCACCAGGAAGGTATTGGTGTTGTCGTTGGGCAGCATCTTGAGTTCGACGCCCAGAGCCGACAAAGGGCCGTTCATGCCCGAGGGGCGGATGAACTGCCAGGCCGGCATCAGCATGGCCACGATGAGCAGCAGCAGCACGGCGAGGAACATCAGGTTGCGTTGAACACGGTTGCGCAACAGCGGCTCGATCAGTTTCAGATACGCCGTGTGCAGCTTGTCCTGCTTGTGCGCGCCTTCTTCTTCCAGGCTGCTGCTGTGCGCCAGCGCCTCGCGCATCGCTTTTTTGCTCAGCCAGACGCGCGCCGCCCAGGGCACCACGGTATAGGCCAAGATCAGCGAGGCGATCATCGCCACCGGTACGTTGATCGGAATGGGCCGCATGAAGGGCCCCATCATGCCGCTGACAAAAGCCATCGGCACGAAGGCCAAAATCACCGCCAGCGTGGCCATATTGGTGGGATTGCCGATCTCGTTGGTCGCCTGAATCACCGTTCGATTGAAGTTCTTGACCGGCCCGCCATGCAGGTGTCGGTGGATGTTCTCGATCACCACAATGGCGCCATCGACCAGCAGACCCAGCGAAAGAATGAGCGCGAACAGGGTGATGCGGTTGATGCTCTGGCCGACGATCAGATCGACCGTGAGCACGGCGAACAGCGTCAGCGGCACGGTGAGCGTCACGATGCCGGCCTCGCGCCAGCCGAGGAAAAACCACAGCAGCAGCGACACGCTGACAATGGCGATGCCCAGATGCTCCACCAGCGTGTTCACCGCCTCGTTGGCCTTGTGGCCGTCGTCGCGGGTCACGGTGACATGCACCCCCTGCGGCAGCGCATAGCTCTCGATCTCGCTGAGCTTGGCGAGCACATCGTGCACCACGACCACCGCATTGGTGCCCGATTTTTTGGCGATGGCAAGGGTGACCGCGCTCATCTCCTGGCCATGCGGCTTGCCCTTGGCGGCCAGGCCCCAGGCGAAGTGCGACAGATCGTCCACCTGTTCCGGCCCTTCGGTGACCTTGGCCACATCCTTCAGATAGACAGGCTTGCCGTTTGGCGCGCCGATCAGGATGTCGCCCACCTGCTGTGCGTTGCCGAGGAAGCTGTCGATGCGCACCGGGGTGACCTTGTTGCCATCGACAAGATTACCGATGGGCGCCGCCGCGTTGCTGCCTTGCAGAATCTTGTCGAGCTGTTCGAGCGGAATGCCGGCGGCCGCCAGCTTGCTCGGCGAAATCGCCACGTTCACCGCGCGCGGCGCGCCCCCCACCACTTCGGTGAACGACACTCCGGGCACGTTGCGCAGATGGGCCAGCACTTTTTCGCCGACATCGCGCAGCTGCATGCCATTCATCGTCGCGGACGACAGCGTGAGGGTGAGGATGGGCACGTCGTCCACATTGATCGGCTTGATCACCGGCTGCATCGCCCCCGGGGGAATGCGGTCGAGGTTCTGCATCAACTGGTTGTACATCTTGACCAGGCTTTTTTCCTGGTCTTCGCCCACTTTGAACTGCACTGTGACCACGCCGAAATCGTTGGTCGCATAGCCATAGGTGTGATCGACGCCGGACATCGAGGCCATGATGGCTTCAAGCGGCTTGACTACCAGATTCTGAATCTCCTGCGGCCCGGCCCCCGGCTTGGCGACGATGATGTTCGCCGCCGGCACCACGATCTGCGGGTTGTATTCGCGCGGCGTGACCAGCAGCGCCAACACCCCGGCGAGGGTGAGGCCGACCATGATCAGGGCGGTGATTTTTGATTCGATAAACGCGCGGGCCAGCTTGCCCGCGCTGTTCATGGGAGCCGCATGTTCAGCCACGGTTGCCTCCGCCGATCTTCACGCCGTTTTCCACTGCAGGCAGATTGCTGGTGACAATGGTGTCGTCCGCGTTCAGCCCGGCCTGAATTTCGACATCGGCGCCCATCTCCGCGCCCAGACGCACCAGACGGAAGTGAGCAATGCCGTCCTTATCGACCACGAACACCCCGGTCATTCCGGCGCGATCGACCACGGCGCTTTGCGGCACGCGCAACTGCGGCGAGCTGCCGACGGCAAAGCCCACGCGCACGAAGCTGCCGCTGTCCAGCCCGGCGTTGGCCGGCAGGTCGATCTTCACCGTGTGGGTATGGCTCATCGGATCAGCCACCGGCACGGTCTGGGCGATGGTGCCCTGCAGCGATTTGCCGTTTGCCAGCACCTGCACCTTGTCGCCCACCTTGATCTTGGCGAACACCTCACCCGGCACCTGCGTCGTCACCTGCAGCTTGCCCTGCCCTTCAATCACCAGCACCGGGCGGCCCGGCGCGGCCAGGTCACCCTGATTGGCCATCTTCTGCACCACCACACCGGTAATCGGCGAGGTCACGGAGGAATAGCGCATCTGCGCCGCAGCGGTGTTGTAACCGGCCTGCGCCGCAGCCACCTGCTCCTGCGCCACCTGATAGCGCAGCTGCACCTGATCCCATTGCTGCTTGGGAATGGCTTGTTCCTTGTAAAGATTGCCAAAGCGCTCGAAATCACCCTTGGCGTTGGCCAGATTGGCCTGCGCCTGCGCCAGCCCTGCGCGGGCCTGCGCCACCTGGCCCTGAATGTCGGTGGGATCGACCTGGAACAGCAACTGCCCGGCCTTCACCGTCTGACCTTCTTTGACATTGAGGGTGCGGATATAGCCCATCAACCGCGAGGCGACCTGCACCTGATTGCTCGACATCACCGTGCCCGACAGCAGGGTGAGGTTTTGCTGATCGCTCGAAGCGAGCTTGAGGGTTTGCGCCGCCACCACGCGGGGTGCGGCGGCGGTTTGCGCGGTCTCGGAGGGATGGCCGCAGGCCGACAACAGGGCCGTGGACAGCACGAGGGCCAGCGGCGCGCGGCGCAGCAAAGGCAGGACAGAATGATTCATGGCGGTCATGAGAGAAAGATCAGATTCGAGATCAGATTCGGATGCACTTCGGAAAACGACAGGCTGCGAACGGGAACAGCACCCAGACGGTCGCGCTCAAGGATTGGAAGGGGAGACAGCCGCAACAGCCTGCGCCGTCGCGAGCTGCGCCACCGGCTTGATCGGCTGCGTAGCGTCGAGCGTCAGATCGCCGATGGCTAGCCGCAATGCGGCGCGTTGCAGATTGACCTGCTGCTTGGCCATGATGAGATCCGCACGGGCCTTGTCGAGCTGTGCCTGCGCACCCTGCACTTCCACCAGCGTGCCCACGCCATCGGCATAGCGCTTGCTGACAATGCGCGCGGCTTCCTCCGACTGCTTCACCGCCAGCTCGCGAGTCTTGACCTGATTGGCGGCATCGACCGCCTTGCGATAACTGTCTTGCACCTGCATGCCGAGCTGGTTCTGTTCGCTCTGCAGTTTGGCCTGCAGTTCCATACGCTGGGCCACGGCCTGATCGACCGCGTTGCGCGTCACGCCGCCGTCGAAAATCGTCCAGTTGAGCTGTGCCCCCACGGTGTAGCTGCGCGATTCGAAGCCGAGGTTGGGATCATTGGTATCGAAGCGCGCCATGGCGCCGACTTGCGGATAACGGTCAGCGCGCGCCACCTCGATCTTGCCGCCCGCCGCGGCGATCTGGTGCTGCAGCGCTTGAATTTTCGGATTGCGCTCCATCGCCTGTCCGACCCACGCATTCGGGTCGCCCTCGGGCATGGTCACCATGACTTCCGGCCCCAGGGTGATGGGCTGATTCAGCGGCACACCGAGCACCACATGCAGCGCGTCCATCGCCTGCGCTTCCATATCGGCGGCCTGATCCTGTTGCAGCTTCACGTCTTCCTGACGCACCTGCGCGGAAAGCAAATCGCTCTTGATCACCACGCCTTGCTTGAACAGGCTGTCCACCGTTTTCACCTGGCTTTGCGCCGCTTCCAGCGCCTTGCCCGCCACGCCCTTGAAGGCGCGCGCGGTGTACACGCCGTCATACGCCTGCAGAGCGTGGTAGATGATCTGCTGCCTGGCCGCCTGATCACCGGCCTGCGCCGCCATCAGCATGGAGCGGGCCTGTTGCAGATACCCCTGCAGCTTGCCACCGGTGTAAATCGGCAGCTCGGCCTGGATGCGGGTGTTGAAATTGTTGACCGAACCGGGGTAATTGAGCGAGTTGGGCGCCACGCTCAGCACATTGGGGTTGGTCGGGTCGAACTGCCCGGCGCCGAAATCGTTGAACGTCGCCTGCCGCTGCGACAGCTTGATACCGAAGGCATTGAGTGCGTCGTTGGTGCGGGTCACCCCTGCCGACACCGTGACCTTGGGCATTTTGGCGCCCTCGGCCTGATTGATGCCGGCACGCGCCTGCGCCATCTGCGCCTGCACCCCCATCAGATCGGGGTTTTGCCTCAGCGCCACATCCACCGCCTGGCGGAAATCCAGCGTTTCAGCCTGCGCCGACGCCAAACTCCCCAGAACGTAAAGACAAGCACCTGCCAGCAACCCGACGCGCACGCGTCGAGGTATGGAATCCGTCATCATCCAGCTCCGCCAGAAAGAGGAAATCTAACCAAGGAATGCGTGTAACCGCCCCTGAAGCACCTACACCCTCAGGTGTATAGCCCCCACGCGGGGCAGACTGCTGCCGAGAATAGCCGCCCTGCTGGGCGAGGTCACGCGATATATACAGGCCGGAGTATATCAATACTCATGGGGGTATACGATTTCCCGTTTTGCAGAGGGGCGATTTGTCGCCAAGGCGCGACAAACCTCTCTCCGACCTATCCGACCTATCCGCGCTCAGGCCGCCCCCGGCTTGGCCTTGAGCGCCTGCGCACTTTCTTTCAGCGCGCGGTCGATGAAGGCGCCGTAAAAATCCGCCGTCGGCGCCCCGGTGATGCGCTCGCCGATCTCTTTACCGCCGGGCCCGAAAAACAACACTGTCGGCGCAAGCCGGATGCCGAACTGCCGAGCCAGTTGGACGCCCGTCGTCGGCTTGCCATCAAATCCGGTGACCGGGGTGCGACTGGTGATCTCGATCTGCTGCACCACATAGCCTTCTTTGGCCATGAACTGATACTGAGTGCGCCGCAGCTTTTCGCAAAACGGGCAATTGGGCAGACTGAACATGACGATGAGAGGCTGATCCTTTGCCGCGGCCTGAAGTGCGCTTTGCTGCAGGTTCTGCACCGGCGGCAGGGGCGTTTCCGCCCAAGCCGCGCCTGCCGTCAGGCTCAGCAAAAGCAGTGAAACAAGGCGCAGAAACTGTCGCCACTGTTGGCCTAATGCGACGAAGCCCTCGCGAAGATCGCACTGAGCGCCCCCAGGGCTGGGCTGCACCCAGCCCGCCCCCCGTGGGGGGCAAGGAAACTTGGGGCGGCCCTGCGTTTCCTTGAGAGAAAACACCTTCACCTTCGACATACTGACACCTCGACTCCGAAGTCACGGGATAATGGGGGTATGTTATCCACAGCCCGATACCCAGCGGCAGCGTCGGTGATCCGTTTTTCCACCCTGCTGCTTACCGCTGCGGCGCTTCTCAGCGCCTGCTCTCCCGCACTCGACTGGCGCGATGTGCGACCGAAAGACATCAACATTCTGCTGACCTATCCCTGCAAACCGGAGCAGATCGCGCAGGACGTGGAGCTGGCCGACCAGAAAATAAAAATGAGTATGACCGGCTGCGTGGCCGACAAAATGACCTTTGCGCTCGCCCACGCCCAGCTGCCCAACCCCGCGCTGGCCGCCCAGGCGCTGGCTCAGTTGCATCAGGCCGCGGTGGACAATGTGCATGGCAAGGTCACCTTCTCGTCGCCCGACATTCCCAAAAATGCCACACCGGGTCTGCCAGACGGCCTGGATCTTCGCATCGACGGTCAGACGCCCGACGGCAAGCCGGTGCGAGAGCGGGTTTTGCTGTTCAGCCAGGGCAATAACGTCTATCAGGTCACCGCGCTTGCCCCCACAGACGACTTCAAGGATGAAGCGGCGCAAACTTTCGCCGGATCTGTGAATTTATCCCCCTCCCCCTGAAAACCAGCGACCTATCATGCAAAGCAGGTTCACTCGCCGGTAAGGTTCGTATGCCCGGTCTATTCATCATTGCCCACGCCCCGCTCGCCAGCGCCTTGAAAGAATGCGCCACCCATGTGTACGCCGGATGTCCGCAAAAGTTGCTGGCTTTCGACGTGGCGCCCGACGCCGTGGTCGAAGACACGGCGCAGGCCGCCCTGCCCGCGCTGCGCCAGGCCGCGGCAGATGGCAGCGCCCTGGTGCTGGTCGACGTTTTCGGCGCCACGCCGAGCAATATCGCGCTGCGACTGTCCGAGCTGGCGGGCGACCTCAAGCTCAAGATCGTGGCCGGGGTGAACCTGCCCATGCTGCTGCGGTCGGTGTGCTATCAGGCTGAGTCGCTCGACGGTCTGGCCGCCCGCGCGACGGCTGGCGCCGTTCAGGGCGTGGTTCAGGTTTCCGCAGGCGCCCCACAACAACAGTCCCTCCGCAGTCCTTCTCATGCCGCAACGCATCATTCAAGTCAGCAATAAGCTGGGTTTGCACGCCCGCGCGTCGGCCAAGCTCACCAAGCTCGCGGGACAGTTTCCCTGCGACATTTTCATTTCCAAGGGCGCGCGTCGCGTCAACGCGAAAAGCATCATGGGGGTGATGATGCTGGCGGCGGGCATCGGCTCCACCGTCACCGTCGAAGCCGAAGGCGATCAGGCCGATATCGCCCTCGACGCAGTGCAGGCGCTGTTCGACGACAAGTTCGGCGAAGGCGAGTAAGCGCGGCGCAAGGCCTCGCAGCTTTACATATCTTCACCCCCGCGAGACTTGCGGGCAATCGCCGCCTCGCAAAATGGATACATCGTCACTTCCTTTTCAAGGACTGCCATGAATCCTCAAACCTCTTCTCCTTCCACGTCCGCCAAGGTGTCGCGGCTGCGCCGCACTCTGGGCATGGTCAGCGCCGCAGTCGTCGTCGCCGTGGCCAGCCACGCCGCGCTGGCCAGCGCGCAAACCCCGCCGCCCGATGCCCCCATGCAGCACGGCGCCATGGGGGGCAAGATGGGCCATTGTGGCCCCGGCAAACATGGCGAACGCGGCATGGAGCGCATGCTCTCCAAAGCTGGCGTCAGCCCGGAGCAACGTGAAAAAATGCGCGCGCTGCAAAAACAATCCTGGGAAAAAGCCCGTCCGGAAATGGAGCAAATGCGCGGTCTGATGCAGCAGCGCATGAAGCTGCTAGCCGCGCCGCAGATCGATCGCGGTGCACTCGAGGCCTTGCGCGACAAGCAGATGGCCCTGGCCAACCAGCTCTCGCGCAACCGCACGCAGACGCAGTACGAAATGGCGCAAATCCTCACCCCCGAGCAACGCGCCAAGCTCTACGCCATGATGGAGCACCGCATGGATCGCATGGAACATCGTCACGGCCACGGCATGGGCCCTGGCATGATGCAATAAGGTTTCTTCACAGAGGGGCGCAGGCCGCTTGTCGCGGCCTGTCTGTTTTTACCGAAACTTTGTTTTGCTCAACGGGATTTCCCATGACCCCGCAAACCCGCACCTCCCCCAGCCAGCTGCTGCTGGTTGAGGACGACCTCCGGCTGGCCCAACAGGTCAGCGACTTCCTGCAAAGCGCCGGCTGGCAGGTGACGCATGCGGCCAATGCTGCGCAGGCCGAGGGCGAACTCAACCCGCGGCGCGGTGACGCCCTGGGTTTCGACGCGCTCGTACTCGACCTCATGCTGCCCGACGGCGACGGCCTCGACATCTGCCGCCGCCTGCACACGCACAGCGATCTGCCCGTGCTCATGCTGACGGCGCGCGGCGACCCGTTCGACCGCGTGGTCGGGCTGGAGATCGGCGCCGACGACTATCTCACCAAACCGTTCGAGCCGCGCGAGTTGCTGGCGCGGCTGCGCGCCATTACCCGCCGCCGCGCGGGCAGTCTGTCGCCGCGCGATCCGCAGGCCGAACAAATCCTGCGCTTCGGGCGACTCGATATCGACCCTGCCGCCCGTCAGGCACGCATCGACGGGGAAGACCGGCCGATGACGGCCTACCAGTTCGATCTGCTGCAAGTGCTCGCGCGCCATCCGGGTCGGGTGCTGACGCGCGAGTTCCTGCTGGGCGCCGTCAAGGGGGAATCGCTCGAAGCCTTCGACCGCTCCATCGACGTGCATATCAGCCGCATCCGCGCCGCGATCGAAGACGATCCGCGCCACCCCCGCCGCATTCTCACCCTGCGCGGCGCGGGTTATGTGTTCACCAAATCGCAGGACGGCATCTGAACATGGCTTCGCCCATGCCGCCCGGCGCCGTGCCGACCCCGCCCGCAGCGACGGAGCCCGGAGTAGCCAAGCAGGCCAAACTCTGGAAGCGGCTGTGGATCGCACTGATTCTGGCGCTGCTGGTGCAGGCGCTCGTTTCTGCCCTAGTGTTTCACTGGGTGTTCGAGATGGATCCGCAGCGCGCCCAGTTCCGGCGCGAAGTCTTCCGCGCCTTCATGCAGCAACACGGCATCGGCCCGCCCTCGCCCTGGCGTCATCTGCTGATGTCGCCCTTCTTCGGCACCGTGGTCACCGCCATTCTGCTCAGCCTGGTCACTTACCCCATCATGCGGCGGCTGACCCGGCGGCTGGAAAATCTCCAGCAGGGCGTGCGCGCCTGGGGCGGCGGCGACCTGAGCGCGCGCGTGCCCGTGCAAGGCCGCGACGAAGTGGCGCAACTCGCGCAGAGCTTCAACACCGCCGCCGGGCGAATTGAATCGCTGATGCAGAGCCACAAATCGCTGCTGGCCTACACCTCGCACGAACTGCGCACCCCGCTCACCCGGCTGCGTCTCAGCCTGGAAACGCTGTCCACCCCCGTGCCCGCCGCAGCGCGCGATGTCGCCGCGCGTGCCGCCAAGCACGATCTCGCCGAGCTCGATGCGCTGATCGACGACATCCTGCTCTCCAGTCGACTTGATGCCGCGACCGGACAAACCCTGCAGCTCGAAGAACTGGACCTGCTCGCCCTTCTGGCCGAAGAAGCCGCACGTTTCGACGTTGAAGTGCACGGCGACTGGATCACCCTGCAAGGCGACGAGCGCCTGCTGCGCCGCGCCGTGCGCAACCTGCTCGACAACGCCCAGCGCCACGCGCCGGGCGCCGCGCCGCAAGTCAGCCTGACCGCGGTGCAGGGCGGCGGCATCATCCGCGTCTGCGACCAGGGGCCAGGCATTCCCCCGGCCGATGCGCAGCGCATTTTCGAGCCTTTCGAGNNCGGCGAAGGCACCGGGCTGGGCCTGGCCCTGGTGCGCCGCATCGCCCGCCAGCATGGCGGCGAAGCCCGCTGCCTGCCCCGCGCTGGCGGCGGCACCTGCTTCGAAATCTGGCTCGGACGCAAGCCCTGAGCGCGGCGCCGCCGTTGCCGCCGCGCGCAAGACTGGCGCAATACTTGCTTGGCCCGTGCCTGCTTTCAGAACCTCCCATTGGAGCGACCGAAAGCTCCGGTTTTTTTAATACCATGCGTGACCGGACGCGGAAAGTCGCAGCAAAACAGGGGCTATTCGTTCTGCTTCGAGAGCATCCTGGGCCGCCTGCCATCGCTGGCGAACATCAAAACATCGCAGTTCACACCTCTTAAGGAAAAAATCATGACGTTCACTCTTCGCAAGCTCGCATCGCCGCGCCGTCTGGGCGCGCTGGCGGGTTCCGTGGCGCTGTGCGCGGTTTTCTGCGCCAGCGCATCTGCAACCCCCATCGCCCTGCCGCAGAAATACAAGGAACAAGGCCACCTGACCATCGCTGCCGACGCCACCTATGCGCCGATGGAATTCATCGCCAAGGACGGCAAGACCGTCGTCGGCGCCGACGTCGATCTGGGCAAGGCCATCGCCAAGAAGCTCGGCGTGAAGGCCGATTTCATCAACGCCAGTTTCGACAGCATCATTCCGGCACTGCAGTCGGGCAAGTACGACATGAGCATGTCGTCCTTCACCATCACCAAGAAGCGTGAAGAAGTCGTCGACTTCGTCAGCTATATGACGGCGGGCACCTCGTTCTACGTCAAGGCCAAGGGCGGCCCCAAGGTCAATGGGCTGGCCGATCTGTGCGGCATGTCCGTGGCCGTGGAAAAAGGCACGACCCAGGCCGCAGACGCCACCAAGCAGAGCCAGGAATGCGTGGCCGCTGGCAAGAAGGCCGTGACGGTTTCGGTGTTCCCCGACCAGAACGGCGCCAACCTCGCCATCGTCAGCGGCCGCGCACAAGTGGGCATGGCCGACTCGCCGGTGGCGGCCTGGATCGTTGAAGAGTCTCGCGGTCAGTTCAAGCTGACCGGCGATTCCTACAACTCCGCGCCCTATGGCATTGCGATTCCGAAGAACAGCGGCCTGGCCGAGCCGGTATTGCAAGCCCTCAAGGAAGTGATCGCCAGCGGCGAATACGCCAAGATCCTGCACAAATGGGGCATCACCCAGGGCGGCATCAAAGACCCCGCCATCAACACGGCCGTTCAGTAAGCACCCTCGCAGCCAAGCTACGTAGTCGGCCTGATAAGACTTGGTGCCCTGCGCCCAGGCGGCAAAAAGCCACTTCTGGGGCAGGGCTGCAACCATATCGGCGCTTGCTCGTCCTGGGTCTTCCTCTCTTATCCCCATCAGTTTAGGAATCGAATGATGATTCGCGTTCTCCGAGGCTACGCCTCTTTCCGCCACGGCTTGGGCGCCCTTAGCGCAATCGCAGTAGGCATGACCCTGGTGGCCTCTTCGGCTGCTGCGGCCACGATCGCCCTGCCCGCCAAGTACAAGCAGCAAGGCGAATTGACCTTTGCCTTCAATGCCGCCTACGCGCCCATGGAGTTCATCGCCAATGACGGCAAGACCATGATCGGCCTCGACATCGATCTGGCCAACGCCATTGCAAAAAAACTGGGCGTCAAGGCCAAGTTTGTCCAAGCTGGTTTTGACACCATCATTCCTGGGCTGCAATCGGACAGGTATGACTTGAGCATGTCGTCTTTCACCATCACCAAAAAGCGCGAGGAGGTGATGGACTTCGTCAGCTATTTCACTGCTGGCACTTCCTTCTACGTCAAGGCCAAGGGTGGCCCCGCGGTTGCCTCGTTGGGAGATTTGTGCGGACTGAGCGTGGCTGTGACCAAGGGCACGATTCAATCCGAAGACGCCACCAAGCAGAACCAGGAATGCAAGGCTGCGGGCAAGAAAGGTGTGGACGTGCAGTTCTATCCCGACCAAAACGCCGCCAGCCTGGCTATGGACAGCGGCCGCGCGCAAGTGTGCATGGCCGACTCTCCGGTGGCGGCGTGGATCGTTAAGGAATCGCGCGGCAAGTTCAAGCTTTCGGGTGTGCCCTACAACTCCGCGCCCTACGGCATTGTCATTCCCAAGAACAGCGGCCTGGCCGAGCCGGTGCTGCAGGCGGTCAAGGCGGTCATGGCCGATGGCGAGTACACCAAAATCCTGAAAAAGTGGGGCGCTGAGCAGGGTGCGATCACCACGCCTGAAATCAACCCTGCCGTGCAGTAAGTTCAATCCCCCGCTGTGACCGCGCGCCACAGCGGGTCGCCTGATCGGTTCCATTCCATGCGACCTGACGATATTCAAGCCATCCCGGCCCGACATCCCGGCCGCTGGGTGGCCGCTGCCGCTGTTTTTGTGCTTCTCCTAGCCACGGTCTACTCATTGACGACCAACCCGCGCTTCGAGTGGTCAGTCGTCGGTGAATATTTCTTCTCTGTGCGCATCTTGCACGGTTTGCTGCTCACTCTCGAACTCACCGTGATTTCGATGGTCATCGGCGTGGCGCTGGGCGTGCTGCTGGCGGTCATGCGCCTTTCGCACAACCCGATGGTCTCGAAGGCGAGCTGGTTCTACATCTGGCTCTTCCGCGGTACCCCGGTGCTGGTGCAGATTCTGTTCTGGTTCAACATCACCGCGCTTTACCCCAATATCGGCTTTGGCTCCTGGAGTTTCGATGCCAACAACCTGATCACCCCCTTCGTCGCCGCCATTCTGGCGCTAGGCCTCAACGAAGGCGCTTACATGGCCGAGATCGTGCGCGCGGGCATTCTGTCGGTGGACGAAGGCCAGAGCGAGGCCGGGGCCGCCCTGGGCATGTCGCGGTTGCAGATCATGCGACGCGTGGTGCTGCCGCAAGCCATGCGGGTCATCGTGCCGCCCACCGGCAACGAGGCGATCTCGATGCTCAAGACCACCTCGCTGGTCAGCGTGATCGCCGTAAGCGATTTGCTGTATTCGGCGCAACTCATCTACTCCGTGAACTACCGCACCATTCCGCTGCTGCTGGTGGCCAGCATCTGGTACCTGATCGTGACCACGTTGCTGTCGATCGGTCAGTTCTACATCGAACGCCATTTCGGCCGCAGCGCCACCCGTCAACTGGCCCCCACGCCATTGCAGCGTCTGCGCCAGCTCGCCTTCGGACGGGGCGCAAACAACGAGGTTGCCCAATGAACCAGCCCATGGTCAAGGCCGAAGGCGTGCACAAACGCTTCGGCTCCGTCGAGGTGCTCAAGGGCATTTCGATGGAGGTCGCGCGTGGCGAAGTGGTCTGCCTGTTGGGTGCATCGGGCTCGGGCAAATCCACCTTTCTGCGCTGCATCAACCACCTGGAAAAAATCGACGCCGGCCGTCTGCTGGTCGATGGCGAGTTGGTCGGCTATCGCCAGGTCGGCGAACGGCTGCACGAGTTGCACGACCGCGACATCTGCCGCCACCGCGCCGAAGTCGGCATGGTGTTTCAGCGCTTCAATCTGTTCGGCCACATGACCGCGCTGGAGAACATCATCGAAGCGCCCATGCTGGTGCGCAAAATGCCCAAGGCGCAAGCCACCGAGCGTGCCCGCGAGCTGCTCGCCCGCGTCGGGCTGGCCGATCGCGGCAGCGCCTATCCCAACCAGCTCTCGGGCGGGCAGCAGCAGCGCGTCGCCATCGCCCGCGCACTGGCCATGAGCCCCAAGCTCATGCTGTTCGACGAACCGACCTCTGCGCTCGACCCCGAACTGGTCGGCGAAGTGCTCGACGTCATGAAGTCGCTCGCGCGCGACGGCATGACCATGGTGGTCGTCACCCACGAAATGGGCTTCGCCCGCGAAGTAGCCGACCGCGTGGTGATGATGCACCAGGGGAAAATCATCGAATCCGCGCCGCCGGAGCAGTTTTTCGGCGCGCCGCAGCACGAGCGCACGCGGCAGTTCCTGTCCAAGATTCTCTGAGGTCATTGCCCAATTGCATTTGGCCCCAGAGGCATTAGCATCGTTTCCGTTTGTAACAACACAGCCACGGAGATCGATCATGACTCGCAGCCCCACCTCCCCCGCTCGCCGCCGCGTTCTTGCGCTCGCTGGCGGCGCCGCTTTGCTCTCCCCTCTTGCTCTGCGCCCTGCGTTTGCGGCCGAGTACCTCACCATCGCCACCGGCGGCACCAGCGGCGTGTACTACCCACTAGGCGTTGCGCTCTCACAGATCTACACCAAGGCCATACCTGCGGCCAAGAGTTCAGTCCAGGCGACCAAGGGATCGGTGGAAAACCTCAATCTGCTTGAAGCAGGCCGCGCCGAGCTGGGTTTCTCGCTGGGCGATTCGCTGTCGGACGCCTGGAAAGGCGAGGCCGACGCCGGGTTCAAAGTCCCGCTGAAAAAGCTGCGCACCATGGCGGCGATCTACTCCAACTATGTGCAGATCGTGGCGCGCGAAGATTCGGGCATCAAGACCCTGGCCGACCTGAAAGGCAAGAGTATTTCGGTGGGCGCACCCAAGAGCGGCACCGAACTCAACGCCCGCGCCTTGCTCAAGGCCGCCGGGCTGAGCTACAAAGACTTTTCCAAGGTCGAATACCTGCCTTTCGGCGAATCCGTGGAGCTGATGAAAAACCGTCAGCTCGACGCCACGCTGCAGTCGGCCGGGCTGGGCGTGTCTTCGTTGCGCGATCTGGCTGCGTCGCAAAAAATCGTGGTGGTTCCCGTGCCTGCTGACATCATCGCCAAGGTGGGCGATCCGGCGTATCAAAGCGGGGTCATTCCGGCGAACACCTATGAAGGCCAGACCGCCGCCGTGCCGACTGCGCGCATCCAGAATTTCCTCGTCACCCGCGAAGGGCTGAGCGAAGAGATGGTCTATCAGATGACCAAGGCGATGTTCACCCACCTGCCCGAACTCGTGGCGGCGCACGCCGCGGCCAAGGGCATCAGCCTCAAGGACGCGCCGCTCAATTCGCCCGTGCCGCTGCACCCCGGCGCGGCCAAGTACTACCGCGAAGCGGGTGTGCTGAAGTAAACCCCAGCAAGGCTTTTTCGCCTCGGCCCGCCTGCATGGGCCGTCTCATCCATCGTGTGGCGCCGCCACGAGCGGCCTTCACGCGCCTCGGATTCCAGCCATGAGCACCACCGCCGACGACCTGATCCACACCTCCTCGGAGCCGCACGCCGACAGCGGCCACCAGCGCAGCTTATCCGGCCTTGCCCAGCGCGGCGTCATGGCGGCGGCGCTGGCGTTTTCGGCCTATCAGCTCGTCGTAGCCGCCTTCCACCCGCTGTCGAGCCTGGTGATGCGCTCGCTGCATGTGGGCTTTCTGATGTTGCTGGTGTTCTGGGTCGTGCCGGCGCTCAAGCGCGGGAGCTGGATGCACCGCATTCCGTGGTTCGACTGGTTGCTGGGCGCAGCCGCTTTCGGGCTCGGGCTGTATCACTGGTTTTTCGAAGCCGACCTGATTCAGCGCAGCGGCGACCCGACGCTGTCAGACCTCTGGGTCGGCGCCGCGGTGGTGGTGTTGCTGTTCGAGGCGGCCCGGCGCAGCCTGGGCTTGGCGCTGCCGCTGGTGTGCGCGGCCTTTCTGCTTTACGGCCTGTTCGGCCAGTACCTGCCTGATGCCATCAGCCACCGCGGCTACGGGCTCGACCAGATCATCGGTCAGCTCTATCTCGGCACCGAGGGCATCTACGGCATTCCCACCCTGGTGTCGGCGACCTACATCTTTCTGTTCATTCTGTTCGGCGCGTTTCTCGAACATGCCGGCATGATCCGGCTGTTCAACGCCCTGGCGCTGGGACTGGTGGGCAAGGCGCGCGGCGGCCCGGCCAAGGTGGCCGTCATCTCTTCCGGATTGATGGGCACCATCTCCGGCTCCGGCGTGGCCAATGTGCTCACGGTAGGCCAGTTCACCATTCCGCTGATGAAGCGCTTTGGCTACTCGCCGGTGTTCGCCGGGGCGGTGGAAGCTACGGCCAGTATGGGCGGGCAGATCATGCCGCCGGTCATGGGCGCGGTGGCCTTCATCATGGCCGAAACCCTCAATGTGCCGTATGCCGACATCGTCAAGGCCGCCGTCATTCCGGCCGTGCTCTACTACCTCACCGCGTTCTGGATGGTGCATCTGGAGGCGGGGCGCAAGAAATTGCTCGGCCTGCCTGCCGACCAGATTCCCAACTCCTGGAAGGCGCTGAAGGAAAACTGGCATCTGGCCCTGCCGCTGGCCGCGTTGGTGTGGATGCTGTTCCACGGCTTTACCCCGATGTTCGCCGGCATGATGGGGCTGTCGCTCACCGCCATTCTGCTGCTGGGGGCGGCCATCGCCGCGCGAATTTCGCATACGGCGTTCCGCATGGTGTTCTGGTTTGCCTGCGGTCTGGGCGCGGCGGCGTTTCTACAGTTCGGCATCCTGCCGGTGCTGGGGGTCATTGCGGCGCTGGTCGCCATCAACTTGGTGGTCAAGGGCGGACGTCAGACGCTGCGCGTTTTGCGCGACAGTCTGATCGACGGCGCCCGGCAGGCCCTGCCCGTGGGCATCGCCTGCGCCATCGTCGGCGTGATCGTCGGTGTGCTCACCCTCACCGGCGCGGCCACGAGCTTTGCCGGGTTCATCGTGGACATCGGCGCGCACAGCCTGCTGCTCTCGCTGCTGCTCACCATGGCGGTCTGTCTGGTTTTGGGCATGGGCATTCCCACCATCCCGAACTACATCATCACCAGTTCGATCGCCGCGCCCGCCCTGCTCAA
Source organism: Thiomonas sp. UBA7699 (assembly GCF_002482605.1). NCBI lineage: Bacteria > Pseudomonadati > Pseudomonadota > Betaproteobacteria > Burkholderiales > Thiomonas > Thiomonas sp. UBA7699. The sequence continues at coordinate 45,485 of NZ_DLGH01000019.1, read as the reverse complement.
GCTGGGCGTGCCGCTCATCGTCAGCCATATGTTCGTGTTCTATTTCGGCATCATGGCCGACCTAACGCCGCCGGTGGCGCTGGCCGCGTTCGCCGCAGCCTCTGTGGCCAAGGCTTCGCCGATGCGCATTGGCTTCAAGGCCACGCAGATCGCGTTGGCGGGCTTCGTTGTGCCGTATATGGCGGTGTACGACCCGCAGCTCATGCTGCAAGGCGACTGGACCTGGCTGGGTGTGGCCTATGTGACGTCCAAGGCCATTCTGGCCATTGTGCTGTGGGGCGCGGTGGCCGTGGGCTATCTGCGCGGACCGATGTCGGTGCTTGAACGCCTGCTGGCGTTCTGCGCTGCCGCCTTGCTGATCACTGCCCTGCCGATGACCGACGAGGCCGGGTTCGCCTTGGCGGCCATCGTGCTGCTCTGGCATGGCCTGCGCGCACGCGGACTGGCCGCACAGGCGACGACCTGAAAGATCAAAGTTTTTTCTGCCAGAACTGAGCCCGGCCAAAGGCCGGGTCGAGCGCATAGGTCTCGAAGCCGAAGCGCCGATAACTGGCAATGGCCGAAGCGTTGCCGTCGAGCACTTCCAGGGTGAGCTTGCCGCAGCCGCGAAGGCGCGCTGCGTCTTCCACCCGCTGCAAAAGGCGGCGCGACAGACCCTGGCCGCGGTAGTCGGGCTCGACGTAAACGTCGTGCACATTCATCAGCGGTAGCGCCATGAACGTGGAAAAGCCCTCGAAGCAGTTGATGAGCGCAATGGGAGTGGCGCCGTCGAACGCGAGTACGCCAAAATAATCGGCGCGTTCGCGCAGTCGCTGCACCAGCACGGCCTTGACCTCGGGAGCGAGGTCTTCGCCGCCCCCCATCGGATCGCGGGCGTAGCGGGAAATGAGTTCCAGCAGCGCGTGGGCATGCTCAGGAAGGGACAAATCGACATCGACAAGGGTGATCACGCTGCACATCTCCAATGAAAACGGGGCGCCTTCGCGACGCCCCGTGTTGGCAGAAATGGTAGCGCGAGGCCGGTTCAGCTTATTTTTTGATGTCGCCGCAAGCCACGTATTTCTTCAGGTCCTGCGCGCTTTCATGCACGTTGATGGCCATGGGCTCCTTGAACAGATCGTCCATGCTCACGGACGGCAGCTTGGTGACCGACTTGCCGTCCACCACGTTTTCCAGCGGATACTTGGGAACCGGGTTGAGGTTGGCGCAGGTGCCGGGGTGGATATGGTCGGGCTGCGCCACGCCTTTGGGTCCGCCCTTGATATGGACGGTGACTTCGATGCCCTTGCCCATGGGCTTGATCAGGGCGTAGCCGGTTTCACCGGAATTGTTCTGGGCGGCAAGCTCGATCTTCAGTTCGTGCGGCATGGTGGAGGCAAAGGCCGGTGCGGCAGCAAAGCCGAGCAGGGCCAGGGAGAGTGCAAGTTTGTGCATGGTGAACTCCAGAGAAAAGGGCATTGATCAGGGAAAACACCGCGCGCTCTGCGGCGCAAAAGTGCTTTACGAAGCTTAATGAGCCGCGCATCTCCATGCTGGCCCGTCTGGTATTGCGTGGCGCAGGGTGTTTTGCGCCGCCGCGCCGCCGTTACCATCGCCGCATGGCTCTTCAACTGTTTGGTATTCCGGTTTCTCGCGGCATGGCCATCGGGCGTGCCGTCATCCTCGCTTCGGCCCGGTTGGACGTGGCGCATTACTTCGTCGACCCCGGCACGGAAGAGGCGGAAATTGAGCGCCTGCGCGCCGCGCGCCGTGCCGTGCGCGCCGAACTCGACACCCTCAAGGCGGATCTGCCCCCCGATGCCCCGGCCGAAATGGCCGCGTTCATCGATGTGCACAAAATGCTGCTCGATGATCGGCAGATGGCGCTCGACACCATCACCTGGATACGCCAGCGCCGCTACAACGCCGAGTGGGCGCTCACCGCCCAGCTCGACGTCATTTCGCGCAATTTCGAGGAAATGGACGACACCTATCTGCGCGAACGCATCGCCGACGTCGAGCAGGTGGTCGAACGCGTGCTGCGCGCCCTTCGCGGCAGCGCGGGGCTGGCCCGCTCGGCCAGCGGCAACGGCGATCTGGTGCTCATCGCCCATGACATCGCCCCGGCCGACATGCTGCAGTTCAAGACCGGGGTGTTCCGCGGCTTCGTCACCGATGTGGGCGGCAAAACTTCGCATACCGCCATCGTCGCCCGCAGTCTGGATATTCCCGCCGTGGTGGGCGCGCGCTCGGCCGGCAGCCTGATCCGCCAGGACGATCTGGTCATCATCGACGGCGACAGCGGGCTGCTCATCGTCGATCCGTCACCCGTCATCCTCGAAGACTACCGCCTGCGCCAGCAGGAATCGCAGCTCGCCCGCGAACGGCTCAAGCGCCTGAAATTCACCCCGGCGCGCACCCTCAACGCCGAGCCGGTGGAGTTGCTCGCCAACATCGAGCAGCCCGAAGACTGCGCGCCCGCGCTTGAAGCCGGTGCGATGGGGGTGGGCCTGTTCCGCACGGAATTCCTGTTCATGAATCGTGGCGACCATCTGCCCGGCGAAGACGAGCAGTACGCCGCGTACAGCCGCGTGATGCAGGCCATGCAGGGCAAGCCGGTCACCATCCGCACCATCGATATCGGCTCGGACAAACCGCTCGACGCCGAAGACTATCGCGACGGCGAGTTCACCCACCTCAACCCGGCGCTGGGGCTGCGCGCCATTCGCTACAGCCTGTCCGACCCGGCGATGTTCCGCATGCAGTTGCGCGCCTTGCTGCGCGCCGCCGCGCTCGGGCCGCTGAAGGTGCTCATCCCCATGGTGGCCCACGCCAGCGAAATCCGCCAGACCCTTGCCGAACTCAACAAGGCCCGCGCCGAACTCGATGCCAAGGGCGTTTCATACGGCCCGGTGGAACTGGGCGCAATGATCGAAGTGCCGGGCGCAGCCTTGGCGCTGCCCTTGTTCCTGCGGCATTTCGACTTCCTGTCGGTCGGCACCAACGACCTGGTGCAATACACCCTGGCGATCGACCGCGCGGATGAGAGCGTCTCCAACCTCTACGATCCGCTGCATCCCGCAGTGCTCAACCTGCTGGCGCAGATCATCACCCAGACCCGTGCTGCGGCCGCCTGGAAGGGCCGACCGGTGGAAGTGAGCGTGTGCGGCGAAATGGCCGGCGACCCGAGCATGACCCGCCTGCTGCTGGGCATGGGCCTACGCAGTTTTTCCATGCATCCGTCGCAGATCCTCGCGGTCAAGCAAGAAGTGCTGCGCGCCGACCCCGACAAGCTCGCGCCGCTGGTACAGACCGTGCTGTCGAGCTTCGAGCCCGAAGAACTGAAGGCGGCACTGGCGGCGTTGGGCTAAAGACTTGCGGGAACCTGTCGAGCCAGGGCCAGTCTTCACCTGCAGACCTCCTGACGCCCTTTTCTCCGACCGATCCGTGCGCTTCGCCTCGCCTCATTTCCGCCTACGCCGCCTGCGCCGCATCAGCCAGCAAGCCACCCTCTGCCTGCTCGGCGCCGCGCTATCTGGCGCGCCGGTTTGGGCGCAAGGCGCTGACACCCGCGCCCCCGGCTACGCCAGCAGCCTGCCGACCTTGGGAGACCCCGCGCAGGGCAGCCTGTCTTCGGTACAGGAAAAACGTCTGGGCGAAATCATCATGCGAGAAATGCGGCAGGAGCCCGACTACCTGCACGACAGCCTGCTGCGCGACTACCTCCAGGCCATCGTCGACCGCCTCACGCCCGCTGCCCGGCGCACCGCCGAGATGGAGGCGCCCGCGCACTTTCGCGTGTTTCTGCTGCGCGACCGCAGCTTCAACGCATTTGCCCTGCCCGGTGGCTGGATCGGGGTGCACACCGGGCTGATCATCGACGCGCAATCGCACGATCAAGTGGCGGCCGTGTTCGCCCATGAAATGTCGCACATTACCCAGCGACACATCGCCCAGCGGCTGGCGCAGATGGGCCGTGACAGGCTGCTGAGCATCGGCTCGCTGCTGCTGGCCGTCGCCGCCGCGAGCGCGGGGCAAGATCAGGCCGCGCAAGGTCTGGCGATGGGCGGGCAGGCCGCAGCCATCGACAGAGCCCTGCGTTTTTCGCGCAGCAACGAGCGCGACGCCGACCGCACCGGCGAAGAGGTGCTGGCGGAATCGGGCTATCCGCCGCAGGCCATGGCCAGCATGCTGCTACGGCTGCAAAACCTCTCCCGGCTCGACGACTCCGATGTGCTGGCCTTCCTGCAAACGCACCCGCTGACCAGCGAGCGCATCGCCGACGCCCAGGCACGCGGCGGCAACCATCCCCTGCCACCCGACCACGATCTGATGTTCTGGCTCATGCACGCCCGCGCCCGCGCGCTCACCCCAACCAAGCGCGACGCCATGCAGCGCGAGGAAAAGCGTTTCAGCGCCGACAAAGCCGCCTTCCCCGCCCAGCAGGCCGCCATCGCCTACGGTCAGGCCGTGTTGCTGCAAAGGCTGGGGCGGTTCGACGCCGCCGCGGCGGCGCTCACGCGGGCGCAAGCTGCAGTCGCCAGCGCCCCGGCCGCCGAGCGTCTGCCCCTCGATCTGCTGCAGGCCGAATTGCTGCTGGAGCATCAACCCGCGCAGGCCGCCGATGCAGCGCGTGCGCTTTACCGCCAGTTTCCGCAGTCCACTGCCGCCCGGCATCTGTTGGCGCGCTGCCTGCTGGCTTTGCCCGATAAAAAATCGGCGCGCGAGTTTCTGCGCCAGCAGACCGTGGCGCATCCACAAGACATCGTGCTGTGGCAAGACCAGGCCCGCGCCGAGGCCGCCCTGGGCGCCTTTGCGGCGCAACACCGCGCCACGGCCGAGGCTTACGCCCTGCAAGGAAAAACCGAAGCGGCCATCGAACAACTGCACATTGCGCAGCGCACGCCGGGGGCGGATTACTTCGAGGCATCGATCATCAACGCCCGTCTGCGCGCCCTCGAACAAGCGCACGCGCAGCAGGTACAGATCGACAAGGCGCTGCCGCAGTGAACGCCGCGCCGGAGCAATCGAATCTGCCGCGCAAGGATAATGCCACGCATGGCTGCGCCTTCACCGACATCCCCTGCCCCGACCTCCGTGTCTGACCGATTCCCGCTATCGCAATCGCTTGCCCTTGGCCTGCTGGGGCTGGCCATGTCGCTGCCGCTGATCTGGCCTTTCGATCCGGGCGTGGTGGCCAAGATGGGCACCACGCTGGTTGCCGCCGCGCTCTGGGCCGCGGTGTTTCTCGCCGCAGCCTGGAGCGGCCTGAGGCCGCGCTTCGGCCTGGCGGCGCTCGGCTTTGGCGTGGCCGCTGCCGTGGTCGGCCTGCAGACGCTCAGCGGGCAACTCGCCTACGCCAGCCAGGGCGCCATTACCGTGGCAGTGTTGTTGAGCGCGGCGCTGATCGCCGGGCTGGGCAACGCCGCCGTGCGGCGCACCAGCCGCCCGGGCGCGGGCGTGGTCGAACACCCCTGGCTCGACGTGGCCGCGGCCGGACTGCTGCTGCAAGGGGTGATTCAGGTGGTGTTCGGACTGGTGCAGTTCGCCCTCTGGCAGATGCCGTCGCTGGCCTCCTGGCTGGCGGCGCATGCACCGCTGTACGCCGACCTCATCAGCTACCCCTCGACCGGGCGGGTGTTCGGCAATCTGCGGCAACCCAATCATTACGCCACCGCCGTCGCGCTCGGCCTGGCCGGGCTGGCCTGGTGGGCGCCGCGATTGCGCGTGAGCGTGGTCTGGGCCGCCGTCATCGGCATGAGCTGGGCGCTGGTGGTCTGCGGCTCGCGCACGGGCATGGTGCAGGCGGTCGTCGCCGCCATTCTGGTGCTGATCGCGGTGCGCGGAGCCTGGCGCGATCCACGCTGGGCGGCGCTGGTGGCGGTGCCGGTGCTGTATGCGCTGTGGTGGTTGGCGTTGCGCGAAGCCGATCACCTCGGCTGGATCAGCTTTCTCGATGCCGTGACGCGCCAGCTCGACCAGCCCGTCAATGCCCGCGCGCTGATCTGGCGCAACGCGTGGCAGGTGTTCGAGCATCTGCCCTGGTTCGGCGCGGGCTGGGGGCAATTGGGCTGGGGGCTGCAACACGCGGCCATTCATCATGCCCTGCACCCACTGCCGCTGGACAATATCGACAACGCCCATGATCTCATTCTGCAACTGCTGGCGGAAACCGGGCTGGTAGGCACCCTGCCGATTGTGATCGTCGCCCTGGCCTGGCTGTGGCGCTCGGCCCGGGGCTGGATGCAACAGGGCCGCGCCGCACCGAACGACGCCTCGCCCATCGCCCTCACCGCCTGGATGGGCGTGGCGTTTCTGGGCCTGCACAGCTTGGTCGAATATCCCCTGTGGTATCTGTATTTCCTCTGGGTGTTTGCTTTTCTTGCAGGCTGGATGGACGGGTTCGGCCGCGGCGAAGTGGCCCCAGTCGCTCTAACCTTACCCCGCCCTGCGGCACTCGCCGTGGGCGCGCTGGCCGTTGCACTGGTCGCCAAGGCGGGCTACGACTACAACCTCACCAACACGGCGTACTCCGCAGATCGCGTTGAGGCCGCTGCGGCCATCCGGCAGGCTCAGCGCAGCGATCTGTTCTTCCGGCCGCTGATCGGATTTGCCGTGGCCAGCAGCCTTCAGGTGCGCGCCGCCGACTCTCACGCCGAACTGCTGCGCGAGCAGGCCGAGATCGACCGCGTCAGCCATGCCTATGGCGATCCCAATCTGCTGATCCGGCGCATCCTGCTGCTCAGCCGCCTCGGCCATGCCCAGCAGGCGCTGGCGCTGGCGCGCTACACCGCCAGTTCGTTCTGGCTGTATGCCCCCGGACTGGTCAAGCAGTTCCCCGCGCAAGCCGCGCAGGCCGGTCTGTCTGCAGCGCAAACCGCACCCTTGCTCGAAGCCTTGAAGCAAGCCCCCGTGCTGCGACGGGTTGTCGTACCGATCAATCACTGAACTCACCTCCCGCTGCACGCGGGAGGTGTACAGGATTTGTCACAACGATCACCGCGCCGCTTGTCGAGGTCTTTTGATGCGGCGCAAAATAGACACTTACTCTGACGATTTCCCATGCCTTCCCTCGCCCACGTACAGTCGATGTTGACCCAACCCGCCTTTCGGGAGGGGGTGCGCGATATGCGCGCCGTGTCTCTGGGCATCGCCGCCTGGGGATTGGTGACGGGCGTCGCCATGGTGAAGTCGGGGCTCAGCGTGCAACTGGCGCTGGCCATCAGCCTGTTCGTGTTTGCGGGCAGCGCCCAGCTCGCCGCGCTGCCGCTAATCGCAGCCGGAGCGCCGCTCTGGCTGATTCTGGGCACCGCGTTTTGCGTCAATCTGCGTTTTGTCGTCTTCAGCGCGCAAATGCGCCCCTACTTCGAGCAAGTACCGCGGTGGCGCCGTCTGGCCTACGGCTACCTGATCGGCGACCTGAACCAGGTGCTGATGATCCGGCGCCACCCCCACCCCACCCACGATCCGCAGCAGACGCAATACTTTCTCGGCGTGTCGCTGACCAACTGGGTCGCCTGGCAGATTCCCTCGCTGCTCGGCATTGCGATGGCACAGCACATTCCCGGCAGTTGGGGGCTGGCGTTTGCCGGCACGTTGGCGCTGCTGGGCATCGTGCTCTCGCTGCTGGCCGACCGCACGATAGCCGGGGTGATCATCGTCGCCTCGGCCTTGAGTGCGCTGTTGTTCTGGCTGCCGCTACGGCTCAATCTGGTGGCAGCCATCGTCGGTGCGCTGATCGTGGGCATGGCGTGGGAAGCCTGGAGCAGCCGCCAGCTCACCGCGAGCGCTGTGCTCGACGGCACCAAACCTTGAGAATCGAGCGGCCATGACCTTGTTCCAGCAGATCGCCCTCGTGGTCGGCATGACGGCCGTCACGGTGCTGAGCCGCAATCTGTTTTTGCTCTCTCGCAAAGCCATGCCCTTGCCTGCGCGCGTCAAGATCGCCCTGCGCTTCGCCCCCGCAGCAGCGCTGGCCGCCGTTGTTGCGCCCGAGTTGTTTTTACTCACCCCGCTCGGGCCGCCCTGGGTGAAACTGGGCGCCGCCGTCATTGCGGCGGGCTATTTTTTCGCACGCCGGGGCATTCTGGGCACCATACTCAGCGGCATGGTCACCTATTGGGCTTTGAGCTGGATCAGCCACACCTGGGCTTGAGAACAACGGCGGGCAAGGTTTGCTTGCGCTTCGTATTACGGGTGATGTGGTGCGAGGTCGGCTCCACCGATGTGTCGGTGACACAGGTTCCAGCGATTTTTACCCTGCTGTTTTGCCACATACATGGCGTCATCGGCGCGTTGCAGCAACTCGAAGCTGCTGCGCGCGTGCGTGGGAGCGGCCGCCACACCGATACTGGCCGTCACCCGCATGCCTGAGAGCAGGTCGTAGCCAGCCGCCGCGCAGACCTCGACGAGCTTGGCCGCGAGCGACTGCGCGGCCGACAGATCGGCCACGGCGCTAAGCGCAACGAATTCATCGCCGCCGATGCGGCCTATGGCGTCGTCGCGCCGCAGCACGTCCTGCATGGCGTGCGCCACCTGCACCAGCAAACGGTCGCCGCGCACATGGCCGAGGCGGTCGTTGATCTGCTTGAAGCCGTCGAGATCGATGAAGCACAGAGCGAGCATGTCGTCGCGGGTGCGTCGCGCCAGCGCGGTATCGAGACGCTCCATGATGGCGCGGCGGGTGAGCACCCCTGTCAGCGCGTCGCGCTCGGCGCGGTGCAGCAGCCGGGCGTGGGTGTCGATCTGGTGGGTGATGTCGCGCACGAAGGTCAACAGCGAAACCACGCGCCCTTCCTCGTCGCGCAGCGCCGACAACGTCCATTCCACCCAGATCCGCCGCCGGTCCTTGCGAATGTATTGCGCCTGTTCTACCCAGTTGTCGATCTCTCCGCGCAGCAAACGCTCATAGACCGCCAGAGTGCGCGCACGCTCCTCCTCGGGCACCCCCATAGCCAAGCGATGCGTGCCCAGGCGTTCGGCCTCGGAGTAGCCCAGAATGGCCTCGGCCGAACGCGACCAGCGCGTGACGATGAGTTCGGCGTTGCTCTCGATCACGCCCCAGGGCAGATTGTCCAGCGCCTGTTCGAGCAACCAGTTCGAGCGTTTGAGCGCCATCGCGGCGGTGACGTCGTCGTGCACATCGTGCGCAATGGTGTAAATGGCCTCGATGCGCCCGCCCATGCCCCGCTCGGGAAACACCTGGATGCGCGCCCAGCGTGGCGGATCGAGATGCCGAAGCAGGCGCAGGTAATCGGCCTGCTGGCCCGCAAAACCCCGCTCGAACGCGGGCTGCGCCGCAGTCCAGGCCTCATCGCCGTAAAGCTCTTTGAGCGTTCTGCCGCGCAGTTGGTCAGGATTTCGCCGCGCCCAGCTCACATAGGGCGGATTGAAAAAGGTCAGCCGCCCGTCGGCGTCCCAGCGGCCTATGGGCAGATCGACCGCTTCGAGCAGACTTCTGACTTCCGGCACGGCGGCCAGTCCGGGCAAAAGCTCTACCCCGGGCATCGGGGCCGGGTTGGGCTCGGGCTGAAAGGAGTCGCTCATGGAGGAAGACAAGTGAGGTGTCGGGATTTTCAGAGTGCGCCGGGTGAGCCGGGTCAACTAGGCTGACGAGATTCTGACTGCTGGCGCGAAGTCGTCAAGAGCACGCTCTACACTACACCCCGGTTTCCTGTGAGGGATTCCACATTTTCACTGATCGCATTATTTTGCCTATCCCCAATATCCCGCTACCCATGTCCCGCGCCACCAAAATCGTTGCCACCATCGGCCCTGCAAGCTCCTCGCCAGACATCCTCGAACGCATGCTCGCGGCCGGGGTCGATGTCGTTCGGCTCAATTTTTCTCATGGCAAGGCGCAAGACCATATCGACCGCGCCCAACTCATCCGCGAAACGGCCACCCGCCTGGGCAAGTCCGTTGCCATCATGGCCGATCTGCAAGGCCCGAAAATTCGGGTGGGCCGGTTCAAGGACGGCAAGGTCATGCTGCAACCCGGACAGAAATTCACGCTCGACGCCACCTGCGAAATCGGCGATGAGACCCGCTGCGGCCTGGACTACAAAGACCTGCCGCGCGACGTACACGCGGGCGACCGTCTGCTGCTCAACGACGGTCTCATCGTGCTCACCGTCGAGAGAGTGAGCGGGGATCAAATCCACACCGTCGTCACCATCGGCGGCGAACTGTCGAACAACAAGGGCATCAACAAACAGGGCGGCGGTCTGTCGGCCCCGGCCCTCACCGCCAAGGACATGGAGGACATTCGTACCGCGATGTCCTTCCAGGCCGACTATCTGGCCGTGTCCTTTCCCAAAAACGCCACCGACATGGAGCTGGCGCGGCAACTCGCCAACGTCGCCGGCGAGCCCTACCACCACAAGCCCGCGCTCATCGCCAAGATCGAGCGGGTCGAGGCAATTCCGGCGTTGGCGGAAATTCTGCGAGCCTCCGACGGCATCATGGTGGCGCGCGGCGACCTCGCAGTGGAAGTCGGCAATCCCGCCGTGCCCGCGCTGCAAAAACGCATGATCCGCATGGCGCGCGAAATGGATCGTGTGGTGATCACCGCCACGCAGATGATGGAGTCGATGATCGTCAACGCCGTGCCCACCCGCGCCGAAGTGTCCGACGTCGCCAACGCGGTGCTCGACGGCACTGACGCGGTCATGCTGTCGGCGGAAACGGCGGCCGGCAAGTACCCGGTGGAGACGGTAGAGGCGATGGCCAGCATCTGCGAGGCGGCGGAAACCTACGAAGAGGTCAAGCTCGAACACGACTTCGTCAACAAGCAGTTCACCCGCATCGACCAGTCGATCGCCATGGCTGCGCTGTTCACCGCGCACCACCTCGGCTGCAAGGCCATTGTGGCGCTGACCGAATCAGGCTCCACCGCGCTGTGGATGAGCCGCCACCGTGTCAATGTGCCGATTTATGCGCTGTCGCGCAGCGAAACCTCAGTGCGACGCATGGCGCTGTATCGCAATGTGCGCCCGATGCTGCTGAGCTTCAGCACCACCGACCGCGACGCCCTGCTCAACCAGGCCGAAGCCCGGTTGATCGAGAAAAACGCCGTGGCCTCCGGCGACAGCTACGCCATCACCTGCGGCGAGCCGATCGGCACGGCGGGTGGCACCAATATGCTCAAGGTCATGCGCGTGCCTCGCTAAACAGCCCGCTGCAGAAAAACGCCCGCATCGACCGAAGGCTTTGCGGGCGTTTTGCTTTGAGCGCTCCCCAAAGCCAAGCAGTGCTCAGACCTGCAGAAACTGCAACTGAATGCCGGTGAGGTTGATCACATCGCCGGAGCGCAGCACCACCGGCATGAGGCCGAGCGAGACGCCATTGACCTGCGCCCGCTTTTCGCCTTCGACCTGCACCAGTTCGTAGCCGCGCGGCTTGTGCATCACGCTGACCACCAGGGTGCCGCGCTGGCCGAAGGTGGTCTGCTCCTTGCTGAGCAGAATTTCCCGCCCTGCCGCATCCCCGCTGAGCACCTTGATCTTGTAGCTGCGCTCGGCATCTCCCGCCCGGGTGCGCGAATCCGAAAAACCCGAATTACCGAAACGGGAATTGCCAAACCCGGTAGTGGCGCCAAAACGTGACGGGCCGAAGGTGGTCTGACGCGTATCGGACAACAGCCGCAGGCTGTACTTGCCGATATCGACCGTGTCGCCTTCGCGGAAGGGGCTGGACTTGATGGGCGCGCCGTTCAGATAGGTGCCGTTGGTGCTGCCCAGGTCTTGAATGGTGTAGCTCTCGGCATCCGTTCCGCTATCGCGCAGTAACACGGCGTGCTCACCGCTGACCGCCAGGTTGTCGATGACCACATCGTTGTACGGACGACGCCCGAGCGTCGTGCGGTCTTTGCTGAGCACGACCTCTTTCAAAACTTTGCCATCCAGGGTAATCACGAGTTTGGCCACGATTTGAAGTCCGTTTAATGAGTCAGATCAAAATAGAAAAACGCATCGGCTGAGTCAGCGCACAGTCACCAGAATGACGGAAACATTGTCACGCCCGCCAGCCACATTAGCGTCATCCACCAGCTGGCGCGCAGCCGCCGCAGGATGTTCAGCATATTGCCGCAATATGTTTTCAATTTTGGCATCTGTCAACATATCGTTCAAGCCATCCGAACACAGAAGCAACAAATCCCCCGTCATCATGGGATGCATGGCGACATCCGGGTCGAGCCGGGCATCCACGCCTAGCGCCCGCGTCACCAGATTTTTGCCGCCTATCGTTTCCGCGTCCTCGGGCAGAATCAGCCCCATGTCGATCTGCTCCTGCAGGGCCGAGTGGTCGTGCGTGAGCAGGCGCAGTTGATTCTGCCGCAGCAGATAAGCGCGAGAATCCCCTGCATGGGCGATCACCGCCACATTTCCAGTAAACGCCACGGCAACCAGCGTGGCGCCCATCCCGGCATACTGCGCATTGCTGCGCGCGGCCCGCAGAATCTCGGCGTTGACATGGCGCACCGCAAAACGAAGTTCGGTGGACAGATCGAGCGCAGTCACCTTCGGATAGTCAGCCTTCAGGCGGGAAATACGCGCGCAAATCTGCGCCGTCGCCATGCCGCTGGCTACCTCTCCAGCAGCGTAGCCCCCCATGCCATCGGCCAGCACGGCAACCTGCGCCAGGGCATCGAACGCCACCGCGTCTTCGTTGTGCTCACGCACCCGCCCCGTATGGGTGAGGCTGATCATTTCATACTGCAGGGCGGGGCTGGAACTGGGTGTCTTAGCCATGATGGTGCTCATGCCGCAGAAGCCGAGGGGCGGCGATAAATCAGCTTTGCCACGGCCCACACCACGATGGCGCCGATCAGCCCGGCAATTTTTTCTGCGTAGGCCGCCCAGGGCAGCGCTTCAACCCAGTGCTCCACTGCAGGATCGGTGACCAGCAGGCCACCGGCAATCCAGCCCAGCAGCATGGCCCCGAGGGTGATCACCACCGGAAAGCGCTGCATCAGGCGGATGACCAACTGGCTGCCCCAGACGATGATGGGCACGCTCAGCAGCAGACCAAACACCACCAGCAGCATGCTGTGCTGCTCCCCGGCGTTTTGCGCGGCTCCGGCAATGGCGATGACGTTGTCCAGGCTCATCACGAAGTCGGCGATGATCACGGTCTTGACCGCAGCCCACAGCTTGTCTGCCGCCTGCACATCGCCGTGCCCTTCTTCCTCTTGCGGAGCGAGCAGCTTGATGCCGATCCAAAACAGCAGCAATGCACCGACAATCTTGAGCAAAGGCAGCTTGAGCAGGGTCAGCGCGAAAAAAATCAACACCACACGCAGCACGATGGCGCCCGCGGTACCCCAAAGAATGCCGAGCTTGCGTTGATGCGGCGGGAGCTTGCGCGTGGCCAATGCAATGACCACGGCGTTGTCTCCGCCCAGAAGAATGTCGATCAGAACGATCTGACCGATGGCCGTCAAGAACTCGACGGTGAGATAGTGTTCCATGCCGATGGCTGCCCCAGGAGGTATCGATGCAGTCCCATCGGGACTTGTCTTGCATCATACCGTTTGTAACCGGGGGCAGCCCCGGCGTTCGCATGGATCAGCGCAGGACTTGCTTGAGAAGTTTGCCCATTTCAGACGGATTGCGCGTCACGGTAAAGCCACATTCCTCCATGATGGCGAGCTTGGCATCGGCCGTGTCGGCCCCGCCGGAGATCAGCGCCCCGGCATGGCCCATGCGCTTGCCCGGAGGCGCGGTGACGCCCGCGATGAAACCGACCACCGGTTTTTTCATGTGGGCTTTGCACCAGCGCGCGGCCTCGGCTTCGTCAGAGCCGCCGATCTCGCCGATCATGATGACCGCATCGGTATCGGGGTCGTCGTTGAACGCCCGCATGATGTCGATGTGCTTGAGACCGTTGATCGGGTCGCCACCGATGCCCACCGCGCTGCTCTGGCCCAGCCCGAGTTCGGTGACCTGCGCCACCGCCTCGTAAGTGAGCGTGCCCGAGCGCGAGACGATGCCGATGCGACCCTTGCGGTGAATGTGTCCGGGCATGATGCCGATCTTGATTTCATCGGGCGTGATCAGACCGGGACAGTTCGGCCCGAGCAACAGGGTTTTCTTGCCACCGGACGCCTCCTTGGCCTTCATGCGGTTGCGCACCAGCAACATGTCCTTCACGGGAATGCCCTCGGTGATGCAGATCGCCAGATCGAGGTCGGCTTCCACAGCCTCCCATATGGCGGCAGCCGCGCCTGCCGGGGGCACATAGATGACGGAAACCGTGGCGCCCGTAGCCGCCCTGGCGTCGGCCACGGTGCCGTAAATGGGAATGCCCTCGAAGTCTTCGCCGGCCTTTTTGGGGTTGACGCCAGCGACGAAGCAGTTCTTGCCATTGGCATAGTCGCGGCACATGCGGGTATGAAACTGCCCTGTTTTGCCGGTGATGCCCTGGGTGATGACCTTGGTGTCTTGATTGATCAGGATAGCCATGTTGTCCTCTTGTTCTGTGGGGTGCGGCTCAGGCCTGCGCGGCATGAACGGCGGCTTGCGCCGCCTCGCCCATGGTGTTGGCGCTGATGATGGGCAGGCCGGAGTCGGCCAGCATCTTGCGCCCGATCTCTTCGTTGGTGCCCTTCATGCGCACCACCAGGGGCACGCTCAGGCCCACCGTGCGCGAGGCGGCAATGACGCCCTCGGCAATGGTGTCGCAGCGCATGATGCCGCCGAAGATGTTGACCAGGATCGCCTTGACATAGGGGTTGTGCAGCATGATCTTGAACGCCTCGGTCACCTTTTCGGTGGTGGCGCCGCCGCCCACATCGAGAAAGTTGGCGGGCGAGCCGCCGAACAGCTTGATGGTGTCCATCGTCGCCATCGCCAGCCCGGCGCCGTTGACCAGGCAGCCGATATTGCCGTCGAGCTGGATGTAGGCGAGGTCGAATTTGTGCGCCTGCACCTCGGCCGGGTCTTCCTCATCGAGATCGCGCAGCGCCTCGATTTCGGGGTGACGGAACAGGGCGTTGTCGTCGATGTTGAACTTGGCATCGAGCGCTTTTATCCTACCGTTTCCTTCCAGAATCAGCGGGTTGATTTCCACCAGCGAGGCGTCGGTGTCCATATAGCACTGGTAGAGCTTCTTGAACACGTCGATCGCCTGGGCCTGCGAGGCGAGCGGAATGCCGATGCCCGCGGCCAGTTCCAGCCCCTGTGCCTCTTGCAGGCCAACCAGCGGATCGACGAACACCTTGAGAATTTTCTCCGGCGTCTTGGCAGCGACCTCTTCAATGTCCATGCCGCCTTCGCTCGACGCCATGACGGCCACTTTTTGCGTGGCACGGTCGGTGAGCACGGCGACGTAATACTCTTTTTGAATGTCGGCGCCCTCCTCGATCAGCAGCCGTCGCACTTTCTGCCCCGCAGGGCCGGTTTGATGGGTGACGAGCTGCATCCCCAGGATTTGCAGGGATAGTTGCCGGACTTCGTCCAGCGTTCGCGCCAGCTTGACGCCACCGCCCTTGCCCCGCCCGCCAGCGTGAATCTGCGCCTTCACCACCCAGACCGGGCCGCCCAATTCCTGCGCTGCGGCGACGGCCTCATCGACGGAAAACGCGGGCTTGCCGCGCGGAACCGGCACACCGTGTACTCTTAATAGTTGCTTGGCCTGATATTCATGAATTTTCATGGCGTCTCGTCCTCGACTTGTGGTGCAGGCATTGTGCCTTCGGTGCGTTGCTGCGCAGTTTGCTGCGCCCAACGGGGATAAAACTCGGCGACTGCTGGACTGTCCAGCCGCAGGGCGTGGCAGCGGTTGAGCTGAAAAGGCATACCGGCGGCACGCTCCGTGTCTAAACGCCCCCTGGGTCGGCTCGCCGACCCGCCCCCCGAGGGGATCAAGAAAGCTTGGGGCGGCCCTGCGCTTTCTTGAGGCTCCGGCAAGGTAATCGTCGCCAGCCCGGCCAACCCTTGAATGGCTGCGGTCGGCAGCACTTGCGTCAATTCGGTGAGATGGGTGCAGCCCAGCACGCCGCCCAGGCGCTCGCGCACAGCGGAACGAAATCCGCGCAGCAGATTGAGGCCGATCAGCCGCCGGTAGGCGTCATCGTGATCGCCGCAGGTGTCGTAAGGGCTGAACAGAGTGTGCGAGCGGGCATCGACGATGTCGAGCGCGTCGTCGATGGTGACGATGAGTAACATGTCATGCACCGGAATGCCCGCCGGGCGGATCCGTTCGGACAGGGTGAGATCGCGCGTTTTCACGTCCCGCAATTCGGCCTGCAGATCCCACAAGCCATCCTCTCGCGCATAGACCTCGATACTGAGACTGCGGCGGTGAACCAGACGGCGATTGGGCGAAGACGGGGCGGCAGGAGTGTCGCGCATGGTGGATCAATTTTTGATGAAGCGCAAGAATCAGTGTAGCAGCCTGCTGCGGCGCAGCAAGTCAGTCGACGTCTTCCGTGCCCTCGCCGCGCAAAACCGCGCGGACGGCGTCCCCGCTGAAGCCACGTTGAGTCAAAAAACGAGCCTGTTTGGCCCGCTCGGCAGCGTCTTGCGGAAGCGCCTGGAATTTTCGCGCCCAAGCGGCTTGGGCGCGAGTCAGTTCGCTGTCTTTCAGGGACTGACGCAGATTTGCCGTGGCATCGGACGATAGGCCGTGCGCGTCGAGTTCTTGTGCGATGCGCAAATTGCCGTAGCGCTGCTGCCGCCGATGAATGAGCGACTGGGCAAAACGCTCACTGCTGAGCAGACCCGCCTGCTCCAGACTGGCGAGCAGGGCCTCGACCTCTTCGGGCGCCTCGCAATAGCGCAGCAGCTTGCGCCGCAGTTCCAACGGGCTGTGCTCCCGTTGCGAGAGATAGCGCACGGCCCGCGCTCGCAAAGAAGGCTGGGCGCGAGGCAGACTCATGGCAACGGACTCAGTCTTGCTCTTCCTCGGACATATCGGCCGTCATCAGCGCATTGGCCTCAGGCACGCCGAGGCTGGCGCGGACCTTGTTTTCGATCTCGCGGGCGATGTCGGGATTTGACTTGAGAAATTCGCGCGCGTTGTCCTTGCCCTGGCCGATTTTCTCGCCGTTGTAGGCATACCAGGAGCCGGACTTCTCCACCAGTTTGGCCAGCACCCCCAGGTCAACGATTTCGCCTTCACGCGAAATACCTTCGCCATAGAGGATGTCGAACTCCGCCTGTTTGAACGGCGGCGCCACCTTGTTCTTCACCACCTTCACCCGGGTTTCAGAGCCGACGACTTCTTCGCCCTTCTTGATGGCGCCGATGCGACGGATGTCTAGGCGCACCGAGGAGTAGAACTTGAGCGCGTTGCCGCCGGTCGTCGTTTCGGGATTGCCGAACATCACACCGATTTTCATGCGGATCTGGTTGATGAAAATGACCAGGCAGTTGGTGCGCTTGATGTTGGCGGTGAGCTTGCGTAGCGCCTGGCTCATCAGCCGGGCCTGCAGACCCGGCAGCGAATCGCCCATCTCGCCCTCGATTTCGGCCTTGGGCGTGAGCGCAGCCACCGAGTCGATCACGATCATGTCCACCGAGCCGGAGCGCACCAGCGCGTCGACGATTTCAAGCGCCTGCTCGCCGGTATCGGGCTGGGAAATCAGCAAATCGGGTAGTTGCACCCCGAGTTTGGAGGCGTATTGCACGTCGAGCGCATGCTCGGCATCGATGAAGGCGCAAGTGCCGCCGAGCTTCTGCATTTCGGCAATGACCTGCAGGGTGAGCGTGGTCTTGCCCGAGGACTCTGGCCCGTAGATTTCCACCACCCGGCCGCGCGGCAAGCCGCCTACGCCCAGGGCGATGTCCAGGCCCAGCGAGCCGGTGGACACCACCTGAATGTCGCGCTGCGCCTCGCCATCATCCATGCGCATGATGGTGCCCTTGCCGAACTGCTTTTCAATCTGCGACAGCGCGGCGGCAAGCGCCTTGGCTTTTTCTGGATTCACTGCGGATTTCCCCTGTTCCATGGCATGGTCCTCAAGTCTGAATAGCACTGCGCCGCAATGTAGCACAGCTGTATATAAAGACAGATTTTTTCTGCTTCCGGCGCCCCAAAAAAAGAGGGCCGAAGCCCCCCTCTTTCCAAAACTTGCAGCGTGAGCAAGCTTTTAAAAACTATAGCCCACTGCCAAGGTGTAGACCACCGGATTGAACTTGATGTTCGTCGACGCCTGGCTGGTGATGACCGAGCGATCCCGCGTGTATGAGGTGGAGGTCAGCGTGCTGCGCACATCCGAATAAGCAACGGTACTCACCAACGACCAACGCGAATTGAAGCGATAGATCAGACCAATGTGGGCGGCCCAGGTCAAATCGCTCGATAGATGGATATCGGTTGGCCCTTGCGCATGCTCAAGCGGCGGCAATGCCTTGGTGTTACGAAACCACGTGTAGTTGACGCCCAAGCCGACGAAGGGGTCCCACTTCGCCTCTTTTCCTCGAATGTGGAAGTTGATGAAGGCCGTTGGCGAGTACACATCCACATCGGTCACACCAACGCCACTGAGCGTGCGCCAGCCGCTGCCCTCTGCATAGGTGCGCACCGTGGGCGGATAACCCAGCGCCAGCTCGAAACTCCACGGCCCGGGTAGGTTGCGCACGTACCCTAAACCGAGAGTCGTGGCATTGCCCTCCGCCAAATTGAGATTGGGCGGGGTGTTGTAGCCGCTCAAATTCGGCTGGCTAGGATGGTTATTGAGATAGGCAGCGCCGACATAGATGATATTTTTCGGAAAATCATCGGCATGCGCGGTGGGCAGAAGAGCGAAGCTGGCGGCGGAAAAAATGCTGCCCAGTACAGTGCGTTGTAAGGCATTCATTGCTCGTCTCCTCGTTGTCATTGCGAAATCCAGCCAAAACCCTTCATCGCCTGCAATGTTGTGCTAGCAATGATTTTGTAACCAGCGGGTGTGGGGTGAACGGTATCGGCAAACAGCCATGTGCCCAAATTCGCCGCACTGGCGCCGGCGGCAGCATACGGGGTGTTGACGTTGCACAACAGAGAGCTCGTGGTCGCCGGGTTACACCAAGGGGTAGTCACGTTGGTGAAACCGAATTGCGCCGGATTGGTGACCTCCTGGTTGAGCAGGCTGTAGCCATCGAGCACCTTGACCGGCTGCCCCTGTAGATCGTTCAACAAACGCTGATTGAACACCTGCACCAAATTGGAAAGCAGATAGCAAGGCGCTCCCGTGTTGGTGTTGTCGCACACATAACCGGCAGGAGGCGTTTGCGGCGGCGTCAGACCGGTGTAGGGCAAACCGCGTCCGAATGGCGTCTGCGATGAGTCCGGCAAGGTGTAGACCATCACATACTTCGCCCCTTTGCTGGTGATGAGCTTGATTTGAGCAGCCAGTTCATCGGCCGCGGTCGCGACGGTGTTCTGCGCGTTACTGACTGCAGAAGTGGTTGCGGATTGCTGCGCCTGCGCTTGGATTTGCGCAATCTGCGCCTGCGTCAGATTGGGGTTTTGCTGCAGGGCGCTTGTGACTGCCTGCGTGACGGCTTGCGTCACTGTGGCGCTTACCGTACCCAGAGCCGTAAAAATGTCGTTATTGCCCGCCAGCACGGTGACCAACTGATTGCTGTTGAAACTGCCATTGAACTGCGCGAGATAATTTTGCACTTGTGCGGTGACCGGCAGGGTCAAAGCCCCGCCGCTGTGGCCGATGCCATTCGCGTTGCTCACCATGGAACCGCCCTGAGCAAAATTGGTGCAAGTGGCTTGCCCGGAAGAAGGCGGCGCGCTGAAAGCACAGAACGTAGGCGTCGAGGTCGGCCCGGTCGCTCCGAGATACATCACGCCGGAGGGGGTGCCATAGCCAATCACATTAGGCGTCAAACCCAGTTTCAGGCTGGAGGCCAGAACCCCCGTCCAGTTGCCGGTGGTATCGCCATTGACGGTGAACTGCCCTCCTGCGGGATAGGGCAAGCCGGTAAACGGCACGGTTGCGCCATAGGTGCTGACCGCCGCCAAGGTGTACGCACCGTCGTCGGACAAACTATCGCCAAACGCCACAATCTGCTTGAACCCGCCGCTCGGCGGCGCGGCCGGCGCCGTGCTGGCCGAATTCACACTCGCCACGGAGGCCAGCGAGGGCGGAGAAGGATTTCCGCCGCCGCCGCAACCTGCCAAGCCCAAGGCACTGGCCAAGGCCAGCGCAATCCAGACACGATTCCGCATGAACATCTCCTCAAACATTGTTGTATGCCTGCTGGCCTGCAGGCGGGCGGGTCAAAAAAAGAACGACCGTTCGCTTTAGCGTAGCCGAAGGAAAATGGCGTCGCAAGAGTGGTACTGCGCATTTGCCACAGGTTTGCCGATTTGCAACAAAAGGATACATGTTCGCCTTTTGTGGCGAACCACCCGCTCTTGCAGGACGTCAGCGACCCGAGCCATGCACTGCGCGCGTCAGCCGGTCGCGCAGCGCCAGCCACGCAGGCGATGGCGGCAAGACTTCAACGCAAATCTCCTCGAGCCCTGCCGCATCTAGTCTGCGTAAAACAGCGTAAAGCTGTTGCGCATAGGCAGCAGGATCGGCAGGCAGCGTGACCCATGAGGGATGGGGCGCAAGTGGCTGCGGCGGGAATGCCAGCACCCCGATGCGCCGCCCCGCGCTCGTGCCAATCTCCCAGCGTGCATTGATTTGCTCGCGTGAACACCACTGCAGCGGTGTGCGCGGGGCGTAATGCGCCGGCAGCACGCCCGCCACACGCGGGGCAGATTCTGCCGGGCGCAGCAAGTCGGCCTCGGCCACGCCCAGGGTTTGCGCGATGTCAGCCGCCTGCAACTGCCCCGGGCGCAGGATGCGCGGCGGTTGCGCGGTGCAATCGACGATGGTGCTCTCGATGCCCACGGCGCAGGCGCCGCCGTCGAGCACCAGCAGGTCGTCGCCGAGTTCTGCATGCACATGCGCCGCCGTGGTGGGGCTGATGCGGCCGAAGCGGTTGGCCGACGGCGCCGCCAACCCGCCCTGCCCGCCTTTGAAAATCGCCAGCACGGCCTGGGCGACGGGATGGGAGGGGCAGCGCAGACCGATGGTGTTCTGTCCACCGGCGCAGGCGTCGGCCACGCCGGGTTTGCGCGGCAGAATCAAGGTGAGCGGCCCGGGCCAGAAGGCGGCGGCAAGTTTGCGCGCGGTTTCAGGCACTTCGGACGCCCAATGCCCCAGATCGGCGGCGCGGTGGATATGCACGATCACGGGGTGGTCGGCAGGCCGCCCCTTCGCGGCATAGATTCTGGCGACGGCCTGCACGTTCTCGGCGTCGGCGGCCAGGCCGTAAACGGTTTCAGTCGGCAGACCGACCAGTTCGCCCGCCTCCAGACGCCGCACGGCCTCGATGATCTCGCGCGGACGCACTTGGGCGTCGGTGTTCACCTCGCTCACCTCAGAACGGCTCCAGGCCGAGAACGGTGCAGGCGTGCAGCGCGGTCTGGCGCGCTTCGGCAGGGGTGGCCGCCGTGCAGGTGAGGTGGCCCATCTTGCGGCCCTCGCGCGGCGCGTGCTTGCCGTAGAGGTGCAGATGCGCGCCGGGTTGCGCCAACACGGTGGCCCAGTCGGGCTCGCGCTGCTGGCCGGTGGCGTCGAACCAGAGATCGCCCAGCAGGTTGAGCATGACAGTGGCGCTGTGCTGCCTGGGCACTAGCAACGGCGCGTTCACCAGGGTGCGCCACTGCAGCTCGAACTGCGACACGGTGCAGGAGTCGATGGTGTGATGGCCGGAGTTGTGCGGACGCGGCGCGATTTCGTTAGCCAGCAGGCGACCATCGCGCAGCACGAAAAATTCCACGCAGAGCACGCCGACATAGTCCAGCCCCTCCGCCACGGTGGCTGCGGCGTTCTGCGCAGCCTCGGCGATGTCGGGGGTGATGGACGCGCCGGGCGAAAAGCTGGCGAACAGAATGCCGTCGCGGTGCAGGTTCTGCTGCGGCTCGTAAAGCACGGAGCAACCGTCGCGGCCGCGCGCCATCACCACCGACAGTTCATAGGCCAGATCGAGTTTTTTCTCCAGCACGCAGTCCACACCGCCCAGGGCGGCCCAGGCCGCAGGCAGGTCGGCGGCTGTTTGCACCGTGATCTGCCCTTTGCCGTCATAGCCCAGCCGGGCGGTTTTAAGAATGCCGGGAAACAGCTCAGTGCTCACCGCACCAAGGCCGCCGCTCGCGGTCAGCACCGCGTGCGGCGCGCAAGGCACGCCAAGCCGCGCAAACAAGGCCTTTTCCTGCGCCCGGTCCTGGCACACAGCCACGGCCTGCGGCGCGGGCGCCAGCGGCACGCGCGACTCCAGCCACTGCATCGAGTGCGCCGGAATATTCTCGAACTCCACCGTCACCGCAGCGCAGTCGCGGGCGAGTTGATCGAGCGCCAGCGGGTCGTCATAGCGTGCTGCCAGATGGATGCCGGTGACCTGCGCTGCGGGCGCGGCTTCGTCGGCTTCGAGCACGGCCACGCCATAGCCCGCGCTCTGCGCCGCCTGGGCAAACATGCGGCCCAACTGCCCGCCGCCGAGCACGCCCAGCGTGGCGCCGGGGGGAATGAATGCGGCAGACTTGCTCATGCCGGGCTACCCACGCGCATGGCCCGCGCTGCGGCGGTTTGCTCCGCGCGGAAGGCGTCGAGCTGATCGCGCAGGCCCGCGTCATGCGCCGCCAGCATCGCCACGGCAAACAGCGCGGCATTTGCCGCCCCGGCTTCGCCGATGGCAAAAGTGGCAACCGGCACACCCTTGGGCATCTGCACAATGGACAGCAGCGAATCTTCGCCCCGCAGATACTTGCTGGGCACCGGCACGCCGAGCACCGGCACCGTGGTCTTGGCCGCGAGCATGCCCGGCAGATGCGCCGCGCCGCCCGCACCGGCGATGATGGCGCGCAGGCCGCGCTGCTGCGCACTGTCGGCATAGGCAAACAGATCGTCGGGCATGCGGTGGGCCGAGACCACCTGGCAGTCGTGCGCCACCCCGAAGCGGACGAGGATGTCCGCCGCATGGCGCATCACCTCCCAGTCGCTTTGCGACCCCATCACCACGCCGATTGCGGCCATCTGCTCTCTCCTGTGCAACGCCTGTAAACGAGTGATTTTAAGAAGCAGTGGATCAAGCCCTTGAAATCGCGCCCCGCTATGCTCCATCCAAACGCAGATCGTGCGCCTGCATACACCCCTTGGTATGGCGCCGACCGCCCCCATTTGCCCTGCTCATTCAGGAGTCGAACATGATTGATGCCACCGTTGCCAATTTTGAAACCGAAGTCGTCGAAGCCTCCCATACCGTCCCGGTGTTGGTCGATCTGTGGGCCCCGTGGTGCGGCCCCTGCCGCGCGCTTGGCCCCATTCTCGAAAAGCTGGAAGTGGCTTACGAAGGCCGTTTCAAGCTGGTGAAAATCAACACCGAAGAAGAGCAGGAACTGGCCGCTGCGTTCGGCGTGCGCAGCATCCCCATGGTCATGCTGCTCAAAGACGGCCAGCCGGTGGACGGTTTCGTCGGCGCTCTGCCCGAAGGCCAGATCCGCGAATTTCTCGACAAGCACGTTCCCGACACCGCGCCGGAGCAGACGGACGAGGCCGAACCGAGCGATGCCAAAGCCGAGTCTGCACCTGCGCTGCCGCCGCTGGAAAAGCTGCAGCAAGACTTGGCCACCAATCCGGCCAACGACAACGCGCGCAAGGCGTATGTCGAACTGCTGCTGAAGGACGGCCGCACCGCCGACGCCAAGTTGGCGTTCGAGCCCATTGCCGGCAAGGCGCTGGCCGACGCCCGCATCCAGGCGCTGGCCGACTGGCTTTCCGCCGCGCAGGCCGCGCCCGGCCTGCCCCCTGTTGCCGCGCTGCAGGCCAGCATCGCCGCCAACAAGCGCGACTTCGACGCCCGCTACGCCCTGGCGCAGCAACACATGGCCGCGCAGCAGTGGACCGCGGCGCTGGACGAACTGCT
Source organism: Thiomonas sp. UBA7699 (assembly GCF_002482605.1). Lineage (NCBI taxonomy): Bacteria > Pseudomonadati > Pseudomonadota > Betaproteobacteria > Burkholderiales > Thiomonas > Thiomonas sp. UBA7699. The sequence goes on along the minus strand of NZ_DLGH01000019.1, from coordinate 21,588 downwards.
CGACATTCTCATGCGCGACAAAAGCTGGAGCGAAGACCGCGCGCGCAAGACCTTTGTCAACATTCTGGAGCTGATGACGCCTGCAGATGCCCCCAAGCCCGCGCCCGGCCAGCCCCCGGTCACCGATCCCACGGTGGAGAGCTACCGCCGCCGCCTGAGCATGACGGTACTGAGCTGAACTCCTGGCCGCCCACAAAAACGCCGACTAGAAGTCGGCGTTTTTCATGGCGTTTGCACACGCGTTACAGCGTGATCTGCGTCCCCAGCAGCTTGAGAAACTGTCCCATCCACGCCGGATGCGCGGGCCAGGCCGGGGCGGTCACCAGATTGCCCTGCGTCACCGCCTGATCGACTGGAATATCGGCATAGTCGCCGCCGGCCTCACGCACTTCCGGGCCGCAGGCCGGATAGGCCGAGCACTTGCGACCTTGCAGCACGCCCGCCGCCGCCAGAATCTGCGCGCCGTGGCATACCGCCGCCACCGGCTTGTCGGCGCTGAAAAAATGCCGCACCAGATCGAGCACCTTGGGGTTGAGCCGCAGGTACTCGGGGGCGCGTCCGCCGGGGATGACCAGCGCGTCGTAGTCCTCGGCCTTCACTTCGGCGAAAGTGGCGTTGAGGGTGAAGTTGTGGCCGGGCTTTTCGGAATAGGTCTGCGCGCCCTCGAAGTCGTGAATCGCGGTTTTCACCTGATCGCCCGCCTTCTTGTCGGGGCAGACCGCGTGCACCGTGTGGCCCACGGCCAGCAGGGTCTGGAACGGCACCATGGTTTCGTAGTCTTCGGCGTAATCACCCGCCAACAACAGAATGCGTTTTGCAGCCATATCGAGTCTCCATCGAGAGTAGGCCGCACATGCGGCCCGCCTATTGTGAAACGCGGCGGGTGAAAAACTCAACCCTGCGAATTTCTACAATCGCTCCATTCCTCACGAAAGCCCGCCCATGACCTCTGCCCTGCTGCAATCCTCCCTGCATTCCCTGCCCTTGCTGTCGCGCGGCAAGGTGCGCGAAAACTATGCTGTGGGCGCCGACCGCCTGCTGATGGTGGCCACAGACCGCATCTCGGCGTTTGACGTCATCATGGCCGAGCCCATTCCCGGCAAGGGCGAAATTCTCAACCGCATGGCGCGGTTCTGGTTCGGCCTGCTGCACGACGTGGCGCCCAACCATTTGCTCGACATCGATCCCGAGGCCGTGGTGGCCGCAGACGAGCGCAGTCAGGTGCGCGGTCGCGCCATGGTGGTCAAACGCCTCAAACCCCTGCCGGTGGAAGCCGTGGTGCGCGGCTATCTCGCGGGTTCGGGCTGGAAAGACTATCAAGCCACCGGCGCGGTCTGCGGCGTCGCCCTACCAAAAGGCTTAAAGCTCGCCAGCAAGCTGCCCGCGCCCATTTTCACCCCCGCCACCAAGGCCGAACTGGGCGAACATGACGAGAACATTTCCTTCGCGCAAATGGAGCAGGCCATCGGTGCCGAACTCGCCGCGCAAGTGCGCGACATCAGCATCACCCTCTATCAACGCGCTGCCGACTACGCCGCCGCGCGCGGCATCCTGATCGCCGACACCAAGTTCGAATTCGGCCTCGATGACAACGGCACCCTCACCCTGATGGACGAAGTGCTCACCCCGGATTCCTCGCGCTTCTGGCCCGCCGACACTTGGTTGGAGGGCAGCTCGCCGCCGAGCTTCGACAAACAGTTTCTGCGCGACTGGCTCGAGGGCGTGCCCGGCTGGAACAAACAACCGCCGCCCCCCACCCTTCCCGCCGACGTCATTGAGCACACCCTGGCCCGCTACCGTGAGGCACTGGAACGGCTCACGGCTTGATGGCGTAAGCGCAGACGACCCCGACAAACATCGCCAAACCCAGATAGTGGTTGAGCCGGAAGGCGCGAAAGCATTGCGCCGGATCGCGCTCGCGGATGAGGGTGTAGTGATACCCGGCCTGCGCTGCGGCGGCGGCCACGCCCAGGAAGTAAGGCCAGCTCAGTTGCAGCGCCCACCCCACGGCAGCCCATAGCGCGATGTAGGCGCAATAGCTCGCCATGACCGCCGCCACGTCGGCGCGGCCGAAGGTGATGGCCGAGGTCTTGATGCCGACCTTGAGATCGTCTTCGCGGTCGACCATGGCGTATTCGGTGTCGTAGGCCAGCACCCAAAACAGATTGCCCAGCAGCAGCACCCAGGCCAGCAGCGGCACGTCGCCGCGCGCTGCGGCAAAGGCCATGGGAATGCCGAAGCTGAAGGCCACGCCGAGATAGGCCTGCGGCAGCGCGAGCCAGCGCTTGGTGTAGGGATAGGCGATGGCGATCAGCAACGCCGCGACCGACATCTGGATGGTGAGCAGGTTGGTGGTGAGCACCAGGCCGAAGGCCGCGAGTGCGAGCGCCGCGCCGACCAGCAGCGCCTCCCGGCTGGACACCTTGCCCGAGGTGACCGGACGCTGCGCGGTGCGGCGCACGGCGCGGTCGAAGTCTTGGTCGGCCACATCGTTCACCGCACAACCAGCCGAACGCATGAGAAACGTACCCGCGATGAACACGACGACCAGCCACCAACTCGGTCGCCCGTCGCTGGCGATCCACAAAGCCGACAGACTCGGCCACAACAAGAGAAGAGAACCGACCGGCTTGTCCCAACGGATCAAGGCCAGCCATAAGCGCAAACGTTCCATGCGTGAATTATCGCCACGCAGGGAACGTCGATGAAACGGATGACGGGGGAAACGACTGAACGCCGATCAGCCTTCGAGCAGCGAGCGCAGCATCCAGGCGGTTTTTTCGTGAATGTCCAGGCGCTGGGTCATTAGGTCGGCGGTGGGCTGATCGTTGACCTCGTCGGCCACGGTGAACACCGCGCGCGCCGTCTTGGCCACAGCCTCGTGGCCCTTGACCAGAATGCCGATCATCTCCTGAGCCTTGGGCGGCTGCGCCGGCACGTCGGCCAGGCTGGAGCGCGAACTGAAACCGTGATAGGAGCCGGGCACGGAGAAGCCGAGTGCGCGGATGCGCTCGGCAATCGGATCGACCGCATTCCACAGCTCGGTGTACTGATCCATAAACATCAGATGAAGGGTGTTGAACATCGGCCCGGTCACGTTCCAGTGGAAGTTGTGCGTGGTGAGATAGAGCGTGTAGGTATCGGCCAGCAGATGCGAGAGCTGCTCGGCCACTTTGGCGCGGTCGTCATCCGAAATGCCGATGTGAATCGGGGTCGATGAGGCATGCAGGGTGCTTTTGCTCATGATGTTCCTTTCAGTCTGTTAGATCAAGGCTAACCATAGCGCCCGGCGGCAAACCGGCGCAAGCACGGGGCATCAATAAAACGAGAGATCGGCCTGTCAGTCGCAGCGCTCAAGCGCCATAGCCTTCCGGGTTGCCCTGCTGCCAGCGCCAGGCGTCGGCGCAAATGGTGTCGAGCCCGCGTTTGGCGCTCCAGCCCAGAAGGGCTTTCGCCGCCGCCGGATCGGCCCAGCATTCGGCGATGTCGCCCGGACGGCGCGCCACGATCTCATACGGCAGATCGCGGCCGATGCTCTTGCCGAAGGCCTGCACCATCTGCAGCACCGAGTAACCTTGGCCGGTGCCGAGGTTGACGGTGAACATGCCCTCATGGCCCAACAGATAACGCAGCGCCGCCACGTGCCCCTCGGCCAGATCCATGACATGGATGTAGTCGCGCACGCCGCTGCCGTCCACCGTAGGCCAGTCGCCGCCGAACACCCGCAGCTTCTGCAGGCGGCCCACCGCCACCTGGGTGATGTAGGGCATGAGGTTGTTGGGAATGCCGCGCGGGTCTTCGCCGATGAGCCCGCTTTCGTGCGCACCCACCGGGTTGAAGTAGCGCAGACGGGCGATGCGCCAATGCGGTTCGGCCCGGTGCAGATCGCCGAGAATTTCTTCGATCATCAGTTTGCTGCGGCCGTAGGCATTGGTCGCGCTGAGCGGAAAGTCTTCACGGATGGGCGTCGAAGCGGGATCGCCATAGACCGTGGCCGACGACGAGAAGATGAGGTTGTGCACCTTGGCGCGTTGCATCGCCTCGAGCAGAACCACCGTGCCGCCGACGTTGTTGTCGTAGTAGATCAGCGGTTTTTCCACCGACTCACCCACCGCCTTCAGTCCGGCGAAGTGGATCACGGCGTCGATCTTGTGCTGCGCGAACACGGCGTCGAGCCGCGCCGCATCGCGGATGTCGGCCTGCATGAATGCAGGGCGCTTGCCGGTGATGCGCTCCACCCGCGCCAGCGACTCGGCACTGCTGTTGCACAGGTTGTCGTACACCACCGGGAGGTAACCCGCTTCGATGAGAGCGACGCAGGTGTGCGAGCCGATGTAGCCGGCGCCGCCGGTGACGAGGATGGTGGCTGTGGTCATGTCGTTTTGCGGTGAAAGTCGAGGAATGGATGGGAGAAGGGTTTCCCCTATTCTGCCTTGTCAACATGAGGCACAAACATCTTTCACACGGGCGCCCCGTTACGATGCTGCGCCATGACCCCAGAAGCCCGCAACGACGCCCCGCCTTCCCCCTGGATAGTCCGCCATGCCTCGCTGCTGCGCGCGGGCGGCAACGTGCTCGATGTGGCCTGCGGCGGAGGTCGCCATGTGCGCTGGCTGCAGCAACGCGGCCATACGGTGTTTGCGGTGGACCGCAACGCTGAAGCCCTCGCCGGGCTGCGCGATCTGGCGCAGGTGCTGGTGGGCGACCTGGAAGCCGGTCCCTGGCCCTACGGCGAACAAACTTTCGATGCGGTGGTCGTGACCAACTATCTCTGGCGCCCTTTGCTGCCGCGCATCGTGGAAGCGGTCGCCCCCGGCGGCTTTCTGCTCTACGAAACCTTCGCCCTCGGTCAAGCCAGCGTGGGCAAGCCGTCGAATCCTGATTTCTTGCTGCGGCCTGGCGAGTTGCTCGACGCGGTGCGCCCGGCGCTGCGCGTACTGGCCTTCGAAGACGGCTTTGTCCAAGCGCCTCACCCCGCGTATGTGCAGCGCATCGCCGCCGTGCGCGAAGCGCCCAACGCCAGCGCGGCAGACCGATACAATCTTTCCATTTGACAGGCAGCTCACAAGCAGCACACGCAGACCAATGTCCTCCCAACCTCTGGTCATCCGCGGCAGCATCGTCGCCCTGGTGACCCCCATGCACTCCGATGGCAGCGTGGACTACCCCGCGCTGCGCAAGCTGGTCGACTGGCACATCGAACAAGGCACCGACTGCATCAGCCCCTGCGGCACCACGGGCGAATCTCCCACCCTGCCGGTGGACGAGCACATCGAAATCGTGCGCACGGTAGTCCAACAGGCGGCTGGCCGCGTGCCCGTGATGGCCGGCGCCGGTGCCAACTCCACCAGCGAAGCCATCGAACTCTCCAAGCGCTGCCAGGAAGTCGGGGCCGATTGTGTGCTCAGCGTCGTGCCTTACTACAACCGTCCCACGCAAGACGGCATGGTGGCGCATTTCACCGCCATCGCCGAGGCGATCGACATCCCCGTGGTGCTCTACAACGTGCCGGGCCGCACCGTGGCCGATATGCAGGTGGACACTGCCCTGCGTCTCGCCCAGGTGCCCGGCATCATCGGCATCAAAGAGGCCTCAGGCAACATCGACCGCGCCGCACAGCTCATTCGGCGCGCTCCGTCTTCGTTTGCCATTTATTCCGGCGACGACCCGACCGCCGTGGCGCTGATGCTGCTGGGCGGGCATGGCAACATCAGCGTGTCGGCCAACGTCGTTCCACGCCGCATGCACCAACTGTGCACGGCCGCGATGGCGGGCAACGCCGCGCTGGCCAGCAAACTGCATTTCGAGCTCATCGAGCTCAATCAGCTACTGTTCTGTGAGCCCAACCCCATACCCGTCAAGGAAGCACTGCGCCTCATGGGTCGCATCGACTCGGGCCTGCGACTACCCCTGACCCCCTTGCAATCGACCTTTCACGCCCCGTTGCGTGCGGCCTTGCAGGCACTGGGCCTGCCGGTGGTTCACTGATTTCGTTCACTGATTTTCCCCATTCACCCCTTCGCATCTCCGAGACCTTCTTGCGTATGAACCTATCCAATCACTGGCGGTTGAGCGCCTTGGCCATTGCCCTGAGCGCCGGCGCCTTCCTCAGCGGCTGCTCATCCCTGAACACCGTTGTTCAGGGCAAGGGAGTGGACTACGAAAGCGCCAAACAGGGCAATCCGCTCGAAGTGCCGCCCGACCTCACCCAACTTGCGCGACAAGAGCAATACGTCGTTCCGGGCAGCCCCAATGCCCCGGTGAGCGCGCTCGCTTACGACAAGGGAGTGCAAACCGCCGAGCAAGTCGCCAAGACCAACACCGTTTTGCCGCAATACCCTGGCATGCGCATCGACCAGGCGGGCGGTCAACGCTGGCTGGTGGTCGACTCCAGCCCCGATCAACTCTGGGAAAAAGTCAAAGGTTTCTGGCAGGAAAACGGCTTCTATCTCACCCAGGCTGATGCCACAAACGGCGTGATGGAGACCGACTGGGCGGAAAACCGGGCCAAACTGCCGCAGGACTTCATTCGTAAGTATCTCGGCAAGGTGTTCGACAGTCTGTACGACACCGGCACGCGCGACCGCTTCCGCACGGTGTTCGAGCGCACACCCGACGGCAAGGGCACGCAGATCTACATCACCCACCAGACGATGAAAGAGGTCTACAACTCCAACGACAAATCGACCACGGCCTGGGAGCCCGCAACACCCGATCCAGGGCTCAACACCATCTTTTTGCGCAAACTCATGGTCACCCTGGGTCTGAGCGAGGAGGCGGCGAAACAACGCATCGAAAATCCGGTGCAACTGGCCCAACCCGTGGCCTCAAAACTCGTGGACGACGGCCTGGCGCTGCAATTACAAGACGGCTTCGAAACCGCTTGGCGTAAGGTCAGCCTGGCGATCAATACTGCAGGCTTCACCGTGATTGAACGCAACCGCGCAGAAGGCCGCTTCGATGTGCGCTACATCAGTGCTGAAGCCGCGCTCAAGGCCTCGCAGGACAGCACGGGATTTTTCGGCAAGCTGTTCGGCAAAAAGGAAAGCGAGCCCAAACCGGCCGACTACCGCATTGCCCTGCAAAACGCCGGGACGCAAACCGTGGTGACCGTGCAGACACTTGAGGGCAAGCCGCTGCAGACCGACGACGCGCGCAAGATCCTGCAAATCCTGCAACAGCAGATTCAGTAAGTCGTAAGTCACCCAAGACCATGGCCCACTAGAGGGCTATGGTCGGCCAAAATTTAGACCACAAAAAAGCCGACTTGCGCCGGCTTTTTTGCGTCTGCAAAGAAATTACTTGGCAGCGCTGGCGCCAGATGCAGCAGCAGCCGGGGCCGAAGCAGCGGCGGGAGCCGAAGCAGCAGCGGGAGCCGAAGCAGCAGCAGGTGCCGAGGCCGGAGCCGAGGCAGCAGCGGGCGCAGAGGCAGCAGCGGGAGCCGAAGCAGCCGGAGCGGCCTCTTCTTTTTTACCGCAAGCGGCCAGGGCGAGAGCGGCGATCATGGATGCCAGCAGAAGGGACTTTTTCATTACTTTCCTCTAAGCGTCAGTCAAAATGGGGGTTGGCCCGAAAAAATTCTTTACCGTCCTGATTGAACCCAATCGCAACCAGAACCGGTTTGCATATCAAGTTCAGCGCATAAGTATAGTGGGACTTCGGGTTATCCCCGTGTTGCAATTTCAAGGTTCCGAATTGCCGTGTTGCAAAATTGTCACAAACCCAGAATCACCGCAGGAAATGCCGGGGTGGCCTGCTCCCAGACCTCGTCGAAACGCATGCGCAAGGCGTGCACACGCGCAGCCGTCTGCAAGGTCTCGCCCGACATCCATGTCGCGGTATGTGCATAGACGGCGCAACGAGGCGATCCTGCCATTTCGACCAATCCGCGAGCGCCCGTTTCGGCAATCTGGCGACAACTCACCAGGTGAGCAAAGTCGCGGCGGAACGCGGCGAAGCGCGGAAAACGGCCTCTCACCTGGCTCCAGTCCAGCGCCAAAAACCGCAGGGCATCGAGACGTCTGGCATCGCGCAGCGCCCATTGCTCCAGTTGCTGGATGAACGCGGGCTGATTCAACGGCCAGGCGCGATAGTCGGCGCTGAAACAGTAAAGACTCGCTCCATGATCGGCCACAAGCGCGCCGAGGGCCGCATAGGCTTGAGTGCGCGTCTCGAAGGGCAGGTCTTGGCCGATCGGCGTCATCTGGATGTCACTCGAGTTTGCTATGCGGGCGAACTCTCGGCTGAACGCTCATGGCCCGGTTGCAACCAGCCGATAGAGCACCAGTCGGTCAAGGCGGCCTGTTCTGCCGAAGTCGCCGTCTGAACCTGCGCAGCGCTCAGGTTTTGCTGATCGGCCAGTTGGCGCAGCAACGCGGAGGAGGCCAATGCAGCATCCACCGCCTCTCCATTGAGGAACAGCGCCTGCGCGGTGTAGAGCATTTTGCTGCGGCGATCGAGCCGACAACCCGTCTGCCGACACGCGTGGCGCAATGTGGCTGCAGGGGTTTCGACGCTTTCGAACCAGACCTGAGGCTTGGGAGTGGTGAGGTAGAGACCGAGCACGTTCTCGAACATCGCAGCGTCGGGTTTGAGGCGGCTGAAAGCCTCGCGGGCAAACTTCACCATGGCCTCAGGAAGCAGCGCGGGAGACGCCCCAGAGCGCAGCGGCGGATCGCGGTAGATCGCGCCGCTTTGCTGCGCTTCCGCCAGTTGCCACAGCACTTCCTTGAGCAACTCGCCCTGCGGCGGCGCGCGAAAGCCCACCGAGTAAGTCATGCAATCACCGCTGGCCGCGATGCCGTCGTGGCCCCAGCCAGGGGGCAGATAAAGCATGTCGCCGGGTTCGAGGATCAGGTCTTCCTCGGGCGTGAATTTCGCCAGCAGCTTGACCGGTTTGCCGGGTTGTAGCGTGGCGTCTTCCACCGGACCGATGCGCCAGCGCCGCCGTCCGGCGGCTTGCAGCAGGAATACGTCGTAAGCATCTTGGTGCGGCCCAACGCCGCCGCCCTCGCTGGCCCACGAAATCATCAGGTCGTCGAGCCGCGCGTCGGGAATGAAGCGGAATTGCCGCAGCAAATCGCCTGCGGCATCGACGTGCAGGTTCACCCCCTGAACCAGCAGCGTCCAGTTGCGCTGTTCGACGGGCGGAAGCTGCTTGCGCGAAAAAGGCCCGTGATCGAGCTGCCAGCGGCGGCCCGCGCGCTGCAATAGGCGCGATTCGACATCGTCATGCCCAGCCAGAGCGAACAGTTGCGCCCGGCTGAGCAGGGGCTTGAAGCCCGGAAAGGCCTGGCGCAGCAGCAGCGGTTTACGCTGCCAGATTTCGCGCAGGAAGCGGGCTTCGGTGAAGGCCCCCCAATGAAGCGTCGCAGTTGACATCTTTGTCATGTTCCAATGCGGGCGAACTTTTGGTCGTTCCCCGTTTCCATATTCAAACTCCAGCGAGCATAACCATGAAAATTACCGAAGGCCTTGTCGCCACCCTGTCCTGGCGCATGACAGACTCGCAAGGCGAGTTGATCGACGAAAACGCCGAAGGCGACGACTTCTATGTCGGCGGCGACGATCTGCTGCCGCGCATGGCCGAGCAGATGCTGGGCATGGGCGTGGGCGACAAGGGCGACATCTATCTGCAGCCCGAAGATGCGTTCGGCGACTACGACGCCGACTTGCTGCTGGTCGAAGACCGCAAGCTGTTTCCCGCCGAACTCGAAGAGGGCATGATGTTCGAGCAACTGCCCGAGGGCTGCTCGCCGGGCGATGCCGATGCCTTCTACACCGTGACCGAAATTCACGACGAAAAGGTGCTGCTCGACGGCAACCATCCGCTGGCAGGTATGGCGCTGCGCATCGAATACACCGTGCTCGACGTGCGCGAAGCCGATCCCGACGAAATCGAGGTGCAGAGCGCGCTGCTCGATTCGGCTGATGCAGGGCTGTTTCTCCCCGGCGAGAAATAAACCTCGCGGTAAACCCCGCCGGTATTCAATTCATTCTCGGTTTTTCTGCTGCGCGCTGGCCGCTTCGCGCGCCAGCCGCGCTTTTTTGCGCGCGCGCCATTCCAGCCGCAGGTGCAAACTCCAACCGAACAGGGTGATGAAATAACCGGCAACGGCCAGAATGAGCGCCAGCAGCGGCACGCCGACGAACAGCGGCGTGCCCAGATTCCAGGCCCAGTGCGCCAGCGCGACGGTCGAATCCCAGAGGTGCAGCCAGTCGAAATCGGGCGGCGCGGTGAGCCTGTGCGCAGCATGCGCGGGGCTGACCAGCACGCCGAGCTTGTAGGCCACGAGGTAGAGCGGCACGATGGTGAGCGGATTGCTGTAGAGCGTCACCACCAGAGCGATGGGAAAGTTGCAGCGCACCATCACAGCCAGAATGCCCGCGGTGAGCATCTGGAACGGGCCAGGAATCAAGCCGCCGATCATGCCCGCCGCCACCGCCAGCGCCACGCTGCGGCGGTTCAGGCTCCACAGCGCCGGGTGCGCAATGTATTTGGCGAAGGGACGCAGCCACGGGCTGCTTTGCATCACCTCGAACTTGCGTACCAGCAGCTTGGCCCAGCGACGCGCCATGTCACAGCCCTATGGGTTTGCGCGGATCAGTGCGCGCCGGTGGAGCCAAAGCCCCCGGCGCCGCGCTCGGTGGCGTCGAAGTGCTCCACCACCTCCCACTGCGCCTGCACCACCGGCACGATGACCATCTGCGCGATGCGTTCCATCGGTTGCACGGTGTAGGCCGCGCTGCCGCGGTTCCAGCAGCTCACCATCAGCGGGCCTTGATAGTCGGAATCGATCAGCCCGACCAGATTGCCCAGCACCACGCCATGCTTGTGTCCCAGGCCGGAGCGCGGCAGCAGCATGGCGCACAGGCCGCAGTCGTCGATGTGCATGGCCAGGCCGGTGGGAATGAGCTCGGCCTGCCCCGGTTGCAGGGTCAGCGGGGCGTCGATGCAGGCGCGCAGATCCATGCCCGCGCTGCCCGGGCTAGCGTAGGCGGGAAGCTGCTCGCGCAGACGGTCATCGAGAAGGCGGACGGCGATGCGGGGATGAGACAAGAGGATTCCTCGGTGGATGAAGCGATTCAATCGCTGGCGGCGGCACACACCGCTCAGAGACCAGCACGTTCAAGCCGGGCCGCGATCTCATTGATGAGCTTGCGCGCCAGCACGAGCTTGTCGCCACTGCCCAGAGGGTGATGACCGGCAGCGTCGAACAGTTCCAGCCGGTTGTCGTCGCGGCCGAAAGTGTCCGGCCCGAGGTTGCCCACCAGCAGCGGCACGTTTTTGCGCTGGCGCTTGGCTGCGGCGTGTTCCGCCAATTTTTCGCTCTCGGCGGCAAAGCCCACGCAGAACGGCGGCTGCGGCAAAGCGGCTACCGTGGCGAGAATGTCCGGGTTGGCCTGCAAGGCAATGGTCGGAGCGCCCTCGCCTTCGCGCTTTTTCTGTTTCTGCGCATGAACCTGTGAAGGCCGCCAGTCGGCCACGGCCGCGGTGGCGATGAACACCTGCGCGGCGTCAACCTGCGCCATCACCGCGTCGAACATCTCCTGCGCGCTGGTCACGTCCACCCGCTGCACGCCATGCGGCGCGGGCAGCGCGGTCGGGCCGCTGACCAGCACCACGCGGGCCCCGGCCTCACGCGCCGCGCGGGCCACGGCGTAGCCCATCTTGCCGCTGGAGCGGTTGGTGAGACCGCGTACTGGGTCGATGGCCTCGAAGGTGGGGCCGGCGGTGACCAGCACGGTGCGGCCTTTGAACAATTTGGGCTGAAACGCGGCGACGATGTCTTGCAACAAATCTTCGGGTTCGACCATGCGGCCTTCGCCGACCTCGCCGCAGGCCTGCTCGCCCGCGGCCGGGCCGCTGATCAGCGCACCGTCTTCGCGCAGCCGGGCGACGTTGCGCTGCGTGGCCGGATGGCCCCACATCTCGCGGTTCATCGCCGGGGCGAACAGCACGGGCTTGTTGGACGCCAGCAGCAGGGTGGAGAGCAGATCGTCCGACAAGCCGCCCGCCGCCTGCGCGAGCACATTCGCCGTGGCTGGCGCGACGACCACGAGATCGGCGGCGCGCGTCAGCTCGATATGCGCCATGCCGTTGCCCACGCGGGTATCCCACAGGTCATCGAAAACCGGCCGACCGGTGAGCGCCTGGAAGGTCGCGGCGCCGACAAAGCGCGCACCCGCAGCCGTCAGTACGACCTGCACCGTCGCCCCCGCCTTGACCAGCAGCCGCGTCAACTCGGCCGCCTTGTAGGCCGCGACTCCGCCGGTGACGCCGAGAACGATGTGTTTGCCCTGCAAGTCCATGGCCACTGCGCGCATTCAGGCGCCGAGACGCTGTTGCAGCAGGCTCATGGCCTGGGCCAGCGCGGCGTCGATCTGCTCGGGCTGAGTACCGCCGGCCATGGCGAAGTCAGGCCGACCGCCACCCTTGCCGCCCACGGCCTGCGCCGCGGCACTAACCAGATCGCCGGCCTTGATCTGACCCACGCGGTCAGCGCTCACTCCTGCGGCGAGCTGCACCTTGTCGCCCTCGGCGCTTGCCAGCAGCACCACGGCCGTCTTGAGTTTGGACTTGATGCGGTCCACCGCTTCGCGCAAGCCCTTGGCGTCCAGCCCGTCCATGCGCGCCAGCAGCACCGAGGTGCCGCCGATGGTGATGGCCTGCGACACCAGGGCGTCGCCCTGGGCGGCGGCCTGCTGCGCCTTGAGCTGGGCCAGGTCTTTTTCGAGCTGGCGCTGCTGCTCTAACAGTTGCTCGACCTTGGCCGCAGACTCCTCGGCCGGCGCCTTCAGGGTGCGCGACAGCCGCGCGACCAGCGCATTCTGCTTCTGCACAAAGGCCAGCGCGTTCAGGCCGGTGATGGCCTCCACCCGGCGGATGCCCGCGGCCACACCGCCTTCGAACACGATCTTGAACAGCCCGATGTCGCCGGTGCGCGCCACGTGGGTGCCGCCACACAGCTCGCGCGAAGTGCCGATGTCGAGCACCCGCACGGTGTCGCCGTACTTCTCGCCGAACAGCATCATCGCGCCCAGCCCCTTGGCCTCGTCGATGGGCATCACGCGGGCTTGCGTTGCGGCATTAGCCAGAATTTCCTCATTCACCAGGCGTTCGACTCGGGCGATCTCGTCGTCGCTCATCGGCGCGTCGTGGGCGAAGTCGAAGCGGGTCTTGTCGGCATCGACCAGCGAACCCTTTTGCTGCACATGATCGCCCAGCACCAGACGCAGCGCCTTGTGCATCAGGTGGGTCACACTGTGGTTGCGCATGACCGCCAGACGGCGCTCGCCGTCCACCTGCGCGGCCACGATTTCGCCCACTTTGAGGCTGCCCGACTCGAGCGTGCCGTGGTGGCCGAACACGTCCGCCTGCAGCTTTTGCGTATCGTGCACGACAAAGCGCAGATCGCAGGAGTCGCCCTCGAACAGCACACCGCTGTCGCCCACCTGCCCGCCGGATTCGGCGTAGAACGGCGTGCGGTCGAGCACGACCACGCCTGGGTCGCCGGCCTGCAAGGTTGGCACCGAAGTGCCATCCTTGTAGAGCGCGACCACGCGCGCCTCCTTCACCAGCAGATGCTCGTAACCGTCGAAGCGGGTCTTGTCGCCGACGTAGTCGAGCGCGGCCTGCATCTTGAACTTGCCCGCTGCACGTGCTTGCTCGCGCTGGCGGGCCATGGCGACGTCGAAAGCGGCTTCATCCACATTCACCCCATGTTCGCGGCACACGTCCTGCGTGAGGTCGAGCGGGAAGCCGAAGGTGTCGTGCAGTTTGAAAGCCAGTTCGCCAGGAACTTTTAGATCATTCCAAGCCCGTTTCAACGACTCGACGCTATTCTCCCCGCGCCTACGTAAATCGTCAGATATCTTTTTGATCATCCCATCAGGAATCACACTCGGGTCATACACCAAGACGCTGTGAGTAAGGGGGAGTAAAGGGCTATGTTCCGAGAAATGGCAGAGAGTGATGCCTTCCCTGAATGGGCTAAAGCCATTCAATCTCCATTTGCGAGAAAACTCCCGGCCAGCTTGTTGGGCATCTAACCCAGCCTCAAGAAGTTGCATTCCTGACCCGACCGTCTCGAAAAACCGAGCCTCTTCCTGTTTCAATACTGCGGAAACCTTATCTTGATTCTCGGCCAGCTCGGGATAGGCCGCCCCCATCTGCTCCACCAGATCGGGCACCAGTTTGTAGAAAAACGGCTGGCGCACGCCCAGCTTGTAGCCGTGGCGGATGGCGCGACGCACGATACGACGCAGCACATAACCGCGCCCTTCGTTGCCCGGAATCACGCCATCGACGATGAGAAAAGCACAGGCGCGGATGTGGTCGGCGATGACCTTGAGCGAGGCATGGCCCAGATCGGCGGTCGCGGTCTCGCGCGCAGCGGCCTTGATGAGCGCCTGAAACAGGTCGATCTCGTAATTGCTGTGCACATGCTGCAGCACCGCGGCAATGCGCTCCAGGCCCATGCCGGTATCCACGCAGGGCTTGGGCAGGGGCTTCTGGCGGAAGACGGCCAGCTTGTAGCCTTCGCCATCCTTGCTCACCAGACCGATGCCGCCCTCGGCCTCGACGGCCTGTTTGCGCGCGGTGGCCTGATGTTCGGTCTCGAAGCGCTCCTCGCCAGCGGCATAGCGCTCGAACTGCATGAACACCAGGTTCCAGATCTCGATGTAACGGTCGCCGTCTTCTTCGGCCGAGCCGGGTGGGCCACCCCAGATCTCGGGGCCGTGGTCGTAGAAAATCTCGCTGCAGGGCCCGCAGGGGCCGGTATCGGCCATCTGCCAGAAGTTGTCTGAGGCGTAGCGGGCGCCCTTGTTGTCGCCAATGCGGATGATGCGCTCGACCGGCACGCCGACTTCCTTGGCCCAGATGTCGTGCGCCTCGTCGTCTTCGGCGTACACCGTCACCCACAGCTTCTCGGCCGGGAGCTTATAGACCGTGGTGAGCAACTCCCAGGCGTAGCGGATGGCTTCGCGCTTGAAGTAGTCGCCGAAGCTGAAGTTGCCCAGCATCTCGAAGAAGGTGTGATGCCGCGCGGTGTAGCCCACGTTCTCCAGATCGTTGTGCTTGCCGCCGGCGCGCACGCAACGCTGCGCCGTGGTGGCGCGCTTGTAGGGACGCTGGTCCTGACCGAGGAACACGTCCTTGAACTGCACCATGCCCGAGTTGGTGAACAGCAGCGTGGGGTCGTTGCCCGGCACGAGCGAGGAAGACGCCACGCGGGTGGAACCCTGCGATTCGTAATAGGCCAGAAATTTTTCGCGGATGTCGGAGACGTTCATGGGGCGGGTAAGTGGCTGTGGCACGGGCGCGGAACTGGCTCTGGCGCACGATCATGCAAAAGGTTAGATTTTAGGGCTTACAACCTGATCCCGTTCACCCCAACCGGAGCTGCCCATGAACCGGCCCGCCAATCCGCTGTCCCTGCTCAAAGACCCCACGCTGTTCAAGACCCAGGCCTATATCGATGGCCAGTGGATCGATTCCGCCCGCCGCTTCGCAGTCACCGACCCAGCCACCAATGCCGAACTGGCGCAGGTGCCCGCGCTGGAGCCCATGCATGCGCAGCTCGCCATCGACGCCGCAGATGCAGCCTGGCCCGCCTGGCGCGCCCTGCCGGCCAAGCAGCGCGCCGCCATCCTGCGCAAGTGGTTCGATCTGCTGGTGGCCAACGCCGACGACCTGGCCCGCCTGATGACCGCCGAACAAGGCAAGCCGCTGGCCGAGGCCAAGGGCGAAGTACTCTACGGCGCCAGCTTCGTGGAATGGTTCGCCGAAGAAGCCAAGCGGGTTTACGGCGAAACCATTCCCAGCCCCGACGCCACCAAGCGCCTGCTCGTCCTCAAGCAGCCCGTCGGCGTCTGCGCCGCGATCACGCCGTGGAATTTCCCCCTGGCCATGATCACCCGCAAGGTCGCGCCCGCACTGGCCGCCGGTTGCCCCGTGGTCATCAAGCCCGCCGAACAGACGCCGCTGACCGCGCTGGCCGCAGCCGAACTGGCCCACCGCGCCGGTATTCCGCGCGGCGTGCTCAACGTGCTCACCGCCGACGCCGAAGGGTCGATCGCCATCGGCAAGCTGCTGTGCGCATCAAAGGTGGTGCGTCATCTGTCGTTCACCGGCTCCACCGAGGTCGGCCGCATCCTCATGGCGCAGTCGGCGCCCAGCATCAAGAAGCTGTCGCTCGAACTCGGCGGCAACGCACCCTTCATCGTGTTCGACGACGCCGATCTCGACTCGGCCATCGAAGGCGCCATGGCGAGCAAGTACCGCAACGCCGGCCAGACCTGCGTCTGCGCCAACCGGCTGTATGTGCAGGACGGCATCTACGACCGATTCGTCGAGCGCTTGGCGCACGCCGTGGGCAGCCTGAAAATCGGCAGCGGCTTCGATGAAGGCGTGAATCTGGGCCCGCTGATCGACGATCAGGCGCTGGCCAAGGTCGAGAAGCACATCAGCGACGCCACCTCCAAGGGCGCGCGCATGGTGGTGGGCGGCAAGCGGGTGGAGACCGGCCCCAATGCCGGACGCTTCTTCCAAGCCACCGTACTGGCCGATGTGACGAGCGACATGCTCTGCGCCAGAGAGGAAACCTTCGGCCCGGTGGCGCCGGTGTTCCGCTTCAAGACCGAGCAGGAGGCCATCGCCGCGGCCAACGCCACCGAATTCGGCCTGGCTGCCTACTTCTTCAGCCGCGACGTCGGTCGCATCTTCCGCGTGGCCGAGGAACTCGAATACGGCATGGTGGGCATCAACACCGGCCTGATGTCCAACGAAGTCGCGCCTTTCGGCGGTGTGAAACAGTCCGGCCTGGGCCGCGAAGGTTCACATCACGGCATTGACGAATATGTCGAAATGAAATATCTCTGCCTGGGTGATTTAAACAAGTAGCGCCCGGCCAGCGCTTCAATCGAGCCCCGCCAGCACCCGCACGTGCTCGGCCACGCTGCGGCCGAGGGCGCTAAGGTTGTAGCCGCCTTCCAGGCAGGAGACGATGCGGCCTTCGCACTGCGCCTCGGCAAAGTCCACCAGTTGGCGGGTGATCCAGGCGTAGTCGGCTTCCACCAGGCCCATCTGACCCATATCGTCTTCGCGGTGGGCGTCGAAGCCGGCGCTGATGAACAGCATCTGCGGCGCAAATGCCCGCAGTCGGGGTAGCCACTGCTCGGTGACGATGTGACGCACCCCGTCGCCCTTGGTGTAGGCCGGAACGGGGACGTTGACCATATTCGGCTGCTCGCCTTCCGCGCCGCTGTAGGGGTAGAAGGGGTGCTGGAAGAAGCTCACCATCAGCACCCGTTCATCGCCCCGGAATATGTCTTCGGTGCCGTTGCCGTGGTGCACATCGAAATCGACGATGGCCACGCGCTCCATCCCGCGCACATCGAGCGCGTGGCGTGCGGCAATGGCGACATTGCCGAGAAAACAGAACCCCATGGCCTGATCGCGGGTGGCATGATGGCCGGGCGGGCGGACGGAGCAAAAGGCGTTGTGCAGATGACCGTCGATGACGGCATCGGTCGCGCTGATGGCCGCACCGGCAGCCCGCAGCGCGGCTTGCCAGGTATGCGGATTCATCATCGTGTCCGCGTCGATCCACTCATGCCCCTGCTCGAAATCACCGCGCTTTTTGAGATCGGCGACATACAGCGCCGAATGCGCGCGCTCAACGTCCTCCAGGCTGGCGGGCGGCGCGTCGTCGTGGCGTTCGAGCCAGGGCGCAATCTGCGCGGCGATCAACCGGTCTTCAATGGCGGCGAGGCGCTGCGGGCATTCGGGATGGTCTGCCCCCATTTCGTGCAGGGTGCAGTCGGCATGGGTGTAGAAGCCGGTCGTCATGGTTCTTGTCTCCTGCGGCATATCCCCAGATTCGGGGCATGCACGTCGTCCTCGTAGCATAGTGCGCTGTCGCCTCCCACTCCGCCGCTCGTGAAAACCCCAGCCCTGCCCAGTCTGCTCGACCAGCTCGAAACCATTATCAAAGGCAAGCGCCCGCAGGTGGAACTCGCCGTGTGCTGCCTCTTGGCCAGCGGTCATTTGCTCATCGAAGATCTGCCCGGGGTGGGCAAGACCACGCTGGCCCATGCCCTGGCCGCCACGCTGGGGCTGCAGTACGCCCGCGCGCAGTTCACCTCCGACCTCATGCCGGGCGATCTGCTGGGCATTTCGGTGTTCGACCGCAACCGCAGCGAGTTCGTGTTTCACCCCGGCCCGGTGTTTTCGCAGGTGCTGCTGGCCGACGAAATCAACCGCGCCGGGCCGAAGGTGCAAAGCGCCCTGCTCGAAGCGATGGAAGAGCGCCAGGTGAGTGTGGACGGACAGACGCGCCGCCTGCCCGAGCCATTTTTCGTCATCGCCACGCAAAACCCGTTCGACCAGCTCGGCACCTATGCCCTGCCCGAGTCGCAGCTCGACCGCTTTCTGCTGTGCATCTCGCTGGGCTACCCCAGCCGCGCCGCCGAGCGCGCCCTGCTCGAAGGCCGCGACCGGCGCGAGCTGATCGCGGAGCTGCAGCCGGTGCTGACCCCCGAGCGCTTGATCGAGCTGCAGCGACAGGCGCAGGCCGTGCATGCCGCTCCCGCCCTGCTCGACTATGTGCAGGAGCTGCTCACGCAGACGCGCAACGGGCGCTGGTTCATCGAGGGGCTCAGCCCGCGCGCCGGTCTGGGCCTGCTGCGCGCTGCCCGGGCCTGGGCGCTGCTGCAGGGCCGCGACTACCTCATTCCCGACGACGTGCAGCAAGTCCTGCCATTCGTTGCCGGGCACCGCTTGCGCACCCTCGACAGCCCCACGGTCAACCGCGCCGCCTCGTTGCAGGCAGTGCAATCGCTGCTGGAACACGTCCCGGTGTAACAAGGCCCGAAGGCCCGCGCGCCAAGCAGTGATCATGCCACCCTCCGCCGATACCGCCCTGCCTCAGCCCGCCGCGTCGAACACCCTGCGCGACGCCTTCGCGCAGCGCTTCGATGCCTGGGCGCTAGCGCGCCATCCGGCCGGCGGCAGCACGCGGCTGACCCACCGCAACGTCTACATCCTGCCCACCCGCACCGGCTGGTTTTTCGCCCTGCTGCTGCTGGTCTTGCTGGTGCTGAGCATCAACTACCAGCTCAATCTCGGCTATCTGCTCACCTTCCTGCTGGCGGGCAGCGCGATGATGGCCATGCATGTCACCCACAACAATCTTCGCGGCTTGCAGCTCACCGCGCGGCCGCCCGAAGGCCTGCTGCACCAGGGCCAGAGCGCCCGTCTCGGCCTGCTGCTGCAAGGCGGCGCACGCGACCGCTGGGGGCTGGCCCTGCGCCCGGCAGGCACCCAAGCTACGCCGCCCGCGCCCCAGAAGAAGGCCCGCCGCAAGGCGTCCAGCCCGCCCTACCCCTGGGCCTACGCCGACTGCGCCCGCAACAGTGAAACCGCCCTCACCCTGAGCTGGACGCCGCCGCGCCGCGGCCTGCTGGCCTGGCCCCTGCTCACCGTCGAAAGCTATTACCCGCTGGGCGTCTGGACGGCCTGGAGCCGCTGGCAGCCGCAGATCGAACTGCTCGTGCTGCCCGCCGCCGAGCATCCCGCCCCGCCCCTGCCGCCCGCCCGCCCCACGCCAGGCAACGGCCCGGCGCTTGCGCGCGGCGGCGGCGAAACCGATGGCGTGCGCGCCTACCGCACCGGCGATTCGCTACGGCATGTGCTGTGGAAAAAATTCGCCCGCAGCGACGAACTCATCAGCCGCGACACCGCCCAGCCCCAGGCCTGCGCCGAACTCTGGCTCGACTTCGCCACGCTGCCCGCGCAGCTCGATATCGAAGCCCGGCTGTCGCGGCTGTGCGCCTGGGTGCTGGCGGCCGACCGCACCGGCACGCCCTACGGCCTGCAGCTCGGCGGCCAGCAAATCAGGCCAGCCACCGGCGCCGCGCACCGAGCCGCCTGCCTGCGCCTGCTCGCGCTGCATCCCGGCCCCCTGTTGCAGCCCCGTTCGGGCGCCGCCCCGCGAGCCAAGTCGTGATGCAGTCCAACCCCAGCCAGACGCTGCTGGCCCGCTGGACCCACCGCACCAACGCCCTGCCGCGCGATGCGCGCGACACCTTGTTTCTGCTCGGCGTGTCGCTGCTGCTGATGCTGCCGCTGTTCGTCCATCTGCCTTGGTGGACGAGCGCGCTGGTGCTCGGCCTGCTGGCCTGGCGTGCGGCGCTGGCCTGGCGCAGTGCGCCGCTGCCCCGGCGCGGCGTGCTGGTGCTCATTTTGCTGTTCTCCGTCGTCATCACCCTGTGGGATTTCCACACCGTACTCGGGCGCGATGCCGGAGTCGCGCTGCTGTGCGTGCTGCTCGGCCTCAAGACCCTGGAGATGCGCTCGCGCCGCGATGCCCATGTGCTGTTCTTCCTCGGTTTTTTCACCATCGCGGCCAACTTTCTGTTCTCGCAATCGCTGGGCACCGCCCTGGTCATGGTGCTGGCCACCTGGGGCATGCTGGCCGCGCTGGTCAACGCCAATCTGCCCGCCGGGCGGCCGCCGCTGCGGCAGTCGCTGCTCACCGCGCTCAAGATGATGGCGCTGGGCGCGCCCGCGATGGTCGTGCTGTTCATGGTGTTTCCGCGCCTGAGCGCGCCGCTGTGGGCCTTGCCGCAAAGCGGCGCGCAGGCCATCACCGGGCTGTCGGCCAGTATGTCACCGGGGCAGATCGCCGAGCTGGCGCGAGACGACTCGGTCGCCTTCCGCGTGGTGTTCCACGGCCAGCGGCCGCCCGACCGCGAGCTTTACTGGCGCGGCCCGGTGCTGAGCGTGTTCGACAACGGCGTGTGGCTGCCCGACCCGCGCCAGCGCGACCGCGCCACCCTCAGCCCGCCCGCCGATCTGCACCTGAGCGGCCCACCCGTGCGCTACACCGTCACCCTGCAGCCCACGCAGCAGACCTTCGTCTTCGCGCTCGACGCCCCGGCGGCCGCGCCCGAGATCGAGGGATATCGGGTGCAGTGGCTGCCCGACCTGCAACTGGTCACCGGGCGGCCGCTCGACCATCTCTCGCGCTACACCGTCGAGTCGTCACCGCAGTTTCGCTACGGCCCCACGCAATTCAGCCCCGCCCTGCGTGCCGACGAAGCCCTGCCTGCGGGCTTCGATCCGCGCAGCGTGGCGCTGGGAAGGCAACTCGCCGCGCAAGCCAAGGCGGCCGGACAGGGCGGCGCCTTCGTCGCGCAAGCCCTGCTGCAGATGTTTCGCAACCAACCCTTCCGCTACACCCTCAACCCCGGCACCTACGGCCGGCGCGACGGCGTGGACCAATTTCTGTTCGACCGCCGCGCCGGTTTTTGCGAACACTACGCGCAGGCGTTCGTCGTGGTGATGCGGGCCGCAGGCATTCCCGCGCGCATCGTCACCGGCTACCAGGGCGGCCGCTTCAACCCGGTAGACGACACCTGGGTGGTGCGCCAAAGCGACGCCCACGCCTGGGCCGAATACTGGCTGCCCGAACGCGGCTGGGTGCGCGCCGACCCCACCGCCGCCGTTGACCCGGCGCGCATCGACCGCAGCGGCGCCACCCTGGCCGCGCGCGAGCCCCTGTTGGGCGTGGCCGCGCTCGG
>NZ_DLGH01000017.1:0-73631 GCF_002482605.1 Thiomonas sp. UBA7699 | reverse complement strand
AAGATTCCCCACTGCTGCCTCCCGTAGGAGTCTGGGCCGTGTCTCAGTCCCAGTGTGGCTGGTCGTCCTCTCAGACCAGCTACGGATCGTTGCCTTGGTAAGCCTTTACCTCACCAACTAGCTAATCCGCCATCGGCCGCTCCTATGACGTGAGGTCTTGCGATCCCCCACTTTCACCCGTAGGTCGTATGCGGTATTAGCTACGCTTTCGCGTAGTTATCCCCCATCACAGGGCACGTTCCGATGTATTACTCACCCGTTCGCCACTCGCCGCCAGGTTACCCCGCGTTGCCGTTCGACTTGCATGTGTAAAGCATGCCGCTAGCGTTCAATCTGAGCCAGGATCAAACTCTATAGTTCGATCATTTTGCATTGCGAACAATGCTCACTCAAGGAATTACGGAAAATTTCCGTACTTCATATGAGCGTTTGGTATATTTGCATCAAGCCAAACGCCCACGCTTATCGGTTGATTTCTTAATGAGCCCGCCTATTTAGGCGTTTGCTGCGTTTGCAGCGAAGACATCAATTATTGCACTACTTTTAATCCCGAGTCAAGCGAAATGTTTTATTCTTTTCTTTGCTTCGGTCGCTGCTTTTTTTTGCAGCGAAGACATCAATTATTGCACTATTTTTAATTCCCGGTCAAGCAGAAGGTTATTCTGTATTCTGCTCGACTGCTTGGCTCGGTTAGCGCCGAGAGATGAGATTGTGCATGGGGCGAAACGGCCTGTCAAGCACTTTCGTGACAGCCCGGTAAAAGTCCCTCATTGCCAGGGCGTCTCAACGCTGACTACGGCTAATGAGACTGGCTTTTCTTGGCTTCTTGGTAGGCACTGTAGAGTGCGGTCGCCACTGGCCCGGGCTTGCCTTGGCCCACTGCCTTGCCATCCAGTGTCGCGACGGAGAGCACCTCTTTTGTTGCGGAGGTGAGCAAAATTTCGTCGGCGCAGCGCAGCTCCCACTCGGAGATGGGGCGAAATTCAAGTTTGACTCCAATTTCGCCGCACAGCTCTTGCAGCAACCCGACACGGATGCCTTCCAGCTTGTCGTGATCCCGAAGGGGGGCCGCGAGTCGGCCGTTGCGCACCAACCAAACATTTGAGGCCGAGGCTTCGGTCAGTTGGCCGTCTCTGATGAGAACGGTTTCAGTGGCGTCACTCTCAACAGAGAGTTGCCGGGCCAAGACGTTGCCGAGAAGCGAGATCGATTTGATATGCGCGTTTCTCCAGCGTAGATCGGGCGCCGTGATGCAGGCCACACCTTGGGCGCGCTTTTGTTCGGGCACGTGCGGAAACGGAAAGCTCATCATGAACACGGTCGGCTCGACACCTTGGGGAAACGCATGATCGCGCTTGGCCACGCCACGGGTGACTTGTATATATATGCACTGATCGTCAGGGGCGTTGCGCGCGATGAGTTCCCGTACCAGCGCCAGCCAGTCGTTGGCATGACTGGGATTCTTGATACCCACAGCGTCTAGGCTGCGTGCCAGTCTTGCGAGGTGGTCATGGGCCCGGAAAACCCGCCTGCCATAAACGGGAATCACCTCATAGACCCCGTCCCCAAAGATGAAGCCACGATCAAGTACGGATACTTGGCATTGAGCAAGCGGCTGAAAGGCGCCATTCAGATAGCACTCGGACTGATCGGTCGACATCGGGTTGAATGACATAGCGAATTTCCAGGAAAGAGCGAAGAGCCAAAGGGAGCAGGATTCAACGCACCAAACCGCGCCGCACCGCCTCCAGAGCAGCTTCAGCGCGCGAAGAGATGTTGAGCTTGCGGTAGATCTGTTTGACGTAATCGGCCACAGTGTGTCGCGACAGGCGGAGCTGAACGGCAATTTCTGGCAGGGTGTAACCCTTGCCCACCAGTTGCAGCACCTCGCTCTCGCGCTCGGTGAGCGCAATGTGTTCTTCTTGCGGCAGATTTGAAGAAGGCGCCGACATCGTGCGATGCAGATGGGTGAAATGCTGCACCATGCGACGGGCAATACTGGGCGACAAGGGTGGCTCGCCATCCTGGATGCGTCGAAGTTGGGCACGCAACTCGATTTTTGGGCGATCTTTGAGCAAATAACCGAAGGCGCCCGCTTGCAGAGCGGGGAAGAGATGGTCGTCATCGTCGAAGATGGTGACCACGACAGAGCGGGCCTGTGGGCGGGTTTCCGTGAGGGTGCGGATCAATTCCAGGCCGCTGGCATCGGGAAGGCCCAGATCGACCAGCAGCAGATCGACGGGTTCGCGCTGCAGAATCTGCATGGCGTCGGCCATGCGACCCGCCTCGAAAATGCGCACGCCAGGATAGTTTTCGCGCAGCAATTCGACAAACCCGGCCCGCACAGCGGGAAGGTCATCGACGACCAAAGCGCATTGCATGGTGCTCATCGGCTTCCGTTTCTGATTCTTGCGCCGAGCAGACAATGACGGCGTCAGCCCGATACTATCAACTCACGCCTCTGAATGCGGGGATTTGTGCCGCCATCGGCTCCGCAACCTTATTCGTCCCCATGCCCAACTCGCCCGTGCAACTTCGACACACTTTTTCCCCGCCCGACAATGCCCGCCTCGCCCAGCTCTGCGGCCCGCTGGATGAAAACCTCAGGCAGATCGAGGTCGCGTTCGACGTTCGCCTGTCGCGTCGTGCCGGCACCGTGAGCATCGAGGGCGAAAGTGCCGCCGCCCGGCGCGCACTCGATCTGCTGCAAACGCTCTGGGGCCGGGCCGACGCACGCTTCAGTCTGGAAGACATCCAGCTCGAACTGGTGCAAGCCGCACAAGGGCAGCGCCCCAAACTCACCGCGGCCGACGACGAGCCGGTGCTCTACACCCGCCGGGAAAGTCTGCACGGCCGCACGCCTAATCAGGTTCAGTACATCCGCAACATTCTTCAGCACGACATCACCTTTGGCATAGGCCCGGCGGGCACGGGCAAAACCTTTCTCGCGGTGGCCTGCGCCGTCGATGCGCTGGAGCGTCACGCCATCACCCGTCTGGTGCTGACGCGCCCCGCGGTCGAAGCCGGGGAGCGGCTCGGTTTCTTGCCCGGCGATCTGACCCAGAAGATCGACCCGTATCTGCGACCTTTGTACGACGCGCTGTACGACCTGCTCGGCATGGAAAAAACGCAAAAATTGTTCGAACGCGGCGCCATCGAGATCGCGCCGCTGGCTTTCATGCGCGGACGCACACTCAACCAGTCGTTCATCATTCTGGATGAGGCGCAGAACACCACGCCTGAGCAGATGAAAATGTTCCTCACCCGCATCGGCTTCGGTTCGCGCGCCGTCATCACCGGCGACGTCAGCCAAGTGGACTTGCCGCGCGGAACGCAAAGCGGTCTGGCGCAAGCCCAGAAGGTGCTGGCCGATGTGCGCGGCATCGCCTTCAACTCATTCACCAGCCAGGACGTGGTTCGGCACCCGCTGGTGGCGCGTATCGTTGATGCCTACGATGCGCATGACGTCGCACTGAAAGGCGAGCCGCCGTCCGGCGCGAGCGCAGGCGATTTGGCCAGCGCCACCTCATCCCGTCGACGGCCACCGCGCTCCGCATGACTCGCGCCGCACGCCCCACGAAACCTGCGTTGCGGCTTTCGGTGCAGTTTGCCGATACGACGCACCGCGATCAGTTGCCGCGCGCCCTGCTGCTGCGCTGGGTTCGCGCCGCCTTGCGCGTGGGCCCCGAAAGTTTCGATGCTCTACCGCAGGCCGGGGCGTTGTCTGAGGCGCATCAGATCACCTTGCGTTTTGTGGCTGCTGACGAAGGCCGGGCGCTCAACCGGGCCTATCGCGGCAAGGATTACCCCACCAATGTGCTGACCTTCGATTACAGCCACTGGCCGGTTCAGGCCGACATCGTGCTGTGCTGCCCCGTGGTCGCTGGCGAAGCGCTGGCGCAGCACAAGCCGCTTGGGTCGCACTACGCCCATCTGGTCATACACGGTCTGCTGCACGCGCAGGGCTGGGATCATCAGACCGAGCTAGAGGCACAAGAGATGGAACGTCACGAGGTGACGGTGTTGCAACGCTTCGGCATTTCCGACCCCTACGCCGACGGCAGCGAAATGCCCGCAGGTTAAAGTGCGGGCGCTGCCCACTCCGCCCTTTCAGGCTTCTCATCCCCTTATGTCCGAACGTCCCGCCAAACGCGATACCCAGAGCGCAGCCGCCAGCGCCCTGCCGCGCGGTCTGCTGCGCCAATTCACTCAACCCCGGTTTGCGCCGTTTGTCTCCATCGTGCTGGGCGTGCTGCTCGCCCAGACCTTCGGGCGGCAGCAGCTCGGCGGATGGTCAATCGTCATTCTGGCCGCCTGGATCAGCCTGCTGTGGGCCGATACGCAGCCCCGCCCGAAAGACCGGGCCAAGCGCGGCGCCTTGCTCGGTTTCAGTCTCGGGCTGGGCTGGTTCACGGGCGGGCTGTGGTGGCTTTATATCAGTATGGCGGTGTATGGCGGCATGGCGCCGCCGATTGCGGGCGGTGCCTTGCTGTTGTTCTGTGCCTATCTCGCCCTCTACCCCACGCTGGCCGCTGCACTTGCAGCCGCACTCGCCCCCGCGGCAGGGCGCGAGCCCTGGAAACTGGCCCGCGCCATCGGCGCCACGCTGGTGTTGGCCGGAGGGTGGACGCTGGCGGAATGGTTGCGCGGCACGCTGTTCACCGGATTTCCGTGGCTGGCCCTGGGCTATGCCCAGGTCGGCAACCCGCTCTCCGGCTACGCCCCGGTGATCGGCCAGTACGGCGTGAACTTCGCCGCCGCATTGGCCGCCGCGCTGTTGGCGCTGCTCTCGCAAGTGAGCTTGCGGGGTGCGCTGGTCAGTCTGGGCCTGCTGGTGGCGCTTTTTCTCGGCGGCTTGCAATTGCAGCAGGTGCGCTGGACGCATGCGGTCGGCCCGGCGCTCAAAGTCGCCTTGCTCCAGGGCGATGTCGCCCAGTCGGAAAAATTCAAGCCCGAAACACTGGGCCCCACGCTGCAGCTCTACGGCAACTGGCTGAGTTCGCTCAAAGCCAATCTCATCGTCACGCCGGAAACCGCCGTGCCCGTGCTGCCTGAAGATCTCGACCCCGGCTATCTGCGGCAGATCGAGCGGGCGCTGCGCGAGCACCACACCGCCGCGTTGCTGGGCATTCCGCTCACCCGCGGCGCCGATCAATACACCAATAGTGTGCTGGGACTGGGGGGCGCTGCGCCCTATCGCTATGACAAATCGCATCTGGTGCCGTTTGGCGAGTTCGTGCCCTACGGTTTTCACTGGTTTGTCAAACTGATGGACATGCCGCTGGGCAGCTTTGCGCGCGGCGGGCTCGATCAGCCGCCCTTTGTGGTGCGGGGCGTGAAAGTGGCGCCGAACATCTGCTACGAAGACCTTTTCGGCGCGCAGATGGCGCAGCGCTTTCGCAACCCCGCGCACGCGCCGAATGTGTTCGCCAACCTGACCAATCTTGGCTGGTTCGGCAACACCATCATCATCCCGCAGCATCTGGAAATCGCGCGCATGCGTTCGCTGGAATTCCAGATCCCCGGCATTCGCGCCACCAATACGGGCGCCACCGCCATCATCAACGCCCACGGCCAGGTCGCCGCCGAGTTGCCGCCCTACACCGTCGGGGTACTGACCGGCTCGGTGCAGGGGCACGCGGGACTGACGCCGTTCGCCTGGCTGGCGTCACGTTACGGCGACTGGCCCGAGGTGCTGCTGGCGGCGTTCGCCTTGCTGCTGGGCTGGGCCCTGACCCGCCTGCAGCGCGGTGGCACCCACCACCACAACGCCAGGGTGTAGGCCCCCACGGCCAGATAGATGACAGTGAACACCGCCAGGGGCAGATTCCAGAAAATCAAATGATCGATCCAGGTCTGGATCAGGCCCGCGGTATAGCCGCGCTGTCCGGCATCTTGCATCAGCGCGCTCTGCCACAAGGTGAGAAAGCAGGCACGCCCCAACGCTGCCTGCGCCGCCACCACCGCCATCGACAGCAGATGCGCTGCGCGCCAGACGCAGCCGCGCACCCAGCGCCAACGCCGCCATGCGCCCAGCGGCACGACGATCAGACCGGCCACATTGAACACAATCACGCCCAGATGCACCGCGAGAACGAGGTGCGCCAGTTGCAGATCGAGTGAGGCAGGCATGGCGTAAGCGGGTCAGCAAAGATGCCACCATACGCCGAACAGGCACTACAACCCGTTACGTCGCCCTAAGCGCAGCCCGGCTATGTTGTCATCATTCGCCACGCCCGCGCTGTCTGCGTGATGACCTCGGGATGTCGGCGTCAGCCGCCGCCGATGGCGTGGTCATTTCATTTGTTGGAGCCGTTTCATGCAGTCTCTTACCGTTTTTTTGCGCCGCGCCAGCGCCGCAATCGTGCTCTGCGCCGCCTGCACGCCCGCTTCCTGGGCGGCGGGATTCACCTTTACCCCCTACCCCACAGCGCACAAGTTGCCGCTGTCTCAGGTCACTTTCGAAAACGCGCAGGGCAAGCACATGACCCTGGCGGATTTCAAGGGCAAGGTCGTGCTGCTCAATATCTGGGCGACCTGGTGCCCGCCCTGCGTCCACGAAATGCCCACGCTGGACAAACTGCAAAAGCTGCTTGGCGGCAAAAACTTCGCTGTCGTGCCGCTTTCGGTGGACAAGGGCGGCATCTATACCGTGAAAAGCTTTTACGACGATAACTTCATCAGCCACCTGCCGATCTACGTCGACCCCACCACCCAGGTGCTCGACACCCTGAGCATTCTGGGCACGCCGACGACCATCCTGATCAACAAGCAGGGCGAAGAGATCGCCCGCACCATGGGGCCGGAAGATTGGGACAAGCCGGCTGTGATTGCCCAGATCAAGCATTACATGGCCGCCCCCGCAGGCTCGGCGGCCAAGCCGCCGCAACAGGCGCGCACCGTGGAAATTCGCGACACCCGCGTGGCGACCGCCGCAACCACAACAGGTGCTGCGCCGGAATAAGCGCGGCGGGAAAATGCAGACTGCAGCGCCCGAAGCATTCACCCAGCGGCCCGGTGACGCGTTCAACCACAAGCGCGGCGCCTGGGCGCAGATTTCTCCGGCGGCGCGGCGCATCATCCTCGCCCGCACTGCGCGGAGCATCGGTCAGGGCGCGCTGGTCGCCGCCTTCACCCTGTACCTGCACGCGCTGAACTGGAACGCGCCGCAGATCGGCGCGGTGCTCAGCGGCGGGCTGTTCATCGGCGCGGCACTCACGCTGTGGATCGGACCGTTGAGCGACCGGCTCGGGCGGCGCCAATTCCTGTTGGGATACGAGCTGGTTCTCGTCGTTTGCGCGGCGGTGGCCCTGCTCGCAGCCACACCCTGGCTGCTGGTGCCCGCGGCCTTGCTGGGCGGATTTGGCCGCGGCGCCAATGGAGCCGCCGGTCCGTTCGGGCCGCTGGAGCAATCGTGGCTGGCCCACGGCACGCCGCCCGCGCTGCGCTCACAGATTTTCAGTCTGAACTCCACGCTGGGCATGCTCGGCATGGCGCTGGGCGCCGTGTTGGGCGCTGCCCCCCATTGGCTCAGCGCCCTCATGCCGACGGATTGGGCTTACCGCAGCCTATTCATCCTGCCGCTGCTGGGCTCGGCGATAGGGTTTTTTCTGCTGCTGAAAGCCGAAGACGCCCCGACAGCGGCAAACCCTGAAGCTCGTCCGCCGGCCCTGGCAACGGTTCCCGAAGACCAAGATCAGGCGGATCGCCAAGCCCGTCACCTGCGCGAAAACGCCTTGCTCTGGCGGCTCGGATTGGTGAATGCGCTCAACGGCCTGGGCATCGGCATGGTCGCCCCGCTGATGGCCTATTGGTATCTGGTGCGCTACGGGCACGGGCCGGCCAGCATTGGGCCGGCCATGGCGGTGAGCTTTGTTTTCGCCGCTTTCGGCGCGCAGATCGCAAGCCGCCTAGCGCAGCGCTTCGGCGCGGTGCGGGCCGTCGTCGGCATGCGCACGATGGGGCTGATCATGCTGGTGCTCACGCCTTTGTCGCCGGTGTTCTCGATCGCAGCCGGTTTTTACGCCCTGCGCGCCACCGCGAATCAAGGCACCACGGGCGTGCGTCAAGCACTGACGGTGAGCCTGACGGGCGCGGATCGGCGCGGTCTGGCCGCAACGGTCAACAATGTGTCCATCCAGATTCCGCGCGCCATTGGGCCTTTGATTGCCGGGGTTTTGCTGCACCTGGGCTGGCTGATCGCCCCGTTTTTTGTGGCGGCCACGTTTCAGGCCGCCTATCTGGTCTTGTATCAGCGGTTTTTCAAAAACATCGAGCCGCGCGACGCGGCCCCCTGAAAGCGCAACGCCCCGCAGAAGCAGGGCGTCGCCACAGACATGAGGCGGAGCTCGACGATCACTCAGCGATGAATCCGCTGAACAATCCGCCGAACAATCAGCGAGGTTTGGGTGCCCCGATGTCACCCAGCAGCTTGCCGTTGACCTTGGTGCCGTACAGGCTGAACTTGCTGTCGTGGAACTTGGCACGGGTGGCCGCCACGCTGCCCTGCCAGCGCGGGTCTTGCGGGCGCTCCTGCGCGTCCATGAAATAGGCGACGTCCCAAGCCTCCTGCGGGCTCAGGCTGTAGCTCATGCCGTAGGGCATATTGGCGTAAATGAACTTGGCCGCGTTTTTGTAGCTGCCCATGCCCGCGCCCCAGTTGAACGACTTGGGACCCCACAGCGGCGGAAACACCGTTTCGCCGTTGACGTACTGCCCCTCTCCATTGGCGGCGTGACACAAAATGCACTTGGCCTCGTACACCTTCTGACCCCGCACATAGTCGGGCGCCTGCTGCGGCTCGGGCAGGTTCGGGTAACCGCGCCCCGCCACTTTTTCATCGACCGGCAGCCCCTTGGAAAGCCAGTAGGAATAGCTCTCCAGCGCCACCAGGGTTTTGCTGCCCAAGGGGGGCGCCTTGCCGTTTTGGCTGAACTTGAAGCAGCCTTGCAGGCGCTCCTCGAACGTGTTGACCTTTTTGTTCTTGCCGCGATAGGCGGGATAGCTGACATACGCCGCCCATAGCGGCGCTGAGCCCGCCATGCGGCCGGCGTCGGTATGGCAGTTCACACAGCTCAGGGTGTTGCCGACAAAGTCTTTCGCGTATTTGGGCGTGTCGAGCATGATGTCACGCCCGAGCTTGACCATCTTGCCGAAATCATCATCGGGAATGGCCGACTCTGGCGGCGGGGTGAATTTGGCGCCGGTGCCGACCGCTGCGTTGATTTCTGACTTGGGGGGCGCCATCGGCGCATCGGCCGCCAAGGCCGAAGCCGCAGAAGCGGCAAAGAGACCAAGCGCGCACAGCGCCAGCGTCATAGGGGTTTGTTTGCGTGTCATGGTGCGCTCCGATCAATGTTTTGCCGAGGCGGACTTGGCAGGACTCAGGGGCTGCGCCGCAAGCCACTGCGCCACGGCCTGCGTTTGCGCATCGGTCATGCGCAAGGCGACGGTGTGCATCAGGCCCAGCGGATCGCCGCTGCGGCTGCCATCCTTCCAGGCCTTGATCTGCGCCTCGATATAGGCGGCGCTCTGGCCGACCAGAGCGGGGAAGTTCTCACCCACGCCAACCGCTCCCGGGCCATGACAGCGGATACAGGCAGGAATGCCTTTTTCCCAATCGCCGCGCAGCGCCAGCCGCTCACCCTCGGCCGCCGCCGCTCCGGTTGGCATGGGCGCGGGTTTGCCGCTGGGCTTGAGCTTGGAGTAATAAGTCGCCAGTGCGGTGACCTGCGCTGCACTCAGCGGTTTGGCCATGCCGGACATGATGGCGTTGTTGCGCGCGCCGTCGGCGAAATAGCGCAGTTGATCGGCCAGATATTGCTCGGGCAGACCCGCCAGTCGCGGATAACCCGCAGCCGCATTGCCCATGCCACCTGCGCCGTGACAGGCGATGCAGGACGCCGCTTCAGGCGGGGCGGCAGCCCAGCTAGAAGGCGCGGCCCAAAACAAGGCGCCGAGCGTGGCCACGGCCAGCACTCGGCGCATCGGGATGAATTGACGCATGGGGAGACTCCTCTCAAGTCGGTGCAGGGTTTCATATTGCGCGGCAAATGACGATTGCCGTTGCGGGAAAACCCTGTCAAAGTCGAGGCGAAGTCTAAAGGCGGTTGGCGGAATGAACAAACGCCTTCTGTCGATATCGATCAGAAATGCGATTGCTGGTCTGATCGAATCTGCGTCAAAACATTACCGGGGCTTCAACCCAGCAGCTTGCCCAGCATCTGCTGCGCGGTCGCCATCAGATCGCCCTCGGTCGGCAACTGGCCACCCGGCGTGAGTTTGTCCACCACATCGGGCAGCGCCTGCGACAACTCCCCCGCAGCCTGTTCCGGCTGAATGCCAAGTTTGCTGGCAATATCGCCCAGTGCGCCGCTGCCCAGCACCTGCTGAATCTGCTCGGCCGAAATCGGCAGATTCGAGCCCGTGCCCACCCACGACTGCACCAGATCGCCCAGGCCGCCCTGCTGGAACTTATCCAGCAGCCCACTCAGACCGCCGCTGTTGTTCATCAGCCCCATGACCACCTGCAGCATCGGGTTGTCCCCCGCTGCGCCCTGGGCCTGCTGGCCTCCCAGCATCTGCCCCAAACCCCCAGCCACGCTATCGAACAGCCCCATGATTCACTCCTTGGTCGATAATTCAGTTCAGCAAGTCCAGCCCCCTTAGCGCACAATTGCACCTCGCTAGGGCGACCTGAATAGCTTATTGGGATTGCATGACCTTGAGTATCGTTTGTCGGCCCGAATTTTGAAACTTCTGCTTTATTTACAGTTTCATGGACGCTTCTTCTGAACAGATTCACACCCTGATGGCCGACCTCGGGGCTCGTGCTCGCGCCGCCTCGCGCGACATGGCCCGGGCATCAACCGCGGCGAAAGATCGTGCGCTGGTCGCGCTGGCCGCCGCCATCCGGGCGCATCGTCCCGCCCTGCAGGACGCCAATCTGCGCGACTTGCACGCAGCGCGCGAAGCCGGGCTGGAAGCGGCGTTCGTCGATCGTCTCACCCTGAGCGATAAGGTGGTCGAGCAGATGGCGCAAAGCTGCGAGCAGGTCGCCGCGCTGGCCGACCCGATCGGCGGCATTGACGGCGTGCGCCGCCGACCCAGCGGTATCAGCGTGGGGCAGATGCGGGTGCCGCTGGGCGTGTTCGGCATGATTTACGAGAGTCGGCCCAATGTCACCATCGAGGCCGCGTCGCTCGCCATCAAGAGCGGTAACGCGGTCATTCTGCGCGGCGGCTCAGAAGCCATACACAGCAACCGCGCGCTGGCCGATCTGGTGGCGCAGGCGTTGCAGACTGCGGGTCTGCCCGCCGACGCGGTGCAACTAGTGCCGACCACCGACCGTGCCGCCGTGGGGGCGCTCATCACCATGCCGCAATTCGTCGACGTCATCATTCCGCGCGGCGGCAAGGGGCTGATTGAGCGCATCAGCGCCGAAGCGCGGGTGCCGGTCATCAAGCACCTCGATGGCAACTGCCATGTGTATGTGGACAGCGGCGCCGATCTCGACATGGCCGTTCGCGTGACAGAAAACGCCAAGACCCAGCGCTACAGCCCGTGCAACGCAGCCGAGTCCTTGCTGGTCGCCCGCGATATGGCGGCTGATTTCCTGCCGCGCATCGGCGCCGCGTTCGTGCGCAAGGGCGTGGAAATGCGCTGCTGCCCGGCCAGCCGCGCCCTGCTCGCTGCCGTGCCCGGCGCCGCACCGCTGCTGCGTGATGCCACCGAGGCCGACTGGAGCGCCGAGTACCTCGCACCCATCATCTCCATCAAATTGGTGGAGGGGGTGGATGAAGCCATCGCCCACATCAACCGCTACGGCTCGCAGCACACCGACGCCATTCTCACCCGCGATCACCCCCGCGCCATGCGGTTTTTGCGCGAGGTCGATTCGGCCAGCGTCATGGTGAACGCCTCGACGCGGTTCGCTGACGGGTTCGAATATGGCCTGGGCGCGGAAATCGGCATTTCCACCGACAAGTTTCACGCCCGCGGCCCAGTGGGTCTGGAAGGTCTGACCAGCGTGAAGTGGGTGGTGCTGGGCGACGGTGAAGTGCGCAACTGATTTTTTCTCCATCACACATGACTTCCCCCCAGATCGAAACCGCCGTCCTCACCCTGCCCACCCTGCTGCGCATCAATGCCGCCATTGGCGCGGGTTTCGGCGTGCTCAGCGCCTTGCTCACCGCCGTTGTGAAATGGCGCGACTTCAATGGCTTCGAGCTGCTGGCCATCCTGCCCGGAGCGGTGTTTTTCAATACTCTGGCGCTGGTATTCGTCACCCTGGTGGGGTATTGGCTGTACCGCTGGCTGGCTGAGCGCCAGCACTGGAGCCTGCATCATCTGCACACGCGGCGCACCCATCCGCACACGTCAGCCTGACCCAAAAATCGAGGAGACCTCCATGAATCCACGCGACCGCATCAGACTGCTCGGCGCAGGGCTCATTGGCCTGGGTGGCGCCCAGCTCGCGCAGGCGCAGACGCAAGGGCCGGTGGCAGCGCAGCAGATTTCCAGCGAGCCGTGGAAAGTGGCGTTTCAAATCAGCGACAGCCTGGAGCAGGCCTATGAGGGGCTGATCAATATCCAGAACGTGCTGGAACTCGACCCCAAGATGCAGTTCATCGTGGTGGGTTACGGCAAGGCCATTCACTTTCTGCTCAACGGCGCCAAAACGCCGCAAGGCGCGCTGTTCTCCGGGATGATCGGTGATTTAGCCAATCAGGGCGTGCAGTTCAAGGCCTGCAACAACACCCTGACCTTTCTCAAAATTCCGCAAAGCGAACTGGTGCTCGAAGCGACGGTGGTTCCGGCTGGGGTTTATGAGCTGGTCAAGCTGCAGTCCGAGGGCTGGTACTACATCAAGCCCTGAGTCGATCCACGAGGCGGCCTCTGCGGCAGGCTGTCGCCTCTCAGCTGGCAGCACCCGATCGAATTGTGTGACCCGGGTCACACAGCCGCTCGCCTACGCACCCGGGTATTGACAGCGCTCAAGCGTGGCAAATTCCTGCTGGTTCACCCGAATGTATCCATTTGCTACATTTCGATACCTTTTGCTTTAGATCAAAGACTTTTGATGTCTTCTGGTCTGCAGCTAAATCCCCTCAAGGAGGCATCGAATGTTGCGCAAACTGTTGTTGACGACGTCCCTGCTCTGCGCCACGGGCGCGGTGCAAGCGGCCGATCTGGTCACGCCGAGCCAGGCGCTGGCCGCCACCTGCTTCAACTGCCACGGGCCGCATGGCGTGTCCACCGCAGCCATTCCCTCACTGGCCGGGCGCACCTCGGCGTCGATCGTGGAGACCATGGCGGAATACAAGACGGGCAAGCGCACCGGCACCATCATGCCGCAGATCGCCAAGGGCTACACCGATGAGCAGATCGCGGTCATCGCCACCTATTTCTCGCAGCAAAAACAGTAAGGACGCACACGCCATGCAATCCCGTCGCAAATTCCTGGCAGGCGCCGCCACTGTGGGCGCCATCGGTCTCGCACCCGCGCTGTCGGGCTGCGCCAGCACCACCCGCAGCGCCGCGGGCAAAGGCAAGGTCGTCATCGTCGGCGCCGGTTATGGCGGCTCGACTGCGGCCAAATACATCCGTGACTGGTCGGGCAACGCCATCGAGGTGACGGTGGTCGATCCGGGCGATGCCTTCATCTCCTGCCCTGTTTCCAATCTGGTCATCGCCGGCGCCAAGTCGATGCAGGACATCACCACCTCCTACGACGCGCTGCGCGACCGCCACGGCGTGAAATGGGTCAAGAGCATGGTGGAAAGCATCGACCCTGCCGCCCACACCGTCAAGCTCGCCAACGGCGACACGCTGAAGTACGACAAGCTCGTGGTCTCGCCCGGCATCGATCTGATGTTCGATACAGTCAAGGGCCTGAAAGCCGCGAATGAAGCGGGCAAACTGCTCATTTCCATGAAGGCGGGCCCGGAAACCGTGGCGCTGCGCCAGCAGATCGAGTCCATGCGCGACGGCGGGGTGTTCGCCATCTCGGTGCCCAAGGCCCCCTACCGCTGCCCGCCCGGCCCTTACGAGCGCGCCACGCTGGTGGCCGCCTACTTCAAAAAGCACAAACCCAAGTCCAAGGTCATCATTTTCGACGCCAACGACAAGGTGCAATCGAAGGAGCCGCTGTTCAAAAAAGCCTGGGCCGAGATGTATGCGGGCATGGTGGAGTACGTGCCCGACCGCAACGTGGTGGGGGTGAACGCGCAGACGATGGAAGTCGAGTTCGAAGTGGACAACCCGGTCAAGGCCGACGTGCTCAACGTCATTCCGCAGCAGCGTGCGGGGGTCATCGCGCAGCGAACCGGCCTGGCCAATATGAACGGCCGCTGGTGCGCGGTGGACTATAAAACTTTCGAATCGTCGGTACACAAAGACATCCACGTGCTCGGCGACTCCATCCAGATCTCGCCGCTGATGCCCAAGTCGGGCCACATGGCCAACCAGCACGCCAAGGTCGCCGCCGCGGCCATTGTGTCCATGCTTTACGACCAGCCGGTCAACGACCATCCGGTGGTGATGAACACCTGCTACAGCATGGTGAGCTTCGACCGGGCGATTCACGTCGCCACGGTGCACCAGTACAACGAGAAGGAAAAGACCTATCTCACCGTTCCCGGTTCAGGCGGCATCTCGGCAGGGCTGTCCGACGTCGAGTCGCACTACGCCGAGGCGTGGGCCACCAATATCTGGCGCGACACCTTGTCCTGATCACACACCCACGCGCCGCAGGGTCTGTGCTTGCCCGGATTGTGCGGTGCGTGGTTCGCAGGCATCATGACAAAGTCGATTTGAAGTCGGCCCTATCTTTTTTCGCGGCAACGCCATCAGAGCGCAACGCGACAACCATCCCAAGGAGGAGACAAATGGAGAACACCCCCAATCGCCGCAAGGCACTGGCTGCGGCAACCGTTGGCGCCGCGGCACTCATGGTCAGCACCACCGCGCGCGCGCAAGGCCGCGCAGACAAGGAAGGCCCCGTGAAAGTCGTCTATCACGTCACACAGGGCGACGCACAAGGCTCGCGCTGCCTAGGCAATGTACGCAACCATCTGGCGGCAGACCCCACGGCGAAAATCGTGGTCGTCGGAAACGGCGCGGGCATCGACTTCATGCTGAGCGGCGCAGAAGATGGAAAGGGCGCCGACTTTTCCGGCTTGGTCGGCGGCCTCGCGGCGCAGGGCGTGTCGTTCCGCGTGTGCAACAACACCCTGACCTCGCGCAAAATCCCTAAAGATCGCGTGCTGCTCGATGCCACCATCGTGCCTTCCGGCGTGGCCGAGGCCGCCAATCTGCAATACCGTGAGGGCTACGCCTACATCTGCCCTTGAGCCTTCGCCGTTCAAACGGCTCATCCAGCGGGAGGCTGCACCGATAATGTGCCGGTGACCTCCCCTTCTCAACCCACCGTTCCGTCCGCCCAGCGCCCCTTGTGGCGCGATCTGATCGCTTGCGCGCAATTGATTGGCGCGGTAAAGGCGGGCGCTTCACTTTCCACCGCCTTGCCCCAGGCCGCAACACGCGGCAAGTGGGATGCCAGCCAGCGCGGCGCCGCGCAGGCGCTGAGCTTTGCCGTCTTGCGCCATCTCGGCACAGCGCGGGCCTTGCTGGCCGATCTGCAGCCCAAGCCGATCCACCCGCCCCTGCTGCGCGATGTCTTGCAGACCGCGTTGGCGCTGCTGCTGCCGGATGCCCCCGCGCACTACGCCGCACACACCGTGGTCAATCAGGCTGTCGAAGCATGCAAGCGCACGCCTTCGCTGCGCCATGCCCAAGGGTTTGCCAACGCCTTGCTGCGGCGCTTTGTGAGCCGGACAGCCGACATCGAAGCGGTGCGAATGAGCACCCTGGAGGCGAGATGGAATCATCCGGACTGGTGGGTGCAGGCCCTGCAGTCGGCCTATCCCGCCGACTGGCAAAGCGTGCTCGAGGTCGCGCAGCGACAGCCTGCCATGACCCTGCGGGTGAACCCCCGTCTTCAGTCGCGCACCGCCTATCAGGCCGCGCTCGCTGCGTGCGGGCTGCCGTGCACGGCGCCTGACGACCCCCTGCTCGACCAAGCGCTCATTCTGAAGCAGGCGGTGGCGGTTGAGCGCCTGCCCGGCTTCGAGCGCGGCTGGGTGAGCGTGCAAGACGCCGCCGCGCAATACGCCGCCGCGCTGCTCGACGTCCAGCCGGGCCAGCGCGTGCTCGACGCCTGCGCCGCGCCGGGCGGCAAGACCGCGCATCTGCTCGAACGCTGCGATTGCGACCTGCTCGCCCTCGACAAAGACGCTCAGCGTTTGCGTCGGGTGGAAGACACCCTAGACCGCCTCGGCCTACAGGCGCGCACCCTCGCCGCCGACGCCGCCCATCCAGCCACCTGGTGGGACGGACAGCCCTTCGACCGCATTCTGCTCGACGCGCCCTGCAGCGCCTCGGGCATCGCCCGCCGCCACCCCGACATCCGCTGGCTGCGCCGTGCCGCCGACATCCCCGCGCTCGCGGCCACGCAAGCCGCGCTGCTCGACGCGCTCTGGCCGCTGCTGCGGCCTGGCGGAAAACTGCTTTATGTCACCTGCTCGGTGTTCCCGCAGGAGGGGGTGGAGCAGGCCCGGGCCTTCCTCGCCCGCTATGCCGATGCGATAGCATCGCCCGCGCCGGGGCAGTTGTTGCCGCAGGAACCCGCGCCCGATCAGACCGGGGATGAACCCGGCCCTGGCGCTGCGATTCATTCGCAAGACGGGTTCTTCTACGCCCTGTTCACCAAAGCATCGTGAAAACCCGCCCCGCCTCCCCCGACCCCATGCGCCGCAAGCTGCTGCGCAATGGCCTGGCGCTGGCCGCAGGCGTCAGCCTGTTCTCGCGAGCCCAGGCCACCACGGTCGATACCGAGCCGCTCATGCTGACCATGAGCCCGGAGGGCTTGTTTGTCACCACGGCCGCCGTATTCGCCTTGCCGCGCAGCCTCGAAGACGTGCTTCACCGCGGCATTGCGCTTTATTTCGAGACCGTGGTCACGGTGGTGCGCCCGCGTTGGTACTGGTTCAACGAGGACATCGCTCAGGCCCGGCGTGAAGTGCGACTGGCCTATCAGCCGCTGCTGCAGCGCTACCGCGTTTCCGTGGGCGGTCTGCAGCAGAACTATGACAGCCTCGACGAGGCGCTGGGCGTGGTGCAACGCACCCGGCACCTGCGCGTGGCCGAACCCTCGCAGCTCACGGCCGGTCAGACCTACCAACTCGATGCGCGGTTCAAGCTCGATCTGTCGCAGTTGCCGCGACCGTTTCAGCTCAATGTCTCTTCTCAGTCGGACTGGAAAATCGAAGCCACCTTTCCGCCGCAACCCTTCGTGTGGACGCCATGACCCGGCCGAGCAGTAATGCCTGGGACAGTCGCACCTCGCGCTGGGCCACGCGCATGGCGCTGGCGCTGGGCCTGCCGCTGGCGGTGTTCCTGGTTTTTCTGCTGGCGGTATCAACCGACAACACTGGGCAGCCCAGCCCATTCTTTGCCTGGCTGTACTGGATCAATTTTGTCGTGGCGGGGGTGTTGCTGCTGGTCGTGCTGGCACTCGGTCTGCGGCTGGGCTGGCGTCTGCACAAACGGCGCTTCGGCAGCCGTCTGCTGTTCAAACTCGCCGCGGTGTTCGCCTTGGTCGGCGTGCTGCCCGGGGTGGTGATCTACACCGTGTCTTACCAATTCGTCGCCCGCAGTATCGAGACCTGGTTCGACGTCAAGGTGGAGGGCGCGCTCAGTGCGGGCCTGAACCTGGGGCGTACCACGCTCAATGTGCTGCAGAACGATCTGCAGTCCAAGGCCCGCAACCTGTCGGTACAGATCGCCGACGACCCGACCCTGCTGTCTCCGCTCTCGATGGAGCAGCTACGGCAGCAACTCGGGCTGCAACAGATCACCGTGTTCGATGGCAATGGCACGGTGCTCGTCACCGCGGGCGGAAACCCGTTCTCGCTGGTGCCCGATCTGCCCGGCCCGAACAGCATGCGGCAGCTGCGCACCATGGGCTCCATTGCAGACATCGAAGGCGGCGACGACGGCGCCAGTCAGACCCCACAAACGCTGAAGCTGCGGGTGGTGATCAGCCTGCCCACGCGCCATTTCGTCCTGCCCGGGCATGGGCGCTATCTGCAACTCATCCAGAACGTGCCGCAAGCCATCTCCAGCAGCGCCCTCGAAGTGCAGCGCGCGTATGGCGAATATCAGGAGCGCGCCCTGGGCCGTGAGGGCCTGAAGCGCATGTACATCTCCACGCTCACGCTCACGCTGTTTCTCGCCGTGTTCCTGGCGGTGCTGCTGGCTGTGGTGCTGGGCAACCAGTTGGCCAAGCCGCTGCTGCTGCTGGCCGACGGCATGAAGGCCGTGGCCGAAGGGGACCTGCGGCAGAAGCCCAACTTCCAGCGCAATGACGAGCTCGGCGTGCTGGTGCGCTCGTTCAATGCCATGACCAACCAGCTCGCCGAAGCCCGGGCGCAGGTGCAGTTCAATCACGACGCACTGGAAGCGTCGCGCGCTTATCTGCAAAGCGTGCTCGACAACCTCAGCACGGGCGTGCTCGTCCTGGGCAGCGATCAGCGGCTAGCCCTGGCCAACCCCAGCGCCACCCGGCTGCTGCGCGCGCCACTGCAAGGCCTGATCGGGCAGCCGCTGAATCAGCACCCCAGCCTGCAGGCCCTGGCGCAGACCATCGCCGATGCCTTTACTTCGCTCGACGAACAAGACAATGCCGGACCCAGCCCGCACTGGCTGCAGCAGATCGAGTACCCGCTGCCGGGCAGCGACGCCACCATCACCTTGCTGGCCCGGGGCGCCCGGCTGGCCTTGCCCGGACAGCCCGCATCGGTCGTTGTGTTCGACGACATCTCCGAGGTCATCTCCGCACAGCGCTCGCTCGCCTGGGCCGAAGTCGCCAGGCGACTGGCGCACGAAATCAAGAACCCGCTCACGCCCATCCAGCTCTCGGCCGAACGCCTGCAGATGAAGCTGGCCGCCAAACTCGAAGGCGCCGATCGCGACATGCTCCAACGCAGCACCACCACGATCGTCAACCAGGTCCAGGCCATGCAGCACATGGTCAACGACTTCCGCGACTACGCGCGTCTGCCGGCCGGCAAACCCGAGGCCATGAACCTCAACGCACTCATCCAAGACGTGCTCAATCTCTACACCAGCCTGCCCGCACACGATGGCGCCAGCCCCGAAGAAAAGCCGCAGGTAAGGGCCGACCTGGCTGCCGATCTGCCCCACATTCTCGGCAACGCCACGCAGCTGCGGCAGGTCATTCACAACCTGCTGCAAAACGCCATTGATGCGGTCGCCGCACAGCCACAGCGCAAGGTGCGCATCCGTACCGAGGCCCTGCCGACGCCGTCTGGCGCCGCCCTGCGCGTGCGTCTGAGCGTGAGCGACAACGGCCCCGGATTCAGCGACAAAATCCTCAACCGCGCCTTCGAGCCCTATGTCACCAGCAAGCCGCGTGGCACCGGTCTGGGTCTGGCCGTGGTGAAAAAAATCGCAGAGGAACACCACGCCCGCATCGAGATTCAGAACCTGCAGTCAGAGGGGTCGGTTTGCGGCGCGCGCGTTTCACTTATATTCCCTGGGCTGGCGCAACAACATTCTGTGGATGCGCCCCAGCGGCAAGCATGAGAGTGAGTCGGTATGGCAAGTATTTTGGTAGTTGACGATGAGATGGGAATTCGGGAGCTGCTCTCGGAAATTCTCAATGACGAAGGGCACACCGTATCGCTGGCCGAAAACGCCGCGCAGGCCCGACAGCTGCGCGCCCAGGCCCGGCCCGACCTCGTGCTGCTCGATATCTGGATGCCCGATACCGACGGCGTCACCCTGCTCAAAGAATGGTCCAGCAGCGGACAGCTCACCATGCCGGTCATCATGATGTCCGGTCACGGCACCATCGACCACGCCGTAGAAGCCACGCGCATCGGCGCCATGGCCTTTCTCGAAAAGCCCATTGCCCTGCAGAAGCTCCTGCAATCCGTCTCGCAAGCGCTCACCAAACCTGTGGCCCGCAGCGCCAGCGGCGTCAACCCCGCTTCACCGCTCGCGGTCATGCCCGGCGTCAACGCCGTGCAGGCGCAGCAACCCGTGGCCCTGCCCGCAGAACGCGCCTTCCTGCTGGACCGCCCCTTGCGCGAAGCGCGCGATGAATTCGAACGCGCCTATTTCGAATTTCACCTCACACGCGAAAACGGCAGCATGACCCGCGTAGCCGAAAAAACCGGGCTCGAACGCACACACCTCTATCGCAAGATCAAACAACTCGGAGTCGATCTCGGCCGCGGTTCGCGCAACAGAAATGAACCCTCGTCCGTCCAGGAAGACGAAGCCACTGCGCATCTAGACCCCTCCGCCGAATAGGCCGCCACGAGCCGGACATTGCGAGTGCCCTGAAAAATTTTGCTAGGATGTTCGTTTTTCGGAAATGTAGCGCTCCGAAAAATCGCTTTTGCGCTGGCAGTTTCTGAAATTTTGGCCAGGTAGCTCAGTTGGTAGAGCAGCGGACTGAAAATCCGCGTGTCGGCAGTTCGATTCTGCCCCTGGCCACCAAGTGGATTCAACAACTTAGCCCCGCCTAACCCGCGGGGCTTTGTTTTTTATGCCAAATTTTGTGCCAAATCTCCCGCCTAAAGAGCGCTGAGGGCCTCCCCTCATCGGGAGGCCTTTTTGTTTCCCGCTGGATGTGCTTTCATTGAGCACGACATGTCGACTCAAAATCCATCTGCCATTCCGTCTCACATTCCGGATGCCCTGGATCTTGCTGAGAGTATCCGCCGTGGCGAGTGTGATGCTGCGGAGGTCTTGCAAAGCGCAATCGCGCGCTGTGATGCGATCAATCCGCGAATCAATGCCGTCATCGCAGATTTGCGCGAGCACGCCAAAGCCGGGTTGAAGCACGCGCGCACCGGGGACGCCCCGTTTGCGGGTGTTCCGTTTCTGCTCAAGGACCTGAGCATGGATCTGGCTAGGTACGGTACCAGCCAGGGCAATGCTGCGTTGGCCCGCAGACCAGTGGCGCAGACCGACGCGGTCGTGCGGCGGTGGGAGCAGGCCGGGCTGTTGATTTTCGGCAAGACCAATACGCCGGAGCTGGGCTTGAAGGCCATCACCGAGCCGGTGGCGTTTGGGCCGACGCGCAATCCGTGGAATCTCGACCACACGCCCGGCGGCTCTTCTGGGGGTGCCGCGGCTGCGGTGGCTGCGGGTATTGTGCCGGCGGCGGCTGCGGGAGACGGCGGAGGGTCGATCCGTATTCCGGCGGCTTATTGCGGTTTGTTCGGGCTCAAACCTTCGCGTGGGCGGGTGAGTTGTGCGCCTCAGTTCGATGAGCAGTGGGAAGGAGCCGTCAGCACCCATGCGATTTCCCGCACGGTACGCGACAGTGCGGCCCTACTCGATGTCATCGCAGGCCCGGAGCCGGGCGATCCGTTCATCGTCCAGCCGCCGGCCCGGCCCTTTTCGCAGGAGCTGCAGGCGCCGACACAACGGCTGCGCATTGCACTGAGCACGGCTTCGCCCATCGGCGGCGCGGTCGATGTGGCTTGGTCGCGCGCCGCTTCGGATTGCGGGCAATTGCTGCAATCGCTGGGGCATCACGTCGAATGGATCGACCCCGTGGGCGACGGCATGCAACTGGCGCGCGATTACCTGACGATGTACTTCGGACAGGTGGCGGCGCAGTTGACCTGGTGGCAGCAGCAGGGCGTGCCCGCTTCGGCTTTCGAGACGGACACCCAGGCTCTGG
The DNA here is from genome assembly GCF_002482605.1 of Thiomonas sp. UBA7699. NCBI lineage: Bacteria > Pseudomonadati > Pseudomonadota > Betaproteobacteria > Burkholderiales > Thiomonas > Thiomonas sp. UBA7699. The sequence continues at coordinate 51,847 of NZ_DLGH01000017.1, read as the reverse complement.
GGTTGATCGGACGCGGCCTTGCGGCAGGCGACTATGCCCTGGCGCGTGCGCGCTGGAACAGCCCGATGCGCGCGCTGGGCCAGTTGTTCACGCGCTTCGATCTCTACCTCACACCCACCTGCGCACAACCTCCGGCTCGCATCGGCGAGCTGGCGGCGCCAAGGTGGCAGCGCACGGCGTTGCAACTGATTCTGCGGTTCGGGCTCGGCGGGGTGTTGCGCCGCAGCGGTCTGGTGGAGCAACTCGCCTTCGACAATCTGCACCGCACCCCGTTCACCCAATTGGCCAACCTCACCGGCACGCCGGCGATGTCTGTTCCATGGGCCCTGGACGACAACGGTTTGCCCGTGGGCGTGCAGTTCGGGGCGGCCTGGGGGCGTGAAGACTTGCTGTTTCAACTGGCCACTCAACTGGAGCAGGAACGCCCCTGGGGGCATTGGCGCCCACCAGTCTTTGCCGCATGAAAAAAGGACGCCGCGGCGTCCTTTTTTGCCTACCGAGCGGCGTCAGGCCGACGCCAGTTGCAGGCGCGGCTTGATCAGCATCTTGCCAAACAGGCGGAAGTACACCTGAATGGTTTTGAGTTGGACGGCGATCAGGGGCGCCATGAGCAGGTAATACATCCATGAGCCCGCGCCCACCAACTTGGGAATCATCAGACCGAAGCTGATGAAGAACATGCCGAACACGAAAAACGCCACGCCGGGGCAGATCAGCGCGAAGGCGCCCGCGTTGGATTTGGCGCCGCCGGCATAGTCGGCAAAGTAATTGAGCTTTTTCATCACCGCATAGCCGATCAGGCCGAAGATCACCTGTAGCGACACGACCACCGTGGTGAACAGCAGCAGATCCGTCGGATGGTTGATGTTGCCGAATTGATGCGACAGACCCATGGACCAGCGAATCCAGGTGATGCCCAGCAGAGTGAGAATGGGGATGACAATCCACAGACTGCCCGCGGCCTGCGGCTGAATGCCGTGGCGCAGAATGGCGTCGAACCCGAGCACGATCTTGATGAGCAGCAACAGAATGGCCGCACTGGCGAAAAAGATCGACAGCATCATGGCGATGGCGTTGATCTCGCGGTGATGGCTCATGGCGCCAGGTGCAGCCAGGCCCACGGCCACCATCGCCAGAGCGAAAATCGACACCATCGGCGCCAGCGAGTTGTTCTCGGCGAAGTCGAATTGCGCATGCACGAACAGCCGGGTGAAGTAGGCGCCGAGAATGCGCAGGGCATAGATGCCCACGGCGAGGAAGGCGGCAATCGCGCCCGGATACATCCACTCCACCACGCTCCACAAATTCGGCACGAACACAGCGCCGAGGAGGAAGGCGACGTTGATGGTCATCGCCAGGGTCAGCGGCACGGCCATGAGGTTGATTTCGGCGTTGGAGGTCAGCAGCTTTTTGTAGGCGTCGGTCTGGCGGAATAATTTGAACTCGCGCAGATTCCACGCCAGCAGCCAGAAATGCAGCACGGCAAACAGGATGATCGCCGCCAGATCGATCCCGATCAGCGCCGAATTGAGCGCATTACCCCCGGCCGTGAGCGCGGGCCATAGGTGATTGAACGTCACCATCGGCGTATCCGGGTGCGGCAGCAGGAACATGGGATAGATAAAAAACGACACCGCAAGCCCACCGGCGCCCAGTGCGGCGAGGAAGTACATCGGTGAATAGCGTTCTCGGAGGTTGTTGACCAGCATGGTGGTTCTCCTGGGAGAAAAAGGTGGGGAGATTGCGCAACGCGTGACATTCAGAATCTTGGCGTTGCAAGACGTTACAAATACAGGGCGGAGTATATAAATTCAAGCCCTGAAATATTTGACAGTTCGCAATTTCCACAAAATTCCTCCCGGAAAATCAAGGAGTTTTACCGTTACGGCGGGCGGGTCTGTGACTTTGGTCTCAATCTCAGCCCGGGAAAAAAACCTCACTCACCCAGAGAGGCGTGCCGCCGTAAACGAAGGACGAACGCCGCGACCACAGCGCGTCTTCGCGGGCCCACCCGTTGCGGCGCGCCAGCCGCAGCAGGGGATGAGCCGCCGACAAACGCTTGACCCGCATGGCGCTGCGCCGGGTCTGCGGGCGCGTGAATACCGCATCGCCCACCGGCTTGACGCCCAGATGCCGCAGCAGCCGCCACGGCCCGCGCAGCGCGGACAGCGCGCACACGCTGTGCCCCAACACCCGCGGCACGCCATCGGCCACCAGCAGCACGTCGCGGCGCCAGACCTTGCGGCCTTGCGGCAGGCCGAGCAGCGGATATTCATCGCGCAGGGCGCGCGCCGGGCCTTGGCGCAGCAGCCGCAACTCGAAGCGTGCGCTGCTGCGCCGCAAACGCTGGGTGAGCGAGCCCGGATCGGTCAGCCAGCTCTCGATGCCGCTGCGCCGCGCGGCGGGCAACGCGGCCGGCCAACACTCAGCGGCAGGGGCGGAAATACGGCGGATGCGGTGCAGGGCCATGAATGGATCGCGCAAATCCGTCAGTATCGCGCACGCCCTGCGGTAAACCTTTCAGCCGACATGCTTGGCGAAAAAGGCCAGCGCCCGCTCGCGCGCCAGTTGGGCAGCGGCTGCATCAAAGCTGGCGCGGGCGTCGCAGTTGAAACCGTGGTCGGCTTCGTACACATAGAACTCGGCTTGAGGGTTGGCCGCGCGCACGGCCTCACGATCGGCCTCTGAGATGTGGGCATCGCGCAGGCCGTAGTGAAACTGCAGCGGCGTTTGGGTTTTTTCGCCCACCAGCTGCACATTTCGGCCGCCGTAATAGCTCACTGCGGGAAGGCCATCACGAATAGCCGTGAGGTAGGCAATGGTGCCGCCCCAGCAGTAGCCCACCACACCGACCTTGCCTGCAGCGGCCACGGCCTTGGCTGCAGCCTGCACCGAGGCGTGAGCGCGGTCGAAACCCAGCGCGGAAACCAGGGCGATGCCTTTTTCCATGCCGGCTTGGTCGTAGCCGAGTTCGACGTTTTTCTCCACACTGTCAAAAACGGCCGGCGCAATGGCGAGATAGCCCGCCGCCGCATAGCCATCGGCCACGCTGCGGATGTGCGCATTGACGCCAAAAATTTCCTGGACGACAACGATGCCGCCCTTGGGTTTGCCCGCGGGCTCGGCCACATAGGCGCCGATGGTCTGGCCGTCGGCGGTGTGCAGGGTGAGGGTTTTATGGGTCATTCGAAGCTCCTTCGAGGGGTTTTCAGGGGTTGAAACCAGCATAGATTGTGCGGTGCTGGCGCTGAACTTGCCGCTCCGCCCAGTTTGCCCCGGCGCCCTGATCGGCCATGGTCACAGCAGTTGCACGCCGTCGAGATGCGTGGCAACACTCTGGCGTGCCATTTCCACCAGATCTCGCACATAAGGCCGCTGCGCCAGGTCTCGCGGCACGGTGGCGTGCAACTCGCTCCACAGCCCGCGCGGACCGATGCGACGGGCCTGCACATAACCACTGTCCAGCGAGGGTTTGAGCGCCCAGTTGGGCAGCGCTGCGACGCCACGCCTGCTGGCGACGAGTTGCAGAATGGCGATGGTGAGTTCCGCCGTGCGGCGCGGCAGGCTGATGCCCGCAGGCTGCAGCACCTCGCGGATGAGGTCGATACGCTCATCCGGCGCGGGGTAGGTGATCAGCGTCTCGCCCTGAAGATCGACGGCGCGCACGCTGCGCTTCGCACACAGGGCATGGCCAGGTGGCAGCGCCAGCAGAATTTCGAAGCGAAACAGCGGCAGCGAAGCCCACTGCCGCCCGGGCGGGCGCAGCGCGCCGATCACCACATCGGCCTTGTCCTTGCTCAGCAGCGTGAGCGGGTCGCGGTGAAAACCCGAGACCAGATCGACCTCGACATCGGGCCAGCGCTGACGAAAGGCGTCGAGCACCGGCATCAGCCATTCGAAGCAAGTGTGGCATTCGAGAACCACCCGCAGGGTGCCGCGGGTATCGCCCTGAATGCGCTGCAAATCGTGCTCGGCGGCCTGCTGCGCTTCGCGCATCTGCCGCGCCAGCGCCAGCAGACGCTCGCCCGCCGGGGTGAAGCGCAGGCCGCGCACGTCGCGCAGCAACAACGGCATGCCGTAGTGACTTTCCAGCGCGCGCAACTGGTGCGACAGCGCCGACGGCGTGAGATGCACGGCCTCGGCCGCGGCGTTGATGCGACCGGTCTCGGCGATGGCGATAAGAGAGCGCAGATGGCGAAGTTCGAGCATGGCAGGCACAAGCTGAATGAAATTCAGCATAACCTAAAAATTCGTCGCTTGATTCAATTGATCCCGATGCGCAAACTGCCGCCTGCATTCAATTCATCTTGGAGTAACGGCATGACCACCACACACATCCTGGGCTATCCGCGCATCGGCCCGCAACGCGAACTGAAGTTCGCCCTCGAAAATTTCTGGCAGGGCAAAAGCTCGGTTTCTGAGCTGCAGGCCACCGCGGCGCAACTGCGAGCCGCGAACTGGGCCAAGCAACGAGATGCCGGATTGCGCTTTGCCGCAGTCGGCGACTTCGCCCTGTACGACCACATGCTCGATACCGCCGCGCTGCTCGGCGCACTGCCCGCGCGCTTCGGCTTCGATGCCCGCACACTCGGTTTGGAGCAGTACTTCGCGCTGGCCCGCGGCAATGCGGCGCAGCCTGCGATGGAGATGACCAAGTGGTTCGACACCAACTATCACTACCTCGTCCCCGAACTCGACTCCGCCACGACTTTTGACGGCGGTTTTGATGCGCTGTTCGACCGCGTGCGCGAAGCGCAAGAGGCCGGACATGCGCCCAAACCGGTGCTGATCGGGCCGCTCACTTTTCTGTGGCTCTCCAAATCGCATCAGCCCGGTTTCGATCGCCTGAGCCTGGCGCCCGCGCTGTCGCGCGCCTACGCCCGGGTGCTGGCCCGGCTGGCCGGGCTGGGGGTGGAGTGGGTGCAGCTTGACGAACCCGCGCTCACCCTTGATCTCGACACGTCCTGGCGCGACCTGCTGCCCACGCTTTACGCCGCGCTGCCCGCGCAGGCCGGGGCGCTGCGCCCCAAGTTGCTGCTGAGCACCTACTTCGAGTCGATCAGCTTCGCCCCGGCCACGCTGGCGGGTCTGCCGGTCGATGGCGTGCATCTCGATCTGGTGCGCGCGCCGCAGCAGATCGACCTCTGGCGCGAGGCGCTGCCGCCGCAGTGGGTGCTGTCTGCGGGCATCATCGACGGTCGCAATGTGTGGCGCAGCGACCTGGCCGCTTCGCTGCGCGTCTTGCGGCCGCTGCACGCCGCGCTGGGCGAGCGGCTGTGGATCGCGCCTTCTTGTTCGCTGCTGCATGTGCCCGTCAGTCTGGCCGCAGAACACGGCGCGGGCGCGCGGATCAACCCCGAAGTGCGTCCCTGGCTGGCCTTTGCGGAAGAGAAGCTCGAGGAACTGCGCGTGCTCGCCACGGCGCTCGATCAGGGCGAAGACGCCGTGCGCGACGCGCTGCGGGCCAACGCCGAGGCGCTGGCGTCGCGCCGCAATTGTCCGCGTGTGACCCTGCCGCAAGTGCGCCGCCGCGTGGAGGCGCTCACCGAGACCGACGCCCGGCGCAGCGCGCCCTATGCCCAGCGCATCGCCGCGCAGCACGCGCGACTGAACCTGCCGCCGCTGCCCACGACCACCATCGGCTCCTTCCCGCAGACCGCCGAAATTCGCGCTGCCCGCGCCGCCTGGCGCCGCGGCGAACTGCGGCATACCGACTATCTGCAGAAAATGCGCGAAGAGATCGCCGCCGTCATCCGCAAACAGGAAGACATCGGCCTGGACGTGCTGGTGCATGGCGAGGCCGAACGCAACGACATGGTGGAATTTTTCGGCGAACAGCTCTGGGGCTACACCTTCAGCGCGGGCGGCTGGGTGCAGAGCTATGGTTCGCGCTGCGTCAAGCCGCCCATCATCTGGGGCGATGTGTGGCGGCCCGAGCCGATGACGGTGGATACCGCGCGGCACGCGCAGGCACTCACCCCGCGACCGGTCAAGGGCATGCTCACCGGGCCGATCACCCTGTTGCAATGGAGCTTCGTGCGCGACGATCTGCCGCGCGACCAGGTGGCGCTGCAACTCGCGCTGGCGGTGCGCGACGAGGTGAGCGATCTGCAGAACGCGGGCATCGCCATCATCCAGATCGACGAACCCGCCTTCCGCGAGGGCCTGCCGCTCAAGCGCGACAACTGGCCGCAATACCTGAGCTGGGCGGTGCGAGCGTTTGGGGTATCGGCTGGCGTGGCGCGCGATGACACGCAGATTCACACCCATATGTGCTACTCGGAGTTCAACGACATTCTGCCGTCCATCGCGGCGATGGACGCCGACGTCATCACCATCGAAACCTCGCGCTCGAATATGGAACTGCTCGACGGCTTCGGCGCCTTCGCCTACCCGAACGACATCGGCCCCGGCGTGTACGACATTCATTCGCCCCGCGTGCCTTCGGCGGCCGACATGGCCCGACTGCTGCGCCGCGCCGCGCAGCTCATCGCGCCCGAACGACTTTGGGTCAACCCGGACTGCGGCCTCAAAACCCGCGCCTGGCCGGAAACCGAAGCGGCGTTGCGGCACATGGTTCAGGCGGCACGCGATCTGCGCCATGAATTGCAGACGCACGGCCGCATCGCCCCGCCGCCTGCCGTTGCCGCAGACGTTAAGGCCAGCGCCCGCAGCACCTGCTGCGCGCACGACTGCGCTTGAGGCGCATAGCCTCGAGGCTATGAAGTTGGCGTGAAGCTGCAACGCACAGCGGGCAGATGAAACCCTGTCAAGGAGAAAAGCAGGAAAGCGCATGACAATTCGGTTTACAGTGTGAAAAATGCCCGTTTTCGCAGGGCAAAACCGTCTGACAGCCCATGTTGCCTTCCGAAATTTTCCAGTCCTGCATCGATGACGCCATTGCCCGCTCGGACGAGTTGATGCGCTCGGTCGTGCGCCAGGTCATCGAGGCGCTGGAACAGCAGGCCGAAGCGGCGGGCAACGGGCGGGATCGGCAGCAGTTCTCCGACATGAGTCACGCGCTGCGGCAGAACGAAGGCCGACTGATCCAGGCCTTCGTCGACCGCTTTCATCAAGTGCTCGACGAAGAAATTCTCGGCCAGAAGCCGGTCACGCCGCGAGAACTGCAGCTCGAGGCGCTCAGTCTGGTCGATGAATCCGATCTCGAAGAAGGGGTGGAAGTCTCGCGCCTCACGCACATGCTCGAATCCGAAGCCCAGTGGGAGGTGCGCGATCTGGGCGCGCGGCTCGACAGCCTGCGCGCGGGCGAACACGCCGCGCCGCAGACCAACCCGCTGCGGCCCGAGGTGTTCAGCAAATCGCTGCACCACGCGCTCGGCGTGGTCGATCTCGACGCGGAAGAGCGCCTGGGGCTGCTGCGAGCTTTCGGCAAGGGCATGTCGGCCGCACTCAAAGACACTTACTCGCTCTACAACAAGCGTCTGGCCGAGCTGCAGGTCGAGCCCGCGCAATACCGTCAGCAGCGCCGCGCGCCCGCACGCAGCGCCGCCGCCACAGCGGTGGACGAGCAGGCGCTGGTCAACGCCGCGCAAACCGGCGCGGAGCTGCATCTGGAAGCCTTGCAGCAATTGCTCGCCGGGCGTTTCGCCACGGCGCCTTCGGGCGCGCCGGACGGTGGCCAAAGCGGCTTTGCACCCTCCGGCTTCGGCCCCACCGGCCCGACGGGCCCTGCGGCTTCGGGCTTCGGCCCCTCGGTGTTCGGTCAGGCATATGGCCTGAACCCGCAGTTGCGCGATGCGCTCGACCGTCTGCTGCTGACCGACCGCCTGGGGCTGCGCGAGGTGAACTGGCGCGACGAGCCCGCCGCTTCCGCGGCGACGGTGAACCTCATCGAGCAGCATCGGCAAAGCCTCTACGAGGTCGCCAACCGGCCGCTGGAGCGGCTCACCATCGACGTGGTCTCGCTGCTGTTCGATCACATCCTGGCCGACCCCAAGCTGCTGCCTGCGGTCAAAGCTCAGTTGGCGCGGCTGCAAATCCCGGTGCTGCGTCTGGGTCTGCGCGACGCCAGCCTGTTTTCCTCGCGCAACCACCCGACGCGCAAGCTGCTCAACCGCGTGGCCGAATACAGCGCGGGTTTTTCCAGCGTGGAAGAGCCCGCGGCCCAGCGCTTCCTGCCGTTTCTGTCGCGCATGGTGGAAGCCGTGGTCAACGCCGAGGAAGACGACGCCACGGTGTTCGAGCAACAACTCGCCGATCTGCAGCGTCACATCGCCGAGAGCGCCGCCGCGGTGGAGCAGCAACAGGCCGATGCGGTCGATGCCCTGCGCCGCGCCGAGTTCCGCAGCCTGCTGCACGGCGCGCTGTATCGGCATCTGCACGAAGTGTTCGCCCGGCTGCACACCCATCCCCAGTTGCGCGAGTTCATGCTCGAGCACTGGTCCACGGTGTTGGCCGAATCCGTGCTGCGCTTTGGGGAAGACGCCGAGGTCACCCAGACCTACAAGCAGACCGCCAGCGATCTGATCTGGAGCGTGCAGCCCAAGACCGCCGAAGCCGATCGAAAGGCGCTACTCAAACTTCTGCCTACGCTGGTGCAACGGCTGGGCCAAGGTCTCGACCTGATTTCCTTGCCTGCCGACAAGCGCCAGGAGTTCATGTCATGGCTGATGGACGCGCAGGCGCAGGCCATACGCGGTCAGGGCGAGGCGCAGCAGGCCACCTCGCGCGACGACGCCCTGCTGCTGCAGCGCGAATGGTCACGGCTGCTGCACCCGCAGACCAATGCGGCGGCGGCCGCCGCCATGCCCGAAGCGCTGGTGCGCAACGAAGAAAAACTCACCAGCGGGCTGATCGAAGCCAGCGACGTGCCCGCCGAGTCGCAACCCATCGCGGCTGAGGTGGCCGATTCGCAGCAAGGCCCAGTCAGCGTGCCGCCGGGCGAGCCTGCGCTGCTCTCGCCCTCCGAAGTGGCGGGGCTGATCGCCTCGCTCGACATCGGCACCTGGGTGCAGTTGCAGATTCAGGGGCGCAACGCGCGGGCGCAACTGACCTGGCGCAGTCCGCAAGGGCTGTTTTATATGTTCTCCAGCAAGGTGGGCGGCCGGGCGCATTCCATGACCCGCCGCGCGCTGGAGCGCATGGCCGCGCAGGGCCTCATCCTGCCGCTGGAAGCGCAGGGTCTGATGGATCGCGCCATGCAGGGCGTGGCCGAACAATTGCGCGAACGCCAGTCTGGCGAATCCGGCTGAACCGGCCTGGTCTGAGTCCGCGGCCGCGCTGCGTTTACACCTGAAAACACTGCGCTTCGGCCCACTTCGTTATATTTCTCTAAACATCGCGTTGAGCGCACAGTTGCGCTCGATCCGCCTGTTCTCGAATATCTACCAAGGAGCCATTGATGCATCGTCGTATTCTGTTGAAACTCTCCCTCGCAACCGCCATTGGCCTGGGCGGCATGACGGTCGCCTCGGCGGCCGAGCCGGTTTTGTCGGTGGCCTATGCCGGCTCGATGGGCGCCTTGATGGACAAGGCGCTCGGCCCGGCCATCGCCAAGCAGGACAAGGTGCAGTATCAGGGTCAGGGCGCCGGAGCGTTCGGCCTGGCGCACCTGATCGCGGCCAAGCAGATCAACCCCGATGTGTTCGTCTCCATCACTCCTGGCCCCATCGAGGTGCTGCAAAAAGCCGGACTGATCGACACCGCCGTGCCGGTGGCCAGCACGCAGATGGTGATTGCCTACAGCGACAAGAGCAAGTTCGCCGCCGACTTCAAGGCCGCTGCCGCCGGGAAGATGCCCTGGTACGAAGTGCTCGAAAAACCGGGCCTGCGCTTTGGCCGCACCGACCCGAAAACCGACCCGCAGGGCCGCAATATCGTGTTCACCATGCTGCTGGCGCAAGAGTTTTACAAGCAGCCGGGACTGGCCGACAAAATTCTGGGCAAGGTCGAAAACGAGCAGCAAATTTTCACCGAGCCCTCGCTGCTCTCGCGCCTGGAGTCGGGCCAGCTCGACGCCACTTCGGGCTATTTGAGCGCGGTGATTTCGCACAAGCTGCCCTACATCAAGCTGCCCGGAGAGATCAATCTCAGCGATCCCGCCATGATCGAAAAGTGGTACAGCAAGGTGCACTTCGACATCAAGCTCCCCAACGCCAAGACCGACACCTTGTCTACCCAGCCGCTGGTGTTTTATGCCGCGGTGCTGAAAAACGCGCCCAACCCCAAGGCGGGCGCGGCTTTCGTCAAGTTGATGACCAGCGCAGGGGGCCAGGCGATGTTCAAACAATACGGCTATAGCGCTCCCAAGGGCGGCGATCTCCATCCGGCTCATTGAACGGCTCATTGACTCGATCTCTGAGCCTCGGGCTGCGACGACAATGACGGCATGACCCTGACCCCGCTGGACACCGCCGCAGCCCCGTTCTTTGCGCCGCACGCCAAGCAGGCGCCCGCGCGCCGCGCGTGGATCGTGGCGGGCGCCGGGCTGGCCGGGCTGCTGTTTCTCAGTCTGCCCTTTGCCGGGCTGTTCATCAGTACGCCGTGGCAGACGCTGCATCTGCAGCAAGGCGACCTGGGCTCGCTCTGGGTGTCGGTGAGCTACAGCCTGATCGCCGTGGCCCTCGTGGTGATGTTCGCCACGCCGGTGGCCTGGTGGCTGGCGCGGCACGACTTTCGCGGCAAGTGGATCATGGAGATGCTGGTGCTGCTGCCGCTGCTCACGCCGCCGCTGGCCATGGGCCTGTTGCTGTCGATGAGTTACGGGCCATACAGCTGGATCGGCCAGCCGCTGAATCATCTCGGCCTCAGTCTCACCAACACGCCCTCGGCCTTTTTGCTGGCGCAGGTGTATGGCAGCGCGCCGTATTTCATCGTCGCCGCGCGCTCGGCGTTTGAGGGGGTGCCGCGCGAGCTAGAGCAGATTTCGCTCACCCTGGGGCAGTCGCCCTGGCGCACCTTCTGGCGCATTACCGTGCCGCTTTCTGGGCTGGGTCTGGCCGCCGGGGTGGCGCTGGCCTGGGTGCGGGCATTGGGTGAGTTCGGCATTGTGCTGATCGTGGCGTATTACCCGCAGGGCATTCCGGTGAAGTTGTGGGTCAACCTGCAAGACACCGGCCTGCCCGCGGTGTACCCGCTGCTCTGGCTGTTCTTTCTCATCGGCCTGCCCTTGCCCCTGCTGCTCGGCGCGCTGTCGCGGCGCGGGCCGCGCGGTGGCTGAACCTTGCCTGAGCCTTGCCTGAACCCCCTGCCGGACATCATGCCCTCGCCCGCCAGCCTGCACGTCAATATCCAGATCCGCCAGCCGATCACGCTCGATGTCGATTTCGAGGTGCACGGCTTCACCGCTCTGCTCGGCTCCAGCGGCGAAGGCAAGTCCACGGTGCTGAAGGCGCTGGCGGGGCTCATTCCCAGCCAGGGCCCGCCTTTCTGCGCCCTGCCGCCGCAGCGCCGGCCCGTGGGCTATCTGCCGCAGGGGTATGCGCTGTTTCCGCATTTGCGCGCCTGGGAGAACGTGGCCTATGCGCTGGGCGGGGCGCTGGGCTCTCAGCGGCAGGCGGCCGTCAAGTTGTTGCAGTCGGTCGGGCTGGCGCAACAGACCGAGCTGCGCCCCGCCCAGCTTTCGGGCGGACAGCAGCAGCGCGTGGCGCTGGCCCGGGCGCTGGCGCGGCAGCCGCAGGTGCTGTTGCTCGACGAGCCCACTTCGGCGCTCGATGCCAGCACCCGCGACGACATCATGGCCGAGCTGGTGTCGCGCATGCACCAGCTCTCCATGCCGGCGCTGGCCGCCACGCACGATGCCAGCCTGGCGGCCATGTCGGACTGGGTGGTGCTGCTCTCGGGTCGGCAGGTCATTCAACAGGGGCCGCCTGCCGAGGTGTTCGCGCATCCGGCCAATCAGGCGGCTGCGGCGCTGCTGGGCGTGCGCAACCGCTTTACCGCGCGCGTGCTGCGCCACGCGGTTGAGCGCGGATTAACGCTGTTGCAGTGGGAAGAAGGCGGGCTGCCGCTGTGGGCGCCCTTGATGGCGTCGAGCGAGATCGGCGGCTTGGTGGACTGGGCCGTGTCGCCCGACGAGGTGCGTCTGCCCCCGCTCAAACCGGGCCAGTCCGCCGATCTGGAAAACCCGGTCTCAGGCCAGATCGAGCACCTGGTGGTTCAGGGCGCGAGCGCGACTTTGGCCATGCGCTGCGGCGACGCCCGGCTGTGGCTGCGCGCCCCGCTGCGGCTGATTGCCCACCACGGCCTGCGTGCGGGCGCGCCCGTGGTGGCGCATCTGCGCCCCGAGCATCTGATGTGCTGGCCGCACTGAAGCGCTTCCCAAAGCCTCACTCGCGCAGCAGTTTTTGCAGCACGTCGAGGTCGGGCTGAATGGCCCTGAGCGCCTTGCGTTCCATGCGCCGGTAGATCGACAGCACCTCGCGTCCCAGCGGGGTGAGCAGCGCACCGCCTCCGCCCGCGCCTCCCTTGGAGGCTTCGACCAACGGTTCTTTGTAAGCCTGATTGACGCTGTGAATCAGCAGCCAGGCGCGGCGGTAACTCATGTCGAGCGCCCGCCCGGCGGCTGAAATCGAACCGGTGCGCTCCAGCGCTTCGAGCAGCGCGGCCTTGCCGGGCCCGAGCGCCGTGCCTTGTTTGATCTGCAAGCGCACCCTCGCCGTATCCGCGGGTGGCAGGGGCGCCTTGTCGTCTGCTGTGCCGTTCTCGTTCATGCATATAGCGTAGCGCTTCGCCGACGCCTACGGTTCAGTGCTGAACATGTGCGGCGGGCAGCCCATCCGGTACCGCTGCAAGAGTCTGCACCACATCGAGCCCGTAGCGGTCGCCCATGCCGAGTTCGACCTGCAGCGGCAGGCCATCGCTTTGCCGCAGCCAGATGCGCAAAGTGGCACTGCTCTGCGCGCTGTGAGCGTCGAGCAGAGTGCACGCCACCTCCTGGCCCTGCCATTTCAACGTGGTGCGCTGCGGCGTGATGTGGGCGGTCTGCACCTTGTCATTGATGAGCAAGGGCGCGGTGAAGGCGCGGGTAGGCAGCGGGCGCTGCAGATACCCCCAGCTCAGCGTCAGTGGATCGGTGAGCCCGGGCGGCGCGGGCTGCGTCGGCGTCGTCGATTCCGCCGGCGCTGACGCCGCCTGAGCCGCAGTCGTCACCTGCATACGCCCATGCTCGATCTGCATCAGCGTGGCCGGGCTATCCCCCCGCTGATTGCTGGCCGACAGCAGCTCGGGCTTGCCGTCGCGAACTTCTCCGCTTGCACCGCGCACCCAGTGCAGCCGACGCAGCAGCACGGCAAGCGCACCCCGCGGCGTGAGGGTGCTGTCGATGCGGTAGGCGCCGTTGCCCTGCGCAGGCCAGCTCACCTGGTCTTGCGCGGTGGCCACGCCCTCCTGTCCGCCCAGCCCGCCGAGCAAGACCAGCCATTGTGCGCCGCGGGAGTCGGACCCCTTGCCATCCTGTTGGAGATGCACCTGCCATTGCGCCGAGAAAGTGACCGCCTCCTTGACCGACTGCGCCGCAGCCAGGTGCGCAAAGCAGGCGGCCAAGACTAACAACAAGGCAGTGATACCGCCCAAACGCCAGGGCCGCAAGCCGGGGAGCCGCAAAGAGTTGAAAGTATTCATAGCAGTCCAACGCCCGATACGGCGCTTTGGCTGACACCCGCCATCTCGACAACGATCTACTGGAAAATATTGTTTAAATTATAAAAACTATTCGTTTTATTTATTTTAGGGTTCCGCCTAGTATGAAGCCATTCATTGATTACCGTTTGGCTGCCCATCATGTCCCCCTGGAAACCGCTCAACCGACTGCCCTCCCCCATCGAACTCGTGCGCCAATTCACGCCCAACTGGTTCACGGTGAACATGGGCACGGGCATCACCTTTTTGCTGCTGGCGCAGTTTCCGGCGCGCATCGCTGGCCTGCATGCCCTGGCTTATGGACTTTTCATCGCCGATGCCGCCATTTTCGCGCTCTTTACAGGTCTTTTCGCAGCGCGTTGGCTGTTTTTCACACAGGACGCGATGCCGCTACTGCGCCATCCCGTGCAGTCGATGTTTTTGGGCGCCATCCCCATGGCGCTCATCCCGCTGGTCAACGGGCTGGTGCTGTTTCATCCGGGGCAACCCGCCGCCGCCGAGTTGGCCACCCACCTGTGGTGGATCGATGCCGCCCTGTCGCTACTCACCGGCTGGCTGGTGCCCTGGTATCAGTTCACCGCGCAGGATCACAGCCTGGAGCGCATGACGGGCGTGTGGCTGCTGCCAGTCGTGCCCGCCGAAGTGGCGGCGTCGAGTGCGGGCTATCTGGCGCAGCATCTGCCCGCCGCGCAGGCGCAGGCGCTGATCGTCTCGGGTTATGCCTTGTGGGGCATGTCGGTTCCGATTGCGCTGGGCATTCTCACCGTGCTGTATCTGCGGCTGGCGCTGCACAAGCTGCCGCCCAAAGAACTCGGCGTCTCGACCTGGCTGAGTCTGGGGCCGATCGGCACGGGCGCTTTCGCGCTGCTCACCCTTGGCGCCGCAGCGCCGCAGGCTTTCGCAGGCACGGTGATGGCGCCCGTGGCCGCGCTGGCAGGGCCGCTGGGCGTGATCGGCGCGCTGATTCTGTGGGGCCTGGGTCTGTGGTGGCTGGTGACGGCCATTGCGCTCACGGCCATTCAGGTTCGGCGCGGTTTGCCCTTCAACCTGGGCTGGTGGGGGTTCACCTTCCCCGTGGGCGTCTATACCGCTGCCAGCCTGACTCTGGGACTGCGCACCGGCATGGCCTTCTTCACCGCATTTGCCGCCACGCTGATCGTCGCGCTGGTGGCGGCCTGGGCCGTGGTGGCGGTGCGCAGCGCCCACGGTCTGTGGCACGGCCATCTGGTGCAGGCGCCTTGCCTGAACTGCAAGCCGGAGCTGCCCGCAAAAACAGCGTAAAACCAGATCAATCCAGCAGATCGAACGCCATCTGCTCCACTTGGAGAAATTCGCGGGTAAAGCCTGCCACCGCACGGTAGAACCGCGCCGCGTGATCGCCCTCGATGGCCTCGCACATCTGGGCGCCCCAGGGCTGAATATGGCGCTGGAACAGATCGCGCTGCCGCGTCAGGTTGCACACCGCAGGGTCGTCCCCCGCAATGAGATAGCGCATGGTTTCGGCGAGGATGGCGAAGTGGTCTTCGCTTTCCCCCAAGTCGATGCGGCGGGCCAGCCCGATGTCCTGCAAATCCGCGCGCAGCCGGGCCAGCGGCTTTTCGTGCAGCGCGCCGGCCAGGTAAAACGAGCCATAGACATACACCGCAGGCCGCCCCGTGCCGCCGAACAGGATTTCGAATTCATCCCGAATCTCTTCGGGCGTCACCACGGCGGCGGTGTTCAGCAAATTGCTCCAGGCCAAGTGCAGTGCGCTTTGGTCAGCATTTTCGACCGCCAACATGCCCGCCAGTTGCGACAGCACTGGTTGCGAGGGCGGCGCGATGAACAGCAGCGCAAGCAATCCCCAGAGATCGGCGCGGGCGGCGTCTTCATCGCTGCCGGGCGCGGCCAGCTCCACATCAGGGTGTTGCATCGACAGAGGTTGCAGCATGGCGATCAGGGCAGGTCGTGAATGGTGGTGTCGGCGCGGGTATGCATGTCGATCACCCGGCAGTCGCTGCACATTTTCAGCCGATTGGCTGCGTCGCCCGCGAAGGCCGGGTGGCCGGAGAGCTTGGCCACCATTTGCTCGATGGCCTGCACCGTACCGAAGGGCTTGCCGCAGCGCACGCAGCGCCAGGGCTGGGCTTCGTTGAGCACCTGCGGCGCGCTGCGCTGAGGCCCCCAAAGCAGACGCGGCTCCAGACGAATGGCGTCTTCCGGGCAGGTGTTGACGCATAAGCCGCACTGCACGCAGTTCTTTTCGATGAATCGCAGTTGCGGCGCCAGCGGGTTATCGGCCAAAGCCCCCGCAGGACAGGCGCCGACACAACTCAGGCACAGGGTGCAGCGGCTGGCGTCCACCCGGATGGCGCCAAGGGGAGAACCCGCGCCATGCGGCAGGGGGATGACGGCCGCGCCCGACGCCACCTCTTGCGCGGGCGCATGGCGGATCAGATGGTCGAGCGCGAGATCGAGCGTGGCGCGCTTCTGCGGTAGGGCGGCGAACTGCGCCTGGATGCTGGGAACCGCACCTGTTGGTCGCGGCGGCGCCAGCAAGGCATCGAGTTCTCGCGCATCGGCAGTCTGCAACAAACGCAGCCGTGCCCCGCGATAGCCCATGCCGTGCAGCAGCGTTTCGGTGAGCTGCATCTGGCCTTGGAGGGCATGGAGGTAGGCCGGGGATTCAGTGTTGTCGGACAAGACCAGAATCTCTGCCGCGCCCCAGGAAAATGCGGACAGCCAAAGCTCCATGCCCACCGAGGCGATATGCCACAGCGGCACCGCAATAACGTGGGCGGGCAGGCCGCGAACGCGGGGATCTGCCGCCGCGAGCCGACCAAGCTGCCCGATGAGTTCCGCACCCGTTTCTTGGCTGTGGAACAGCAGCGTCGGCCGCTTCAGCCCGGCGCGCTGGGCGGTGAGCAGCAGGGTACGCAGCCGTGCGCCAATTTCCGGTGCGCGCGGGTAGGCGTAGGTGAGCGCCCCGGTAGGACACACCGTGGTGCAGGCGCCGCAGCCGACGCACAGATGCGGGTCGATCTCGATCTGCTCGACGAAGGGCTTTTTTTGCGCGGCGGTGGGTAGGATGGAATCGGCCTCGGCGATGGGGGGTGTCTGGTCGGGCCGCAAGCGGGCACGGCTGTGCACGGCCTGCGCGGAGCAGATGTCGATACAGGCGTGGCAACCCAGCAGGGTGTTACGGGAGTGCGCACAGAGCTTGGCGTCATACTGAAAAAACCGGGGCTTGTCGAAGCTACCCTTCAGATCGCGCAGTTCAGTCGCGGCGCGCACTAGCGCCAGCGGGTCGGAGCCCGGGGCGTAATAGCCCTGCGGCGGCTGATGCAGCGACAGGCTGGGCTGCGGCTGCAGATCGAGCACCAGATCGACTTGCAGCGTGTCCGCCCGAGGGCCGCGGTTGAAGTCGATGGCGCCGATGGCGCCGCAGGCCTGCACACAATCGCGATGACCGGTGCAGCGTTGCAGGTCGATCTGGTAGTCCAGCCCGATCGCGCCCTCGGGGCAGGCGGCAAGGCAGGCATTGCAGCGGGTGCAGACATCGAGATCGACCGGATTGGCGCTCTCGATATCCACCTCGAAAGCCCCCAGCCAGCCGCGCACGCTGCGCACGCGCCCGGCATGAACCGGATGTTCATGCTGCAGCGGCAATGCGGCGGGCGCAGCACGTCCACCCGGACGCCCGGTGTCGAGCAGGGTGAGTTCCAGGCCGTCGGCAAGGAGCTTGCGCGCCATGTCCAGCGACTCGGCATCGCCAATGACCAGGCAACGCCCCGCGCTGTGATAGCTCGCGGTCGGCACGGGTTCGGGCTCGGGCAACGCCGCGGCAGCAAGCAGGGCGGCGATTTTCGGGCCGGCAGCCTTGGCCTCACGACTCCAGCCTGCGGTTTCACGGATGTTGACAAACCGGATCGGCCTTACATCGGGCGGTGGCACGCCCTCGGTCTGCGACGCCAGTGCGGCAAATAGCTTGGCCTCTTGCGTGCAAGCGACGAGCAAGGGCTCGGTGCTCTGTGCGGCCTGCTGAAAGCGCACGATCTCACGGCGACACAGCTGGCTGTGCGGTTCGATGGTCTGGCCCAAAGCGGCAGTCAGCTGCGGGCCGTCCAGCGGCATGGTGTGGTTGCAATTGCAGACCAGAGTTTTCATGGGGTGGGAGGTGTTGCGTTCAGAGAGGCGTCTTGGGGCATGTCGGGAGTAGGCGCCGAGTCAGGCTGATCCGTGGTGTCGGCCTCATTCGCGGTGGTCGGAGTGCGGTTTTCCGAAGTCGAACCGAGGCACTCGGAAGCCGGTCGCTGCGCTGCGGGCGTTGCAAGGGCGGGGTCTGCCAGGTCGAGCCCCAAATTCGGAGTCAGTTTCAAGCGCGCCAGAAGGCCGGGCGGAACCGGGCTGGGGGTGTTGTAGTCGTCGATATAGGTATCGAGCCCATCCATCACGTTGAACTGCGGATCGGCAAACAGCTTGCGCAGGGCGGCACGGCGCACGCCTTCGTCCACACCTTTGGCGATGAACCGTGTCAGATCGGCGGTGTGATCGAGCGCTTGCAGCTCGTCCAGCGTGGGCGGTGGCGGCTGATCGTTTGCAGGCGCAGGAACAGGTTCGGGAACAGCGGCTAGTTCCTCACCCTTGTCCGGCGCAGGGGCGACGGGCGCCGCTGCGGGAACGGAATCTGTCCCGGCCTGCAGTTTGCGCCGCGACCAGCGCGATAGAAAACCGCGGTCTTCGGGAGAACTGGCTTCACTCATGGACAACAGACCGGTGGATCGTCTCCGTCGGCGCTAGGACTTGGCGCCTTGCTGCACGATACATCGCGTTCATCAGGGGCCAGAAAGCTTTGCGGACGGCGGCGCTTGCGTGGTTCGGGCTTGTAATGCAGCGAGGAAAAATCGGCCAGCCAGTTGGCCACCGCGGCCGGCAGCGGTGCAATCTCGATGGTTTCGCCGGCATCCATCCAGCGGGCCGCTTCGTTGTACGACAGAGTCACCGCCTGAATGACGGGCAAGCCTTCGGGCGCATGGCGCGGATCGTCGCATTCCGGCTCTGCCGCTGGCGTCCACCAGACAAACCAGCTGGGCTGCGGCGAGGTGAGGTTGAGGTGATAGCCCTCCGCCTCGTCCCGGAACAGTTGCACGCTGAAGCCGGGATACAACCATTGCGACTGCGTCCCGCTCCACTCCAGACAGATGGGCGCAGATTCCAGCGCCACACGGCCTGCCGTCGCAGGCAGGACATCGCGCAGACCCCAGCGCCAGCGCTGCCAGCGATTGTTGAGCTGGTCGCGCTGCATGAGCACGGCGATGGGCCATGCGGCAGGCGCGGAAACCGGTGCGCTCATGCCGATAACCGCTCCAGCGGCTCAGCAACAAAACGCTCAGGCGCGGTGTATTGCAGAAAGTGGCGATTGGTGCAGCGAGCGAACAGGGCGATGCCCAGGCGCTCGGCGATGTCATAGCCCATTTGCGTCACGCCCGATCGCGAAACCAGGATGGACACCCCCATCAACGCACATTTGATGACCATTTCCGAGGTCAATCGGCCTGTGGTGTAAAACACTTTGCCCTGGCCGCCCACGCCGTGCAACCACATCCAGCCAGAGATTGCGTCCACCGCATTGTGGCGGCCCACATCCTCGGTGAACATCAGCAGGCGGCTGCCCTCGAACAGGGCGCAGCCATGTACCGAGCCGGCTGATTTGTAGAGCGAATCATGCAGGCGCATGGCATCGAGCAGCGCGTATAACTCGCCTTGACTGATCCGGGTTTCAGCATCAAGCGCCGCGTTGTCCACTTCGTCCATCAGGCTGGCATAGACCGTGCCCTGTCCGCAGCCCGTGGTGACCACGCGCCGACCTGCGGTGCGCTGCGTCAAATCCGCAATGCCGCTGCGGCTGGTGATGGAGCAGGCCTCCACCTCCCAATCGACCTGCACGGAGGCAATATCGGCGATCGAGTGCACCAGACGCTGATTGCGAAGATAACCCAGCGCCAGCAACTCGGGGGCCGCGCCCACGGTCATTAGGGTGACGAGCTCCTGCTTGTCGAGATACAGCGTCAACGGCCGCTCTGCAGGAATTTGGGCCTCCTGCGTTTCCCCAAATTCGTTGCGTACCCTCACACCTCGGGTGAGGGCCTCTCGCGCCTGGCTGAGTTGCGGAACACGAGGCGGCAATGCAGACGCAGTGACGTGTTGCGAAGACACTAATTCAGATTGGGCCATCAATACATTCTTCTCGGGCGGTTGCAAATCAAGGCGTGACAACCTGTCGGCCCACATGACGGCGCCCAGACGCTGCTCCTTATTTCTGCGCGGCGGCTGCCGGGGCGGCTGCGTCAGATTGTGCGGCCACATACGGCCCGGGGTTCACACAGGGCGGGGTAGGAACCGGCGGCTGGGTCGCCTTGCCTTGTTCCTTGGCCTGAGCGTAATAAAACGCCGCCACTTTATCCTGGGTTTGACACAGCTGATAGGCGGCCACCTTGTCGGCCCATTTAGCTTTGGCTGCGGCTTCTTCTGCCTTCGCCTTGGCTTCCGGGCTTGGCGGCGGCAACTTGGCCCACGCCGTTGCGCCGCAAGCCAGCGAGACGGCCACTATTAGTCCACGCATGCATCGCATCATCATCTCCTCAAGCCTTGGGTTTGATCACGGGCACTGGCGCCTGCGCATTAGGGCCGCTGCGCTGGGCGGGAATTTTCCCGGACTTGATCGCATCCAGCCAGAGCGTGTGGTGCTGCTTCGCCCAGCTCTCGTCCACATAACCAGTGCGCATGCCATCGAGCGCGCCCTCCGTGCCAACGCTGCCGATGTAGATGTGGCCGAAGGCCATGGCCATGAACAAAATGGTGGCTGAGGCGTGGACGATTTCGGCCACCTGCATGGCACCGCGGGTGTAGGGAAAGTTGGGCACCAGTTTGTCGAGCACCAGGCCCGATGCCACTGCCAGCAGGCCCAAGAACAGCACCCCGACCCAGAACCAGATTTTCTCGCCCGCGTTGAACCGCGCGGATGGTGCTTCGCCGCCGCCAAACAAACCGCCCCCCTTTGCGAGCCAGGCCAGGTCGCTCTTGCTCGGCAGGTTGTCGCGCACGAAGGTCAGCAGCACGATCACCAGCGATAGCCCGAACAGCGGCCCGATGAAGTTGTGGATGGTCTTGAGCGCGTAGGTGAGCCAGCCGAAAAACGCCGAACCCAGAATGGGAAGCAGGAAGAATTTGCCAAACATGATGACGACGCCTGATACCGCCAGGGCGATGAACGAGAACGCCAGCACCCAGTGCATGAAACGCTCGAACGGCGTGAAACGCTCGATCTTGCGTCCCGTGGGTTTGTGCTCCAGCCGGATTTTTCCGCGGAACAAGTAGAACGCGCCAATACCCACCAGAGCGAGGATCAGCAGCCAGCCGCCGACTGGAATGAGCAGCAGATTACGGGTCTGCCGCCACGCTTCGCCTGCCGAGGTAAAGGCTGAGCCGGGATACGCCGTTTGCGGCTGAATCAGCACCCCGGCTTCGGGGTCGGGCAGGCTGGAGAAACCGGCTTGCTGCTTGATGTCGCGCCACATGGGTGCATTATTGCCAGGCTGCACTTGCGCACGCTCGCCATTGGTTTGCTGCAGATAGCCGGGGATGGTTGAAGCGCCCGGAGGGGCCGCAGCTTGATCTGCGCGCTGCGCCGTGCCAGTCTGCGGCCCCGGGGTGAGCGTTGCTGGCGCATCCGCCGCGAGCGCAGCAGACGCGCCCAAACTCACGCTCAAGCCCAGCGCAAGAGCAGCAACAAAAGCGGCAACAAAACGGGATGTGAATCTGAACATGGCCCGCTCCTAGCGCATGCGCACGTATTCGTTCTGGTTCTGGGCGCGACGGTTGATCTCGCGCTGCCAGCTGGCCTTATCCCCCACCTTCCAGTCCTTTTCGGTGAAAGCGGGATTGGCGCCCATCCACGGGTCTTGCGAAGGCGGTGCTCCGGTCTGGGTAAGGGTCTGTGGTTTCTGACTGCATCCGGCCGTCATGGCGAGCAAGACGGCTGCGAACATCAAGGACATGATGCGGTTCATGATGACTCCCCTTGCTTCGTCGGTGCGGGCTGTGCTTGCGCGTCAGCCTTGCCATATGCCGTCCCCCAACCCCACAGTTCGGCGCCGCCGCCGCGGTGCAGCACGCGGTCGCGCAGGATGTCGGCAATGACCTCGCCGTCCCCCGCCAACAACGCCTTGGTCGAACACATCTCGGCGCAGATCGGCAGCTTGCCTTCGGCCAGACGGTCGCGGCCGTATTCCTTGAATTGTTCCTCCGAGCCGTTGGGCGCGGGGCCGCCGGCGCAGAAGGTGCATTTGTCCATCTTGCCGCGCAGGCCGAATTCGCCGTTGGCCGGAAACTGCGGCGCGCCGAAGGGGCAAGCGTAGGAACAATAGCCGCAACCGATGCACACGTCCTTGTCGTGCAGCACCACGCCTTCCGGGGTGCGATAGAAACAACTCACCGGACACACCGCCATGCACGGCGCGTCCGAGCAGTGCATGCAGGCCACCGAGATGGACTTCTCGCCGGGTACGCCTTCGTTCATGGTGACCACGCGGCGGCGGTTCACGCCCCAGGGCACCTCGTTCTCGTTTTTGCAGGCGGTGACGCAGCCGTTGCAGTTGATGCAACGCTCGGCGTCACAGATGAATTTCATGCGGGCCATGGGGATTGTCTCCGTTGAGCGTGAGGGCGCATCAGGCGCGTTCGAGTTGGCAGACGGTGGTCTTGGTTTCCTGCATCATGGTCACCGCGTCGTAGCCGTAAGTCGTGGCCGTGTTGACCGCCTCGCCCAGCACGATGGGCGCGGCGCCTTCCGGGTAGTACTGGCGCAAATCCTTGCCCTGCCAGTGACCGGCGAAGTGGAAGGGGATGAACACGGTGGATCGGTCGACCGCCTCAGTGACGCGCGCGCGCACCTTGATGCGTGCACCGGTGGGCGTGCTCACCCAGACGTCATCGCCTTCACGGAT
Organism: Thiomonas sp. UBA7699; assembly: GCF_002482605.1. Classification (NCBI taxonomy): domain Bacteria; kingdom Pseudomonadati; phylum Pseudomonadota; class Betaproteobacteria; order Burkholderiales; genus Thiomonas; species Thiomonas sp. UBA7699. Next base: position 29,264 of record NZ_DLGH01000017.1, on the reverse strand, counting down.
GTTGCGGTCGTTGGCCACCGCCGGATTGACCTGCACGAAGGCGAACTGCTGCAGCTCGGCCAGCCAAGGGTTGGAGCGGGTTTCGTCGCCGCCGCCTTCATACTCGACCAGCCGCCCGGAGGTAAGGATGAGCGGAAATTTCTTGACGATGTCGATGTTCTTGTCCTGCACTGTCTTGTAGAGAGTCGGCAGGCGCCAGAAGGTCTTTTTGTCGTCGTAAGTCGGATACTTGACCACCATGTCGGGCCGCACCGAGAACAAGGGCTCGCGGTGCTGCGGAATCGGGTCGGGGAAGTTCCACACCACGGCGCGGGCGCGGGCATTGCCGAAGGGGTGGCAGCTATGGTTTTTCATCACCACGCGGATGATGCCGCCCGATTGATCGGTCTTCCAGTTCTTGCCGTCGGCCAGCTTTTTCTCGGCGTCGGTGAGTTCGTTCCACCAGCCGAGTTTTTTCAGCAGAGTGGAGTCGAACTCGGGATAGCCGGTCTGGATGTCCGCGCCCTTCGAGGCAGAACCGTCCGCCGCCAGCAAAGACTGGCCGTCGCGTTCGACGCCGAAGTTGGCGCGGAAGTTGCCGCCGCCTTCCATGACATTGAGCGAGGTGTCGTACAGATTCGCCGTGCCCGGATGGCGCAACTCCGGAGTGCCGTAGCAGGGCCAGGGCAGACCGAAGTATTCGCCGTCGAGCTTGTAGCCGGTTTCCTTGTCGATGCCGCCTCGGGCGCGCAGAGTCTTGACGTCGAACACGTGCATATTGCGCATGTGCGCCTTCAACCGCTCCGGGCTTTGTCCGGTGTAGCCAATGGTCCAGACCCCACGGTTGATCTCGCGCAGGATGGACTCGGTTTCCGGCTCCATCATGCCGCCCTTGCCCGGCACCATCTTGTAGTTCTTCACCAACTCCTTGCCGAAGCCGAGCTTGTCGGCGAGCTGGGTCATGATCATGTGATCGGTGCGCGACTCGAACATCGGCTCGACCACCTTCTCGCGCCATTGCAGCGAACGGTTGGACGCTGTCACCGAACCCGAGGTCTCGAACTGCGTGGTAGCCGGCAACAGGTACACGGCGCGCTTGGGGTTGAGCGGGGCGTCATCAGACGGCATGGCGGCCATGGCGGCAGTGGCCGATGGATAGGGATCGATCACGACCAATAGGTCGAGTTTGTTCATGGCCTTTTTCATGTCGAGGCCACGGGTTTGCGAATTGGGCGCATGCCCCCAGAAGATATGGGCGCGCAGGTTCGGCCCCTGATCGATCATGTCATTGGGCGTGAGCACGCCGTCGATCCAGCGCGAGACCGTCATTCCCGGCTTGGTCATCATGCCCGGAGCGAATCGGCCCTTGATCCATTCATAGTCCACCCCCCAGACCCCGGCGTAGTGTTTCCAGGCGCCCTCGATCACACCGTAGTAGCCGGGCAGAGAATCCGGGTTGGGGCCCACATCGGTTGCGCCCTGCACGTTGTCATGGCCACGATAGATATTGGTGCCGCCGCCCGACTTGCCGACATTGCCCAGCGCCAGCTGCAGGATGCAAGAAGCCCGCACGATGGCGTGGCCGATGGTGTGCTGGGTCTGCCCCATGCACCACACAATAGTGCCCGGCTTGTTTTCGTGAAGCATCTTGGCAATGGCAAACGTGGTGTCGCCATCCACGCCGGAAACCTCCTTGACCGCATCGGGGTTCCACTTTGCCAGCACGTCCTCCTTGACCTTGCCCATGCCCCAGACCCGGGCATCAAGATACTGCTGGTCTTCCCAGCCATTCTTGAAGATGTGATAGAGGATGCCGAACACCACCGGCACGTCGGTACCCGAGCGCAGCCTCACGTGCATATCGGCCTTGGCTGCCGTGCGTGTGAAGCGTGGATCGACCACGATGACCTTGCAGCCGTTTTCCTTGGCGTGCAGCAAGTGCAGCATGGACACCGGATGCGCCTCGGCCGCATTTGAACCGATGAAAAACGCCACCTTGGAGTTGGCCAGATCGTTGTACGAATTGGTCATGGCGCCGTAGCCCCAGGTGTTGGCGACACCGGCGACGGTGGTGGAATGGCAGATGCGCGCCTGGTGATCGCAGTTGTTCGTACCCCAGAAGGAGACCCACTTGCGCAGCAAATAGGCTTGCTCGTTGCTGTGCTTGCTCGAACCGACGACAAACAGCGCGTCCGGCCCGCTTTCCTTGCGAATCTCCAATAGACGGTCGGTGATTTCCTGCAGCGCCTGATCCCAGGAGATGCGCTGATACTTGCCGTCCACCAGCTTCATCGGATAGCGCAGACGGTGATCACCGCGGCCATGATCGCGCAGCGCAGCGCCTTTGGCGCAGTGTGCGCCTAGGTTGAGCGGAGATTCGAACACCGGGTTCTGCCGCACCCACACCCCGTTTTCCACCATGGCGTCCGAGGCGCAACCGACCGAACAGTGCGTGCAGACCGTGCGCCGGGTCACTACATTTTTGCTTCCGGCCGAACCCGGCGCTGGCGTATCGGCCGCGTCGGCCTTCTTCACCAAGTGCAGTTGCGAGCCGATCAAACCCGCTCCGAGCCCCAGCCCCACCCCAATGCCGGAGCGCCGCAGAAATGCACGACGGTCGATCGTCGGCAAGGCGCGGTTCAGGCTGCGCTTGAGCTGATCGACCCAGAGGGTCGAGGTGTCCGGGGACTTACCTTGGGTGTCCTTGCTTTCGGAACGACGAGTTAGCAGCATGTCTTCACTCCATTGTGATGCGTGGGAGCAGGTGGCGCGGCGGGCGAAACCCTGGCTTCAAAGGCTTGCCAGTAAGGCTTGAAAGTGGCGCCGCGCGGCAGATCGTATAGGTCGCATTTGCCAGGCGTTCAAAGCCGGGTTGTGCGGTAGTAGGCACGAATGTGCTCGGTCAGGTGGTAGCCCGTCTGCTGTGTGGCGTCAACCTTGGGCTCTGCTGCCGTCTTGGTCAAGACCGGCTGCGCCATGGCATCCGCCCTTGCAACACTTGCGCCAAAAACCGCCGCAGCTACGCCGCTCATTCCTTGCAGTAGCGAACGACGCTTGATCGCAGTTGCCGTATTGGCGTCGCCCGGGGGTATTCGTTTTTCAGTCATTCGAGTCTCCTTGCGGCAGGCCGCAGTGGGCCGCGGTGTGTTGCGCGGCGCGATTGATTTTTTTATGCGAACTGTAGCCCTATAACCGCGTCAACTCAACGCAATTTGCAATGCATACAAACATCCGGATTCGCGAATAAACAATCGCTTGCACTCCACTGCTCCGCAGCCTAATATCAAAACCCTTACAAAGCAAGCAAAGGGATTTTCATGGACCTCCTGACCCTGGCGCGTGGCCCGTTACTTGTCGGCAGCGTATTGATCTTCGTGCTGGGCATGCTGTGGCGAGCGGCAGGGTTGATTCGCCGTCCAACCAAGCTGGCCACATCGACCCCTCGGCGCGTCCATGTGCAAGGGGCGATCTGGTTCACGGTCCTGCGGCATATGTTGCCGCGCGCTGGCACTCGCCCAAACCCGACACTTGCCACGCTCAACCCCTACTTCTATCACTTCGGCCTGGCCTTCATCGTGTTTGGCTACGCCCCACATATCGCCTTTCTTCACCGGCATCTGGGGGTGTCTTGGCCTGCATTGCCGGACGCAGTGATGTACCTCGCCGCGGGCGTCACCATCATCTCCTTGCTTGTGGCGCTTGCCATGCGCCTGATGGACCCGACTCTGCGACGGATCTCCAGCGCAGATGACTACATCTCCTGGGGCTTGCTGTTTCTGGTGATTTTCACGGGCATGGCCTTGATCGATCAGCCCTCCAGTGCCTATGCGGCGCAGGGATACTCCGCAGATCCAACCCGGCTGGCGATTCACCTCATGTCACTGGAATTGCTGCTGGTGTGGTTTCCCTTCGGCAAACTGTTCCATACCGTCAGTTGGTTTTTTGGCCGCGCCCAGTTCGGCGCATTCATGGCGCGCCGGGGAGTACGGGCATGATGAATCGCGAGATGTATGCACAGTTCGGCAACGCCATCGCCCATCTGGCGGAACAAGCGCCGAAGATCGAGATACCCGACGCGGAGCGTGTCAAGCGTGCCAAGACGGTCATGCTGGAAAAAATGGATCGCAACCTCGCGGTCGATCTGGAATCTTGCGTGCGATGCGGCTATTGCGCCGACGCCTGCCAGTTCAGCGTGCAAAACGATGACCCTGACCTCATCCCGACGCACAAGCTCGATCTGCTGCGGCGCGTCTGGCGACGCGAAGTCGCCCCCCTGTCCTGGCTGTGGAAACCGTTCACCCAGGATGTGAATGTCGATGATTTGCGGGAATGGCAGGCGCTGTGCTTCGACAGTTGCACCGAGTGCGGCCGTTGCAGCATGGTCTGTCCGATGGGCATCAACATCGCCCGCGGCGTGAATGTGATGCGCGAAGCGCTGGCCGCAGCAGGACTCGCACCAGACGAACTGCGCGCCGTGCAAAGCGAGCAAGACGCCCGCGGAACCGTGTTTGGAGCAGATTCCAGCCATCTTGCACAGGCCGTCGAAGCGGTGCGCAGCCGTGGAGTGACCGTGCATCTGGACAAACCCAAGGCCAAGGTGCTGATGCTGACGACGGTGCTCGACATCCTGTTGTTCCAGGACGCGCTCGAGGCGACGGCACGAGTGCTGAACGCCGCCGGGCTGGACTGGACGCTGCGCAGCAATGGTTATGAAGCGGCGAATTTCGGCTTGCTCTCTGGCGTAGAGGAGACGCAGAAAAAGGCGTCAGAAGCCGTGATCCGACAAGCCATCGAAGTAGGCGCCGAAATGGTGATCGTGCCAGAGTGCGGCCATGCCTACCCGGCCCTGCGCTGGGAAGGCGCTGAGGTGCACGGCGGACCGCTGCCTTTTCGCGTGCTGGCCATCTCCGAACTGATCGGGGAACTGGTGGAGCAAGGCAAGTTGCCTTTGCGCGGCGATGCGCACCAAACCCTGATGTTCCACGATGCCTGCAAACTCGGCCGACATGGCGGCGTGTTCGAGCAGCCGCGACTCGCTCTGCGCGCCACGGGAGCTGAGTTGTGTGAGCCGCGCGATACCGAAGAAATGAACTGGTGCTGCGGCGGCGGAGCGGGCGGATTTTTGATCAACCGTGCGGCACCCCTGCGGGCGCAAGCTTTCGCCATCAAGCGGGCACAGGTGGACAACAGCGACGCCCAGGCCATCGTCACCTCGTGCGGCAGTTGCCGACTCAACTTCCTGGCCGGTGCCGAGCAGACCGAATGGGACAAGCCTGTACTCAGCCTGGTTGAACTCATTGCCCAAAACCTCGTGGATCATCCCTCGCAGCAAACGCCGTCCTGATCCGCGCAGCAGGCCTGCGAGCCAAAAGAAAAGCCCGCTGAAGCGGGCTTTTCCATTGTGCGAGTCTGCCCCCGGCCCCGAAAGGCCAAGGAACCTATTCCGGTCAGTCTGCCGCGTAGATGTCGCGATCTTTGGTTTCCGGCAGGAAGAACAGGCCGATGACAAAGGTGCCCGCAGCAATGATGACCGGGTACCACAGGCCGTAATAGATGTTGCCGTTCTGCGCCACCAGAGCGAAGGCGATGGTGGGCAGCAGGCCGCCGAACCAGCCGTTGCCGATGTGATAGGGCAGGCTCATGGAGGTGTAGCGGATGCGGGTCGGGAACAACTCGACCAGCGCCGCCGCAATCGGCCCATACACCATAGTGACGAAAATCACCAGCAGCGCCAGGATGGCGATCACCATCGGCAAGTTCATCTGCGCCGGGTCGGCCTTGGCCGGGTAGCCCGCCGCCTTGAGCGCGGCACCGATCTCTTTCTTCAGCGCGGCCTCTTTGGCCTTGAATTCATCGGGCGGCAAATCCTTGGCGCCAACCACGGTGATAGTCTTGTCGCCAATCTGAATGACCGCCGGGCCGGTGCCAGACACGGTGTTGTAGTTGGCCGAGTTGGCCGCCAGCATCTGCTTGGCGATGTCGCAGGATGAGGTGAACTTCGCCGTGCCGGTGGGGTTGAACTGGAAGGTGCACTGCGATTGATCGACCGTGAGCGTGACCGGCGAGTTCTGCACCGCCCGGTACAGCGCCGGGTTGGCGTAGTGGGTGAGCGCCTGGAACAGCGGGAAGTAGGTCAGCGCAGCAATCGCACAGCCCGCCAGGATGATGGGCTTGCGGCCAATTTTGTCGGACAGGGCGCCGAACACGACAAAGAACGGTGTACCGATCAACAAGGCTGCGGCAATCAGCAGGTTAGCCGTCACCGCATCGACCTTGAGCGTCTGCGTGAGGAAAAACAGCGCGTAGAACTGCCCCGTGTACCAGACCACGGCCTGGCCAGCCACCAGACCCAGCAGGGCGAGGATGACGTACTTCAGATTGCCCCAGCGCGCAAACGCCTCGGTCAGCGGTGCCTTGGACGCCTTGCCATCGGCCTTCATTTTGATGAAGGCAGGAGACTCGTTGAGCTTGAGTCGAATCCAGACCGATACGGCGAGCAGGGCGATGGACACGAGGAAAGGCACACGCCAGCCCCAGGCGTTGAACGCGTCTTCGCCCAGCAGGGTACGGGTGCCGAGAATGACCAGCAGCGACAGGAACAGCCCCAGTGTGGCCGTGGTCTGAATCCACGAGGTGTAGGCGCCGCGCTTGTTGGCCGGCGCGTGTTCAGCGACATAGGTGGCGGCGCCGCCATATTCCCCGCCGAGCGCCAGGCCTTGCAGCAGACGCAGCGCGATGAGAATGACCGGTGCAGCCGCGCCGATGGCCGCATAGTTGGGCAGCACACCGACGATGAACGTCGACAGACCCATGATCAGAATGGTGACGAGGAAGGTGTATTTGCGGCCGATCATGTCGCCCAGCCGACCGAACAGCAGGGCGCCAAACGGTCGCACGATGAAGCCTGCGGCAAACGCCAGCAGCGCGAAGATGAACGCCGATCCCGCATCCAGTCCAGCGAAGAACTGCTTGGCGATGATGGCCGCCAGCGAGCCATAGAGGTAGAAGTCGTACCACTCGAATACCGTGCCGAGCGATGAGGCGAAGATCACCTTCTTCTCGCCCGCCGTCATGGGGCGCGCTTTTGCGCCCATTGCAATGGAAGCCATGCTCAAGTCTCCTGGATGTGGACGTGGGCGTGGCGTCGCTGCTGGGTCTTCCACCCGAGGCCCGCAACGCAACGCATCAACCCCGCGGCGCCAACGTGTTACAGCACGTCACGGGAATGACGGATTGTTTTCAGCCTAGCTGACCATGCGCTGACAGTCGGGCGGATGAAAATCTAGGGAAAACACGAAGCTGCAGTGCAGCAATTTCAGGGCTGCGCACCTTTCTTACAAGTTTCATCGCATGAAATGACTCGCATCCGAACATTGTTGCATTGCGGTATTGCCGCATGCGCCAAAGCGTATGGACGAAAAAAAACCGGCACAAGGCCGGTTTTCTGGAGCTGCGGACTGGCTCAGCCAGGCAGGCCCACGGTGGGGTTGCCGAGGTTGGTCCACTCGTTCATCGAACCGGCGTAAAGCTTGGAATTCTTGTTGCCGAGAATTTCATGCACCACGAACCAGGCCCCCGAGGCCAGGTGGCCGGTGTTGCAGTAGGTGGTCGTCGGCGCGGTGTCGCTGATGTTGAAGTCGTGGAAGATCTTCTTGTAGTCGGCTGCGCTCATGAACATGGCCGCGCCATGATCATCCTTGACGATGGCGTCGATCGGGAACGACTTGGCGCCGGCCAGGTGGCCCGCCGTCTTGTTGATCGGCTTCTTGGCAATGCCCAGGTACTGGGCGGTCGGGCGGGCGTCGATGAATTGCTCGGTGCCGCTCTTCTCGCCTTCCTTGACATCATTCAGACCGGCCAACAGCGCCTTGTCTTCGCCCGTGGCTTTCCAGTCACCCATTTTCTTGGGCGCGGGCTTGATGCTCACCGGATAGCCGGCGTTGATCCAGGCGTTGGTGCCGCCGTTGAGGATGGCGATCTGATCGGCGGGCACGCCGAAATAGCGCATCTGGAAGTACAGGCGAGTGCCGCGGTCCATTGCGAACACGGCGTTGCCGGTCGGCACGATGACGTAAGGCTTGCCGCTGTTCACGCCTGCCGCGTCCATGACCTTGGTGAAGTATTCAGCAGTCGGCATCATGGCCTTGAGCTTGACGCCGTCGACCGTGCGCTCTTCACGAATGTCGTTGAAGTTCACCAGATCAGCGCCCGCGATATGACCGCCACTCTTTTTCACAAAATGGTCTTTGCCCATGACCGGCTCTTCGTCATAGGCTTTCATGCTGCCGCCGCCACGAATATCGATGACGGTGACTTCGCTCTGGTGCGCCTTCAGCCACTGGGGCGTGACCAGCGGGCCGGGCACGTTCATGGCGAAAGCGGCGTGGGCTGCGCCCATTCCAATGGCGGCTGCGATCAGGGTTTTGGCAAGTTTCATTTGGCTCCTCACGAGGTTGGTTTCTTCGCCGATCTCAGTAGTCAGCGATGGATAGTCGCCGCACCGACCGACCGGTCTGCGCGGCACTGCATGCGCCACCCGCAACCAGGCTCGGCGCGGGCGGTACGACATTCGGTGGATGCTTGTTTTCAGCGCAGTGGCGAAACAAACGAAACGCCGCTGCAGGATGTCTCCAGATCGTTGTTTTTTTCCTCAGCCCTGCGGTGCCGCGAACGCAGCACCACAGTGCACTCCCTGCTCGATGGGGCGGCGTCATCCGGGGTACAACCGCATCACGCCTAGCCAAGCCTTACAGCAACGAGGAGCAAAACTTGGATGACTGCACTTTAAGCAGATGTCAACGCGGAAACTAGGGCCAGTATGTATCAACTGTGACCTGGCGTATCGGCGGCGCGCTTTGCGGGGCACCGGACATTCTGTGCAAAAAATCACACTTGACTGAATACAAGCGTAAAGCGGCCCGCACATTCCTAGACCGACCCTGAGCCTGATTTTTAAAGTCCTTCTCATGGCTGGCGGCAACCGCCCCGGCATGTTGCGTTCACAACCTCTCTCAAAAAGGACAACTCATGGGACTTCTCGCTTGGCTGCGCCGCCACGACCTCGGTCTGCTTCCCGCCACCGACACTCACCTGGCCCCCGAAATCGACCCGGAAGAAGACCACTTCGACGGGCTCTATCTGGGGCAGGCGGTGCAAGGCCATCTCAACTGGAAAAAGCGCCTCAAGGCCATCATCGTCGACGGTCAGCAAGATGATGTGGACATCGCCTCGGTCGCCGTGGACGATCAGTGCGCTCTGGGTCAATGGCTGCATGGTCGCGCCAAGGGCCGATACGGACACCTGCCCGAATATGCGCGCCTGCGAAAGATGCACGCCGAGTTCCACCTCGCTGCGGCGCAGGTGCTGCTGAGCAGCCGCAACGCCCAGCGCGAAGAAGCCGAAAAATTGCTGCGTGGCCCGTTCAGCGCCCTGTCTGATCAGGTTCAGCTGGAACTGGTGCGGTTTTACGCTGCGGCGCGGCCGAATTGATCGTTCCCGGGCGATAGACTGTAAAAAACCCTCTAAAACAGGGTGCGGCGCTAGGGAATTGCCCATTTTTCCCGCAAAATCCGCGCCGTGCGTGAGGTATTCACGCCCTTCCCCCACCGGTTGAGGAGCCCCGTATGTCCCTGATGAAAGATTTCAAAGAGTTTGCCGTCAAAGGCAATGTGATCGACTTGGCCGTTGCCGTGATCATCGGCGGCGCGTTTGGCAAAATCGTCGAATCGCTGGTCGGCGATGTCATCATGCCGATTGTTGGCGCGGTCATCGGCAAACTGGATTTCTCCAATCTGTTCATCGTCCTGGGCAAAGTGCCCGCCGGTACCGAAATGACGCTGGCGGCGCTCAAAAAAGCCGGCGTGCCGGTGCTGGCTTATGGCAGCTTCATCACCGTGGCCGTGAACTTCATCATCCTGGCCTTCATCATTTTCATGATGGTGCGCATGATTTCCAAGCTCAAGCACGCCGAGCCGCCGGCCCCCCCCGCACCCACGCCGGAAGACACCGTGCTGCTGCGCGAAATTCGCGACGCGCTGAAGAAGTAAATCAAGGTCTGTGCCCCGTCAGGCCGCCAACACTCAGGCTTGCCGGGGCAGTTCGACCCAGAACATCGCCCCCTCTCCGGGGCGCGATGTCACGCCGGCAGCGCCGCCATGCTTTTCGGCCACCAGCCGCACGTAGTAAAGGCCTAGGCCGGTGCTGCCTGACAGCGGCGTGCCCGGCCCCTCATGGGCGCGGCTGAAGCGCTGGAACAGCCGGGCCGACTGCTCCGGCGTCAGCCCCGGCCCCTGATCCCGCACCCAGAAGCGCACCGTGTGCGGCGCGAGCGTGGCGCCGAGGATCACCTTCGAGCCTGCCGGGCTGTGCTGCACCGCGTTGCGCAGCAGATTGGTGGTCAGACGCTCCAAGGCGTCGAAATCGCCCCGCACCCAGATCGGATCGTCTGGAATTTCTCGGACAAAGCGCACCCCTTGCGCCAGCGCCTCGTCATAAGCGAAGTCGGCGGCCTGATGCAGCACCGCGCCCAACTCGATTTCGACCAGGGCCGACGGCTCCAGCGACTGCGCGCGCGACAGATCGAGAAAGCCTTGTGAGAGGTTCAGCGCACGGCGAAGCTGGGTGAGCAGGCGGTCGCGCGCCGCAACATCTATCTTGCCGGACTGCAGCAGTTGCACGGCGCCAGCCAGCGGCGCGCGCACGTCGTGGCTGATGAAGGCCAGCGCATCGTCGCGGCGGGTTTGCAGATCGCGCAAACGCTGCTGCGCGGCCTGCACCTCCAGAATGCGGCGTTCGAAACTCAGTCGCTTGTGCTTAGCGGATGCATCGCCTTCTGGCGACTCGCGCACGGTGCGGCGCAACTGGCGCAGCTCACCGTCCAGATGGCGTCTGGCCGCCTCCAACCGCCGCCAGCCCCACAAAGGGTAGGCGGAAAGCGCCGCGACCAGCGCCCCGCCGGGCGCGACCCACCAACCCGTCAGCATTGGCAGCGCGGCAGCGGAGCCCACCAGAACCAGCCCCCAAGCCACGCTGGCGATCAGCCCGCCCAGGGGCATGAGCCGCGGCAGCCAGAGCAAAGGCGCGAGCGCGAGCAGCGCCGTGATGAGCAAACTCCAGACCAACGAGACGGTACGGATGAGCGTGCCATCGCGCAGCGCGATGAGGGCGTTGGCCAGCACTTCGACGCCAGGCATGGGCGCGCCCTGCGTCGTCACCGGGGTAGCCAGAAAATCGCCCAGACCCGCGGCGGTTGCGCCGATCAGCACCACCTTGCCGCGCAAAGCGCCGGGCGGCACGACGCCGTCGAGCACCGCGCTGGCGGACAGTCGCGGCACCGTACCGCTGGGGCCGACGAACCGCAGCCGCCGCTGGTCGGCGGCGGCCAGGGCGTAGGGATGGGACGGCACGGCGCTCTGCGCGGGCCGTGGCGCGCTGCCGCGCACGGGCTGATGGGCGATGGTGAGCAGGGTCTGCGCCATGAGAGGCCAGACCGGCGCGCCCACGCCCTCCCAGAGATAGACGCTGCGCGCCACGCCATCGCCGTCGAGCTGCACGCCGATGCGGCCCAAGCCTGCCGCAGCCGACGCAAGCTGGGGGATGGGCAGGCCTTCAACGATCTGCCCGCCGCTGCGCAGACTGTCGAGCACCACCGGCAGCGCCACCTTGCCGCAGGCCTGCAACGACTGAGCCAGCGCGGCGTTGCCCGCCGCGTCGCTGCCCGCTTCGGTGAAGGCGATGTCGAGCCCGACCGCGGCGGCGCCCGCGCGGCAGACCGCATCCACCAGCCGGGCGTCGGTAGCGCGGGGCCAGGGCCAGGCGCCCAGCCGGTCGAGACTGTGCGAGTCGATGGCGACGACGACCACGCCCTGCGGCGGCACGACCGGCTGCAGCCGCTGCCCCAGATCGAACACCAGATGATCGATGCGCTGCAGCACCCCGCTGAGGCTCAGACCGAGCGCCAGAATCAGCAGCAGAGCGCCGATGCGCAGAATCTCCAGTCCAGGTCGCCAGCGGGCCGAGCTCGCCGTGCCGGATTCAGCAGACCGAGCCAACCGTCCGCGAGACTCGCCGAGGCGCAGCAAACGCGCGAATCCGGTTTTCACAGCGGCTTCACGACGTCACAGGGCGGGCAGCAAAGGAATCAGCAGCAGCCAGAGGTCGGGATAGCGCGGCGGCACATCGATGACCTGCACCACCGGCGGCCCCTGCGTACCGTCGCTGTCGTCCACCAGCCGAGCGCCGAGGTAACGCTTGCCCGAAGACGGCCGCGGCAAGGTCAGCGCGCCGCCCGGCGTTTGCATCTGCGCCAGCGCCGGTTGCAGGTTGGCGTGGTCAGACAGCGTCAGCGCGTAATGCTGTCCTGACGGCGCGGCAGGCAAGTCGAGCAGCAGATGATCGCGGTCGAACCGCATCGTCGCCTTGGCCAGATCGGCCGGACCGGGGCCCGGCACATAGCGGAAGGTCTGCGGCGGGCTCCACGGCCCCTGCCGCCCCTGCGCGTCGATGCTGGCCACGCGCCAGTGCCAGACGCCCGCAGGCAGATCGGCGGGCGGCGTCCACTGCGCGCCCTGCTGCTCGACGTCGTACAGCGGCCGCGCGAAATCGTCCTGCGCGGCCAGTTGCAGACGGGAACGCGCCACGTCCAGCAACTCCGACCAGGCCAGCCTGGGCCGCGCCACACGCACCGTCGCACCGGCCGCCGGGGCGGTCAGCATCGGGAAAAAAGGCCGCGCGAACACGGTGAAGGCGTGCGACGCGTCCTGTCCTTGCAAGCCGTTGGCGTCGACCGCGCGCAGCCGCAGCACATAGCGGCCGTTGGGCAGATCGGCCACATTGAGGGTGTTGCCGGTACTGGTTTTCTGCACCAGCACCTGCGCGCTATCGCTCTCGGCCAGCACCTGGCCGAACCACGACACCGCCCCGGCCTGCGCGGGCAGGGTGAAGCGCAGCGGGAGCTGTTCAAACAGGCTCGGCAAGGCCGACACATCGGGCGGCGGCAACAGCCGCACCGGCGGCAGCGGCGGCTGCCCCGTGCGCGCCAGCGAACCCATGCCCGCATCCACCCGCACCTGCGCGCCCGCAGCCTGCAGTTCGACCGCGCCGCCCAGGGTTTCCTCCCGCGTGGCATCGGCGCCCGCTCCGACGCGGAACTGCGTGCCGCGCACCACGGCCTGGGCCGACGGGGTGAGGATGCGCAGATTCTGATTGGGCAGGCGGCGTGGGTTGTCCTGAATGTCGATCTGCCCTTGCTGCAGACGCAGCCGGGTATCGGCCATCAGTCCGTCGGCGTAGAGGCTCAGCGTGTCGAGCGTCAGGGTGCTGCCGGGCTGCAACGCCAGACGGGTGCCGTTGGCCAGTTCGATGACGGCGCTGCCCGAATCCGGCACCTGTAGCTGCGCGCCGGCGGCCAGGGTCTGGCCCGGTTGGGCGTCTTGCCAGGCCTCAGTCGCCTGCGCCCGCCAGCGCACCGCGCCGAAAGCCTGCACCAGTTGCGCCTTGGAGGGCTGCTGGCGCAGCAGGCCGGCGGGAAACAGCAAGACGGTGCCCGGCGGAATCTGCCGCGGGTTGCCCACCCGGTTGTCGCGCTGGATCTGCGGCCACTGCGCCGGATCTCGCAAATAGCGCTGGCCCAGACCGATGAGGGTGTCACCCGGCCGGACGGTGTAGCGCCACATCGGTTCGCCCGAGACACTGGCTGCGATTGGTGCAGTTTGCGCCAGCGCCAGAGTCGGCACCAGATTCTGCACCATCAGCCACGCGAAAACAGCCAGCAGCAAAGCGCGCAGGCGGGGGGATTGGCGGGCGGAAAGACGGGTGAAAAACAGGGGGGTCGAGAAACGCATCAGAGTCACATCCGGTTCGAGCCGCCGACAAAAAGCGGCAAACCGACATTCTCAGCCCGGACGCGTTCAAGCGTCGGGTTCAATCGTCGAGTTCGGGCGGCACGGTCAGCGGCCCTTCGTCGGCGCTGCGGGCGCGCTCCAAGCGGTAGCCACGGCCATAGACCGACACCAGGCGCCAGCCCGATTCCGGCTGCAGGCGTAATTTGCGCCGCAGGGCGCTGACATGCACGTCCACCGTGCGGGTCTCGACCTCCGGGCGCAGGCCCCAGATGGTCTGGATGAGAAAGTCGCGGGTCAGCAGGCGGTTGACGTTCTGCAGAAAGTGCAGCGCCAGATCGGTTTCGCGGTCGGTCAGTTCAACCCGCTCGCCCTGCACAAAAATCTGACGCCGCGAGCAGTCGGCCTCGATTTCGCCCAGACGCAGCCGCGCCGCAGGCAAAGTGCTGCCCGAGCGACGCAACACCGCCTGCAGCCGCGCCAGCAACACCGGGCGCGACAAGGGTTTGACCAGATAGTCGTCGGCCCCCGACTCCAGCGCCTGCACCACATCGGTTTCGGCATTGCGTCCGGTGAGGAAGATGACCGGGGGCACGTTGGCGCCCAGTTGCAAACGCAGTCGGCACAGCACATCCGGCCCGCTCAGGCCGGGCAGCATCCAGTCGAGCAGACAGGCGTCGGCGCCGCCGCGCTCGACGGCGCGGGCGAATTCCTGCCCGTCCGTGTAGTGCTGTACGTCATATCCAGCTTCGCGCAACCAGTCGGAAACCTCGTGAGCAATGAGCGGATCATCTTCCAGGTATGCAATACGCAAGGCGAGAGTGGGTGGCACGGTTGAACTGAAAAATGTCATGCGGCTTGACAGAGATAGAGCAGAGGCGGAAGTCAAGGAAACCTGGGGCGACCTGGCGTTTTCTTGAGAAAACCGTGAATATGTTCACACTCCCAGGGGTTGTCGGCAAGTAATGTCAGGGCATGCTTTACAAAGTTCACGCCGGGAATCGACCCGGCGCAAGCTTGAAACATGATTTAAGGACGGATGCGGACTGGGCGCAGCCCGGCCCTGGGGGCGCTCATGGGCCTGCCGACGCCGCCGACGACATGCGGCATGAATAATGCGGGCATGCATCGAAAACCGGCCAGAACGACGACCGCCGAGCACCAGATCGGGCTTGGCGGAGCCGCTTTGCCGAGCGCCATCGCCTTTTTCGGCTTCGCGCTCGGCGCCTTCTGCGCGGTTGCGGTGCTGGCGTGGCCGCAGACTGCGGCGGCACAGACCGCGAGCCCCTCACCTGCGCCGCCCGCTTCGGCAGCGCAGGCGGCCGCGCCCAAGTACGAGGTCGAGCTCGACGTGCCGGAGGACTTGCGCGCCCTCTTATCTAACAATCTTGATCTGTTGCGCTGGCGCAACTTTCCGGGATTGCAGGCCGATCAGGTCGAGCGGCTGGCCGATGAGGCGCCCGCCCAGGTGCAGCGCCTGCTCGAAACGCAGGGTTATTTTTCACCGCAGATCACGGTGCGGGTCGATTGCCCCCCGGAGGCTGATGGGACAGGGCCGATTCGTGTGGTGCTGAGCGTGAATCCGGGCGTGGCCACTTTGGTGCACGCCGTCGAGGTGCAGGTCGACGGCCCCGACGGCCAGCCGGATGCCGCCCTGAGCGCGCGGCTGAGCCGCACCTGGACGCTCAAGCCTGGCTCGGTGTTTCGCGATGCCGACTGGGAATCGGCCAAGTCGCGGGCGCTCTCGAGCCTTCTTTCGGGGCAATGGCCGGCTGCGCGCATTGCCGACAGCCGCGCGACCATCGATCCGCAAACACATCAGGCCCGCCTGCTGGTGCGGCTGGCAACCGGCGCGGCCTATCGGTTCGGCCCGCTCCACATCACCGGGTTGCAACGCTATCCGGCCAGCATCGTGGAGCGGCTGGCGCCGATGCGGCCGGGGCAGCCGTATTCGCAGACCGCGCTGCTCGACTATCAGGCCGCTTTGCAGAACAGCCCCTACTTCCGCAATGCCGTGGTCGATGCCGATGTGCGTCAGGCGCAGGACGGCGTGGCGCCGGTGGATGTGCAGGTGACGGAAAACCGGGCGCAAAAACTCAGTTTCGGCGTAGGGGTGAGCAGCGATACCGGGCAGCGGGTGCAAATGGGCTGGCGCGATCTCGACTTTCTGGGGCGCGCCTGGCGGCTGTCGAGCGAGGTCAAGTTGCAGACGCGCGAGCAGAGCGGCAATCTGCGGCTGGCATTCCCGCGCACCGCGAATGGCTATGACGACAGCCTCACCCTGTTGCAAGACCGCACCGACATTTCCGGCCTGGTCACGCGCAACAGCAGCATCGGGGCGCTGCGCGAGCGCACGCGCGGCCACATCGACACCGCACTGGCGCTGCAGTATCAGGCTGAAAGCCTGCAGCCCGCGGGCGCCGCCTCCAGCGAGGTGCATGCGCTGAGCCTGAACGATAGCTGGACGTGGCGCGACATCAACAGCGTGCTCTATCCCAGCCGCGGCGCCATCATCAATCTGCAACTCGGCGGCGCCAGCAAGGCGCTGCTGTCGTCGGCCAACTTCATCCGGCTGTATGCGCGCGGGCTCGGCTACTTGCCCATCGACCGCAGCAACCAGCTGGTTTTTCGTGCCGAGGCGGGCGCGGTGCTGGCCAATGGCGCCAGCGGCATTCCGCAGAATTTCCTGTTTCGCGCCGGTGGGGCCAATTCGGTGCGCGGCTATGCCTATCAAAGCCTGGGTCTGGTGCAGGGCGACGCCATCGTCGGCGGCCGCTATCTATTTACCGCCAGTGCCGAGTTCGATCACTGGTTCACCCGCCAGTGGGGCGGCGCGGTGTTTTACGACCTGGGCAACGCGGCCGATACCTGGGGCGCGCTCAAACCCGTGCGCGGCTATGGCGCGGGCGTGCGCTGGCGCAGCCCGGTGGGGCTGGTGTCGGTCGATCTGGCTTACGGTCAGGCGGTGCACCAATATCGCCTGAACTTCAGTGCGGGGCTGTCGTTCTGATGACCGAGCCGACCGCACCCACCCCCGCCCCGCCGCCCAAGCCCCGCCGCCGCGGGCCGCGCCTGCTGCGCGTCTTGCTCTGGGTGCTGACGGCCACAGTCGCCGTGTTAATCGCCGCCGCAGGCGCCATCGCCTGGCTGGGCAGCGAGAGCGGTCTGCAGTGGTTGGCCACGCGCACGCCGCTGCGGCTGGGCAGCACGCAAATCACCCTGAAAGACGTGCAGGGCAGTCTGTGGAACTCGGTGCGCATCGGCCAACTGCAGCTCACCACCCCCAGCTCCACCACCCTCCTGCACGACGCCCGGCTGCGCTGGACGCCGACCGCGCTGTGGCAGCGCACCCTGCACATCCAGAACCTGAGCGCGCAGCGCATCGACGTGACGCCAACCCACGCCGCCGCCTCGACCGGCGCGCCGCAACTGCCCGCCAGCCTGCGCCTGCCGCTGCGTATCGACATCGACCATCTGGCCGTCGGCGCACTGCAGATCGGCCCGCCAGGGGCGTTGCGGTCTTACGGCAGCCTCAGCGGCCAGATGCACTACGGCCAGGGCCGCTACCGCGCGCAGTTCACCGCCCTCACCCCCTGGGCCCACGCCCAGCTCAGCGCCAGCCTGGGCGACGCCGCACCCTACGCGCTGCAGGCGAGCCTGAGCGCCACGCACATCGGCCTGCCCGGCAAGGCGGCTGAGCGCAACGCCGCCGATCTGCGCGCCCACGGCGCCCTGCGCGACTTCACCCTCGACGGCACCCTGCAAATGGACACCGCCCGCGCCCGCCTGCAGGCCCGTCTCACGCCATTCGATGCCACACCGCTGCGCAGCGCCCGGCTCAGCTCGAACGCGCTCGACCCCTCGGCCTTCGCCGCAGGGCTGCCCCGCGCCGCGTTGAATGTGCAGCTCGATCTCGGCCCGTCGAGCGCGCAAAGGCTGGTGGGCAGTCTGCGCGTGCGCAACACCCGGCCCGGCCCGATCGACCAGCAGCGCCTGCCGCTGCACAGCCTGAACGCCACCCTCACGGGCGATGCGCAGCAGGCCAGCGCGCACGATTTGCTCATCGACCTGGGCGCTGGCGGGGAAATCCGCGGCACGCTGCATTGGGCGCAGCCCGTGCTGCAGGCCCGCCTGCAGGTCGCGCAGCTCAACGCCCGCGCGCTCGACGGCAAGCTGGCCGCCACCCGCCTGTCCGGCCCGGTGGCGATCGACGCCAGCGCGCAACAGCAAAGCGTTCAGGCCACCCTCAGCCAGCCGGGCTGGGACGTTCGGGTGCAAGCGCAGCGCCAGGGTGACACCGTGCACCTGCGCCAGCTGCTGCTCTCGGCGCTGGGCGGCCGTCTGGAGGCCAGCGGTACCCTGTCCACCGCAGGCACGCAGGCTTTCGAGCTGAGCGCCCGGCTGCGGCAGTTCAACCCTGCGCAATTCGGCGCCTACCCCCAGGCCGCGCTGAACGCCGACCTCACTGCAAGCGGCGCCCTCGCCCGCCGTCAGGCCAAGCTCGCGCTGCAACTCGCTCCAAGCGTGTGGCGCGGCCACACCTTCACCGGCCACGCCCGGCTCGCGCTCGACCCGCAACGCCTGTGGGACGTGGACGCCGCGCTCACCCTCGGCGCCAACCAGCTCAGCGCGGAAGGCGCATTCGGCCAGCCCCGCGACGCCTTGCAGTGGGCGCTGCACGCCCCGCAGCTCGCGCAGATCGACCCTGCCCTGCAAGGCAGCGCCCAAGCGCAGGGCCAGTTGCAAGGCGGCTTGCAAGCGCCCTCGGGCACCGTCTCGCTCCAAGCGGACGAACTGCGCTGGGCCAACGCGCTCACGCTGCAACACCTCAGCGCCCGCAGCACATTTAGCACCTTCAACACCGGCCGCGCACCTGCCGCCACCGCCTTGCCAACCGCAAGCACCCTGCTCAACCGTCTCGCGGGCTCGCTACAGCTCGACCTCGACGGCCTGCGCTGGACCCAGAGCGCGCAAGCCGTGCAGATCGGCAGTTTGCACACTCAGGCGCAGACCACGGCCGGGCTGGGCGGGCAACTGCAACTGGGCGCCCGGCTGCAAGACCTGCGGATCGCGTCTGCCGCAAAAAGCAGCGCAGAAAAAGTGATCGATACCGCGACCCTGAACATCGCGGGCACCCGCGCCCGGCACACTCTGCTGCTTGCCGTCAAAGGCCAGTTGCCCCGGCCCAACGCCACTGCGCCCACCGCGCCGCCCTCGCCGCTCGATTTGCGGCTGAGTGCTGCGGGCGGCTGGCACGGCGACCTGCAAGGCTGGCGCGGCCAGATCACCACGCTGGAAAACACCGGACCGGTCGCGCTCAAACTCCAGGCTCCCGCAAAGCTCGATCTGGCGTTTTCCCCGCTGCGGCTGCAAGTTGAGCATGCCGCTCTGAAGCTGCAGGCCGGGCTGATCGATCTGGACAGCCTGCAGTTCGCCCCCGGCGTGTTGCGCACCGCGGGTCGTCTGCAGGCCGTCCGCACCGCCGACCTGCTTGCCCTGGGCGGCATCGCCCCGGCGCGGCTGCGCGACATGCTGGTGCTTTCGGGCCGCTGGCAGATCGACGCCGGTGCAACCGTGAACGGCCAGATCCATCTGCAGCGCGACAGCGGCGATATCGCGCTGCAACTTGCCGCCCCTCCCGCCAAGCCCGTTGGCGCCGTCACCCTTGCCCCGACCTGCGACGCCACCTTCGGCGCCGCCGCATCGCGCGGCGGCTTCATGCCGCTGGGCATCGGCCAGCTGGTGCTCGACATCACGGCGCAAGACAGCCGCGTGCAGGCGCAGGGCGTGGTGCAGACCGCCATGGGCACGGCGCAGGCCAGCTTGGCCACCGAACTCAGCCGCCGCGGTGAGCTGTGGGGCATCGCGGGCAGCGCACCGCTGCAGCTCGACGCGGGCGCCGACATGCCCAGCCTGGCCTGGGCCGCGCCGCTGATCGGCTACGACTATCGCGCCGAGGGCCGACTGCAACTCGCGGTGCAAGGCCGAGGCACCTTGGCCCTGCCGCAATACAGCGGCAGTCTCGATGGCCGGGCCCTGCGTCTGGCCTGGCCCGCGCAAGGCCTCGATCTCAAAAACGGCGTGCTGCGTGCCCATTTCACCGGCGACCGACTTCAGCTCGATCAGCTCCAACTCCAGGGCGGCAAAGGGCAGCTCACCGCCAGCGGCGACGCGCGGCTGCAAAACGGTCTGCCGCGCGCGACCCTGGACCTCAAGGCCGACAAGCTGCAACTGCTCAGTCGGCCCGACCGACAACTCGTGCTCAGCGGCACGGCGCAGGCCCGGCTGGCCGACAAGGTGCTGGCCCTCACCACCGACCTCACCGCCGACAGCGCCGACATCGCCCTGCCCCGCACCACCGGGCCCACGCTAAGCAGCGACGTGGTCGTCGTCGGCCAGACGCCGGCAGCAAGCAAGCCCGCGGCCGCCATGCCCAGCGCCGTGCGCTTCGATGGCTCCTTCAACCTGGGCTCCAACTTCCACCTCTACGGCCAGGGTCTTGACGCCACGCTGGGCGGCAGCGTGCGCGTGCGCGCCGACAACGGCGCCACGCCCACGGCGACCGGCAGCATCGAAGTCGTCAAGGGCGAATACACCGCCTACGGCCAGCAATTACAGGTGACGCAGGGCCGCATCAACTTCGCCGGGCCGGTGGACAACCCCGGACTGAACATCACCGCCACCCGCCCCAACCTGCCCACCGGCATCGAAGTCGGCGTGACCATCAGCGGCAGCGCGCGGCGCCCGCTGGTCAAGCTCAGTTCCACCCCCGCCATGCCCGACACCGAAATTCTGTCGTGGTTGGTGCTGGGTCAGCCGCTCGACCAGGTGGGCGCGTCCGACATCGGGCTGCTGCAGACTGCGGCAGCGGCGCTGCTCGGCCCCAGCGAGGGGCAGCCGCTGCAAACCCGGCTGGCGCACGCGGTGGGGCTGGACAGCATCAGCGTGCAAAGCGCGTCCAGCAGCACCGGTACGAGCAGCACCAATGGCACCGCGACCGCGGCATCTGGCGGCGTGCAAAGCACCATCGTCACGCTGAGCAAGCGCCTGTCGGCCGACACCCTCGTCACCTTCTCGCGCGGAATCGACGGGGTATCGAGCATTTTCACCATCCAGCATCAACTCACCCGGCGGCTGTCGGTACAGGCTCAGACCGGCACCGAAAACGCGCTCGATCTGTTCTACACCTTCGAGTTTCAATGAACTAGGGCCTGTTAACGCTATTTATGCCCCCGCGCCGGGGGTCTGGGCGGAGGCAATGCGAGGCGCAGGCCGCGCCGTGGTGTGTGGCACCACAAGCGGACTGCAACGTGGCAGTGCGCCGCCCAGACCCCCGGCCCGAAGGGTTGCCCCCAGACGGGGCGTCTGCGGCGTTGTCGGTGCGAGGCAAGGCAGATAGCCTTGCCTCGCACCTCCGCCTTGCATCCCTCCCCGTCTGTGGGCAACGCGAGGGCACCAATAGCGTTAACAGGCCCTAGGGAACGCCCGGTCACTCCGGTCGTCATAAGATGAATCCATCCTTGCCACAGCGAGCACTCTCATGGCGACCAAACCTCTGAAAATCGGCATTTCGGCACGCATCGACCATCCCCAGCCCGGGCAGGCCGGGCTGCGCAGCAAAACGCTGCAGTATCTGGAGCAGTCGGTCGCGCACTGGGCCATGTCGCGCGATGTGCTGGTGTTCATGGTGCCCACGGTGGCGACGGGCGGCGGCATTGTGCGCAGCAATATCCGACTGAGCGACTACGCCGACGCGCTCGACGGCCTGATTCTCCAGGGCGGCTCGGACATGAGCCCGCACAGCTACGGCGAGGAACCGCTCAAGCCCGAATGGGCGGGCGACCCGGTGCGCGATGGCTATGAGATGGAACTGCTGCATGAGTTCATCGAAGTGCGCAAGCCCGTGCTCGGCATCTGCCGCGGCGCGCAGCTCATCAATGTCGCCATGGGCGGCACGCTCTACCAAGATCTGCCCACGCAACTCACCCACAGCCACACCCAGCATCTCAGCGACGCCTACGACCGCCATTTCCACCCGGTGCGTTTCACCGAAGGCGGCCTGCTGGCCCGCCTCTACCCCGAAGTCGATCCGGGCACACTCAACATCGTGTCGGTGCATCATCAGGCGGTACGCTCGCTCGGCCGCGATCTGGTGGTGGACGCCATCAGCCCCGAAGACGGCCTGCCCGAAGCCATACGCGGCACCGGCCGCAACTTTCTGCTGGGCCTGCAGTGGCACCCGGAATTCCATCACCCGTCCAACCCCGAGCTGCTCGACTGCACCCCCATCCTCGACGAGTTCCTGCGCAACGTGCGCAAGCGCCGCTGGTAATGCGCAGCGCCTGACAAGCCTGAAAGACACTCACCATGCAGACGCACACCCTCGCCCGGCTCTGGGTGACTGCCCAGTTCGGGCTGCTCGCCCTGATGTTCGGCTGGCCCGCGCCGCATTGGCGCCTGAGCTGGCCCGCGCTCGCGCTGCTTGCAGCCGGCGCGGTGCTGGTGCTCTGGGTGTTCTGGCACAACCGACCGGGCAATTTCAACATCGTGCCCGAACCACGCCAGGGCGCGCATCTGGTGACCACCGGGCCTTACCGCTGGATGCGCCACCCCATGTACGTCGCGCTGATTCTGTTCATGGCTGGCGTCGCCACAGCGGCGCACAGCCCGGTGCAGTGGGCGCTGTGGATCGCGCTGGGCGTGGTGCTGAATTTCAAGGCGGCGATGGAAGAGCGGCTGCTCTCAGGCGTCTGGCCCGACTACGCCGGTTATGCGCGCGTCACCCGCCGTTTCATTCCTGGCCTCTGGTAAGGCCGCAGCCAGCAGAAACGGGAACGCCAGCCCACCGCATACCGCCTGCAGCAACATCGCGCCCAGCGCGCTCCAGCCCGGCAGAAAGCTCCAGCTCGGGCTGAACGCCACCGCCGCCAACGGCAGCAACAGCGCGGCCACACAGAGTTGATAGAAGCGCCAGCGCATCAGGTCTTGTCGCTGCATCTGGGCGCAGCGCACCTGATGAAGCCCGAGCACAAAAGCCAGCGCGGCGGCCAGGGTCAACAGCCCCACCCCGCCTTGCCCCGTCGCCCAGGCCCAGACGGCGAGCAGCGCCACGCCTGCCGCGAATCCCAGCCGCGATCGCCTGCGCCCTTGCGCCGCAGCCCGCATCAGCACCGCCATCAGCCCGAACAAGAGCGCCACGCGCCACAGCGCGGAGCGGTCTACGGCGAGATACAGGCAGGCCCATTGCACAGTAAACAGCGCTCCGCCCCAGAGCGCGGGCAGCAGCGACGCGCCCTGCGCGAACAGCGCAATGCCACGCCAGCGCGTCCACAGCCAGAGCAACAGCATGGCCCAAGCCACCGCAATAGCCGCCTGAAACAAGGCCGCCACCTGCCCGGCCGCGTGCTGCACGCTGCCATACTGCAGCAGCCAGCACAGCAGGGCGGCACTCAGCATCCCCAAAGATCGGGATTTGAACGCAATAGGGGCAGAAACAAACGACATGCGTCCATTGTGACTGAACCCAGCCGACAAACGGCTTGTGAGACACGTCAAACCACACATCACGCAACTCTGCTGCAATGAAGCCACTTTGCTGATCTGCCCCACGCCATGAACTGGAACTCTCTCGCGCAATTCATCCATCTGCTCGCCGTGGTCATCTGGATCGGCGGCATTCTTTTCATGGATGGCTTTCTGGCGCCCGCGCTCAAACGCGCCATCGCGCAGGCCGAGCCGCGTGCTCGGCTGCTTTATGGACTGTTCCGTAATTTTTTCGCCGTGATCTGGGGTGCGGGCGCGTCGCTGGTCATCACCGGCTACGGCATGGTGTTTTTGCGCGGCGGGTTTGGCGTGCTCAGCTCAGCGCAATGGGTAATGGTGGTGCTGGGCAGCCTCATGGTGCTGCTCGCGCTATATATCTTTTTCGTGCCCTTCCTGCGCATGCACAGCGCCGTTGCGCGCAGCGACTGGGGCGCGGCCTGCGCGCACGCCGCGCAGATTCGCGCCCTGTCTGCGATCAACATCGTGCTCGCCGTGCCCACCATTCTGTCGGGCGTCTGGGCGATTTTCGGCGCACCGTTCTGACGCGGTGCGCCGCGGGCCCTGAATCAGCGTTCAGCCCTTTTTCGCCTCGCGTTCGGCGGCCAGGGTGGCGGCCACGCCAGGACGCGCTTCCATGCGCGCCTTGTAGCGCACCAAGGCGGGCCAGGGCGACAGATCCACGCCGACAAAACCGGCCCAGGTCAGGATGGTGTAGAGATAGGCATCGGCCACGCTGAAGCCGCTGGGCAGCAGGTAGTCGTGTTGGCCCAAGGTCTGGGCGATCAGGGCGAAGCGCTCGGCCAGCCTGGCCTTCTGCGCGGCGATCAGGTCGGCGCTGCTGGCCGGGTTGAACAGCGGGCTGAACTGCTTGTGCAACTCGGTGGAGATGAAGTTCAGCCATTCCTGCAACTGATAGCGCGCCAGCGTGCCGTTGGCCGGGGCGAGATGCATCTCGGGTTTGCGATCGGCCAGGTATTGCACGATGGCCGGGCCTTCGGTGAGGATGGTGCCGTCGTCGAGTTGCAGGGTAGGCACATAGCCCTTGGGGTTGATGGTGCGGAAGTCGCGCCCATCGCTGGTCTGCTTGGTCTTGAGATCGACCTTGACCACGTCATGCGGCAGGCCGAGCTCGTGCAGAACGATGTGCGGTGAGAGCGAGCAGGCGCCGGGGCTGTAGAAAAGCTTCATATCAGAGTCTCCAGGAAGTATCGCCGCAGTCTTGTTGCCTTGGCGACGGGGAGTCATCGTAAGTCGGGGCGCGGTTTTCTGCAGGCGCTGCCCAACTCACGCCGGGGCCGTGGTGCGGGCCTGTTTCGCCAGTTCGACCAGGGCCGCGCGGGCGGCCTCGGCGTCGAGCACGGGCTCGGGGAAGTTGACGCGCAGCACATGGCCGTCGGCGCGCACGTCGAAGCCATCGCAGTCGATGCCGACCATCGCCGCGTCCAGTACCTCCACGCCATGCACATGGCGGCAGTATTCGCGCAGGTTGTGCGCATGGTCGGCGTTCATGTGCGCGAGGATGCCCTCCTCGGCAGCGGCCAGCGCGGGCGCGGCGGGCGGGGCGTAACGCTCGGGGCGAATCCAGTGGATCTTGCCGAAGCCGCCGATGAAGCGCACGTCTTCCACCCGCAAACGATAGAAGTGAAAGTCGTGCATGGCGAAATAGCTCTCGGCCTGCGGCAGGTAGCGCAGGTAGCGCGCACCGAAGCCCGCCTTGTCGGGTAGGCGTTCAGCGCGGCCGACCAAAGTGACGCGGCCAGCGGCCTGCATGTCTTCGGCGCAGGGATGCACGATGAGGCTCACCCGCGGGTCGGCGTCGATGTTCTTGGTGTGTTCGGCCAGGGTGGAAATGAGAATGACGGGGTGTCCCTCGTGGTCGAGCACATAGGGCGAGACCGAGCCGAAGGGAAAGCCGTCCAGCCGCTTCGACAGCGTGGACAGCACGCCATTTTGATGATTGCGGACAAACAGACGGGCCTCCTGGCCCAGGGCAAGCGCGCGTTCGGTATCAGCCATGATGCCGTTCCTCTATGTTGTTGATGCGATTGCAGCAGCCTAGCCTTAACCTCGGCTGAATGCGCTCTGAAACGGTCTTTATGACCGTTTGTGGCCGTTCGCGACCGTTTCACCCGCCCGGGTTTTGCACATCGCGGGCTTCGATGATGTCGCGCAGCCAGTAGATCAGCACCACGCCCGGCACGGCTGCGACGACGGTGAAAAGATAGAAGTTCGGCCAGCCCAGCGCATCGACCAGATAGCCCGTGGCCGGGCCGACATACACCCGCCCCACCGCCGACAGCGCCGACAACAGCGCAAACTGCGTGGCGGAAAAGCGCACATCGCACAGCGCCGACAGCAGAGCGACAAACGCCGCCGTGCCCATGCCGCCGGTGAAGTTTTCCACGCCGATCGCCAGACCCATGAGCGCCAGACTTTGCGGCGAAATCGCCAGCACCCAGTAGGCCAGATTAGAGGCGCCCTGCAACACGCCGAACAGCAACAGCGCCCGCCACAGCCCCAGCCGCGCCTGCAAGGCCCCGCCCAGCAGCGCGCCGACGATGGTGGCGACCAGCCCCATGCTCTTGTTCATCAGGCCCACATCTGCCGGGCTGAAACCCACGCCGCGAATCAGAAAAGTGGTGGACAAGGCCCCGGCGAAGGCGTCGCCCAGCTTGTAAAACACGATGGCCAGCAACAAGACCCAAGCCCCCTTGCGGCTGAAAAATTCTTGCCAAGGCTCGACCACCGCCTCGCGCAGGGTGCGCGGCGGTTTGGCATGCAGCGGCGGGCGCGGCGCCCACAAGGTGACGAGGGTGAGCACGAGCATCAGCCCGGCCATGAGGGCGTAGATGCCGCGCCAGCCCGTCACATCGGTGGCGAGCCAGAGCGCCAGACCGCCCGAGACGATCATCGCCAGCCGGTAGCCCAGCACCAGCACGGCGGCCCCGGCGCTGCGCTCGGCGGCGGGCAGCACATCGGTGCGATAGGCGTCGATCACGATGTCTTGCGAGGCCGAGAAAAACGCCACGCCCACGGCTAGCAGCAGCAGCGGCACGGCACGCGCGCTGGCGGCGTCCACTCCGAGCCGCTCGGCGGCATGCACCAGCCCCGGCCAGGCCGCTGCCTGATCGAGGCCGGGCACGCCGACAAAGGCCATCAAACCGAGCATGGCCGCCAGCAGCAGTTGCGCCAGCAGCAGCCAGCCGCGCCGCCGCCCCAGCCAACGCCCCCAGAACGGCACGGCATAACGATCCATCGCTGGCGACCAGAGGAACTTGAACACATAGGCCTGCCCGACCAGGGTGGCAAAGCCGATGGCCTTCAGGCTCAGCCCTTCGACCGTGAGCCAGGCCTGCAACGTACCCGCCGTCAGCGCCAGCGGCAGCCCTGAAGAAAACCCGAGCAGCAAGACCGCGGCGATGCGGCGGTTGCCGAAAACCGCCCAGGCCGAAACGGCGGGCGGCGTGTCGTTCATGGAATCTGCGGGGGCGGACATCGAGGGATGAAAGCGTTGAGCCAGGGCGCAGGATACCCAAGCCCCGCGCTCAACCCGGCGCCATCTCTCCCGGCAGGGGCCAGCCCAACAACTCGGCCAGACGATTGACCACCCATTGCGCCTCCGCAGCGTTCACGCCGGAGTCGGGCGTGCACAGCCCGAGCCACACCCGCGACAGCACGTCGTCGTCGGTGACATGCAGGCTGGACTTGATCTCCGCGGCGTGCTCGGTCAGCATCGAGGCGAGGTCTTCGCAGAACTCGTAGCGCGCGGTGATGACCTCGCGCGGCGCGCTGGGGCGGCTGCGGTGCGGCTCCAGATAGAGCGCGATGAACGAGGGCGGAACGACGAGCTGCGAGTCGTTCAGGCTGAAACCGCCCCCAGACTCGCTGCGCTCGTTTCCCCCCGAGGGGAGGTCAGTTCCTTCGGAACGGCCGTGCGGAACTGACATTACTCGAACCCGACGACCGGATGCGGCTGATACGGCGCCTCCAGCGCCGCCCGCTCCTCGGCGCTGAGCGAGACCGACAGGGCGGCCACGGCGTCGAGCAGATGCTGCGGCTTGGACGCGCCGATGATGGGCGCGGTCACGCCCGGCGTGTCCAGCACCCAGGCCAGCGCAAGTTGCGCGCGCGGCACGCCCCGTCGCGCGGCCAGCTTGCCCAATGCCTCGACGATGTCGCGGTCGTTGTCCTGTGTGCGCGCGAACAGTTTGGCGCCGAACGCGTCGCTGGCGATGCGCGGCGTGAGTTCCCCCCAGGGCCGCGCCAAGCGACCGCGCGCCAGCGGGCTCCATGGCAGCACCGCCACGCCTTGATCGCGGCACAGCGGCAGCATCTCGCGCTCTTCCTCGCGGTAGAGCAGGTTGAGTTCCGGCTGCATGCTGACGAAGCGCGTCCAGCCGTGCTGCTGCGCGATCTGCTGCGCCTTGGCGAACTGCCAGGCGAACATGCTCGACGCGCCGATATAGCGCGCCTTGCCCGCCTTGACCACGTCGTGCAGCGCCTCCATGGTTTCTTCGATGGGGGTGTGCGGATCCCAGCGGTGGATCTGGTAGAGATCGACATAGTCCATGCGCAGTCGTTTCAGGCTGGCATCGATCTCGAACAGAATCGCCTTGCGCGACAGGCCACCGATATTGGGCGCCTGCCTCGACGGAAAGCGCACCTTGGTCGCCACCACGATCTCCTCGCGACGGGTGAGCTCGGGCAGCACGCGGGCGAGAATCTCCTCGGAGGTGCCGTCGGAATAGGAATTGGCCGTATCGAAAAAATTGATGCCCAGTTCCACCGCCTGCCGAATCAACGGACGGCTGGCGGCTTCATCGAGCGTCCAGGGATGATTGCCGCGCTCGGGCACACCATAAGTCATGCAGCCCAGACAAATGCGCGAGACTTCAAGGCCGGTATGGCCCAGTCGGGTGGTTTTCATAGGGGTTTCTTTCAAAGTGTGCGGGCCTTCACATCTATAGCCACCCGGTATTTTGCGGCGTCTGCAAACCCCCCGCACAACGCGCGCGCAAGGGGCCGTCTGCGGCCAGCGGGTGGCGCTCGGAGTCGGCTCGATTATTTGGGCCAATTACTTGGGCTGAGTTGTGTTGCGGTTTGGAGGTGCATCACAGCCCGCCCGAGTTGGCCGCGCTGTCGAACAGCTTGGTCATCAAGGATTTCGACAGGCAAGCTGCGGCTTTTTTTGGAAAACTCTCCCGGCAGTTTCCAGCCAGAAAAAACAGCTTCGACCGCATGATCGCTGCGCATGCCATCTCCTTGGGGATCACGTTAGTGACCAACAACGCCGCCGATTTTGCGCTTTACGTCGATGCCGGGCTGGTCGTCGAGAACTGGACGACTTCCGCCTGACGCAGAAGACTTGTGTTGTCGTTCCACTGCAGGGCACCGAACCTCGGCTGGGTCTGCTGTTGCTTTCTTCGGCGGATCGTTGATAACCAGACGCTTCCAACCGACCGGCGCAGGGCCACGAGTGGCTTGCGGCATTCTTGCCGCCGTATTCATATTCATTTATATTGAATACACCGAAAATGACAGGAGCCAAGCATGTCCCGAACAACGACCACGACCATGACGGTGCGTCTCAGCGGGCCACTCAGTGAATTCGTCGCCACCAATGTGGGCGAGCAAGGTGATTACGAGAACATCAGCGAATACATGCGCGACCTGATCCGCCGTGACAAGGCGCGCAAAGAGCAAGAAGCATTTGACCGGCTAAAGGCCGAGCTGGCCCATGCCTTCGCCGCCCCGGAGAGTTCGTACCGCCCCCTATCTGCCGCCGAGGTGATCGCGCGCAACCGGGGCTGACGGCGTGGCCCAAATACGGCTTCAGGAAGCAGCGTCCTGGAGGCTCGACGAGATCTACCGCTACACGCGCGATCGCTGGGGTACGGAACAAGC
>NZ_DLGH01000023.1:0-54956 GCF_002482605.1 Thiomonas sp. UBA7699 | reverse complement strand
AGCGCCGGGGCGTCGTTGGTGCCATCGCCCGTCATGGCCACGAGCCGGCCCTCGGCCTGGGTCTGGCGGATGAGCGCGAGCTTGTTCTCCGGCGTGGCCTCGGCGAGGAAGTCGTCCACCCCGGCCTCNNGCCTGCGCCAGGAAGTCATCGACGCCGGCTTCGGCAGCGATGGCAGCCGCGGTCATCGGGTTGTCGCCGGTGATCATCACCGTGCGGATGCCCATGCGGCGCAATTGGGCGAAGCGCTCCTTGATGCCGCTCTTGACGATGTCCTTGAGCTCCACGACGCCGAGCACACGGGCAGGCGACCCGACTTCGAGCGACGCGCGTTCGGCCACGACCAGCGGCGTGCTGCCGCGCCGCGCCACCGCTTCGACATGCCGCACGACCGCCTCGGGCCAAGCGCTGTCGGTCTCGAGGATCCAGCGCTTGAGCGCGTCGGCCGCGCCCTTGCGGATGAGGCGGCCAGGCAAGTCCACCCCGCTCATGCGGGTCTGGGCCGAGAAGGCGACGAAGCTGGCAGCCGGATCGGCGGCGGGCTCATGGGCCGAGCCCTCCTGTCGCGCCAGGGTCACGATGCTGCGGCCTTCGGGTGTCTCGTCGGCCAGCGAGGCCAGGCGCGCGGCGTCGGCCAGTTCGGCCACGCTCACGCCGGGCGCCGGCAGGAACGCGCTGGCCTGACGGTTGCCGAGGGTGATGGTGCCGGTCTTGTCCAGCAGCAACACGTCGACATCGCCCGCCGCTTCGATGGCGCGGCCCGAGGTGGCCACCACATTGGCCAGCAGCATGCGCCCCATGCCGGCCACGCCGATGGCCGACAGCAGGCCGCCGATGGTGGTCGGGATGAGGCAGACCAGCAGTGCGATCAGCACCGTGAGAGTGACCGGAACACCCGCGTGATTGGCATTCACCGCGTAGATGGAAAACGGCAACAGCGTCACCGTCACCAGCAGGAACACCAGGGTCAGCGCCACCAGCAGAATGGTCAGCGCGATCTCGTTGGGCGTCTTGCGCCGCTTGGCGCCTTCGACCAGGCCGATCATGCGGTCGAGGAAGGACTCGCCGGGATCGGCCGTGCAGCGCACCACGATCCAGTCCGACAGCACCTTGGTGCCTCCGGTCACGGCGGAGAAGTCGCCGCCGGACTCGCGGATCACCGGGGCCGACTCGCCGGTGATGGCGCTCTCATCCACCGCGGCCACGCCTTCGATCACCTCGCCATCGCAGGGCAGCAGATCACCGGCTTCAACGAGCACAACATCGCCACGGCGCAGACTCTCGCCGGGCACCTGGGTCCACGGGGCGCCGGAGCGCGGTTCGGCTAGCTTCTTGGCGACCACGGTTTTTTTCATGCCGCGCAGCGAGGCCGCCTGCGCCCGGGCGCGGCCTTCGGCCAGGGCCTCGGCAAAGTTGGCGAACAACACCGTGAACCACAGCCACAGGGTGACCGCGCCGATGAACCAGGCCGGTGCCTCGCCGTGCCCGGCCAGCGCCTGCAGCCACAGCGCGCTGGTGAACAGGCTGCCCACATAAACCACGAACATCACCGGGTTGCGCCATTGCACACGGGGATCAAGCTTGGCAAAGGCATCCACCACGGCTGGTCGCAGCAGCGCGGCGTCGAATAAGGGAAGGGATGAGCGCGTCATATCAGGTGCGAAAAGGCCCGTAGCAAGTCAGGGGGTTGTTTCATATCCGGTTCATTTCCAGAGCTGCAACTGCTCGACGATGGGGCCCAGGCCCCAGGCCGGGAAGAAGTTCAGCGCGCCCACCAGCAGCAGCACGCCGATGAGCAGGCTGACAAACAGCGGGCCATGCGTGGGCAGGGTGCCGCCGCCTGCAGGAATGCGCTTTTTCGCCGCCAGCGAACCCGCCAGCGCCAGGGTGGGCACCATCACGGCGAAACGTCCGAACAGCATCGCCGCACCGAGCCAGCCGTTGTAGAACGGCGTGTTCACCGACAGCCCGGCGAAGGCGCTGCCGTTGTTGTTCGCGGCCGAGGTGAAGGCGTAGAAGATCTCGGAGAAGCCATGGGCCCCGGGGTTGGCCAGACCCGCCAGCCCGGCCGGCACCACGACGGCCAGTGCCGTGCCGAGCAGCACCAGCGCGGGCATGAGCAGCACGGCGATGGACACCATCTTCATGTCGAAGGCCTCGACCTTCTTGCCGACATATTCGGGCGTGCGGCCGATCATCAGCCCGCCGACGAATACAGCCACCAGCGCGAAGACCAGCATGCCCGCCAAGCCCGTGCCAACACCGCCAAACACCACTTCGCCGAGCTGCATGAGCGCCATCGGCACCAGCCCGCCCAGCGGCGTGAACGAGTCGATCATGGCGTTCACCGCGCCGCAGGAGGTGGTGGTGGTCACGGCGTTGAACAGCGCCGAGGCGGCGATGCCGAAGCGCGTCTCTTTGCCTTCCATATTGCCGCCGGACTGCAGCGCGCCGTGCGCCTGATCGACGCCGAGCGCGGCGATGGTGGGGTTGCCCTGCTGTTCGGCTGCGGCCAGACCGGTGACGGCGACCGCGAACACCAGCGTCATCGCCGCCAGCAGGGCCCAGCCCTGGCGGGTGTCGCCCACGGCCAGGCCAAAGGTGTAGACCAGCGCGGCGGGAATCAGCAGCACCGCGATCATCTCCAGGAGATTGCTCAACGCGTTCGGATTCTCATAGGGGTGGGCAGAGTTGGCACTGAAAAACCCCCCGCCATTGGTGCCCAGCTCCTTGATCGCCTCCTGCGACGCCACTGGCCCCATGGGCAGAATCTGCTGGGTGACGGTCACGGTCTGCTGCACCGACTGCCCGGCGGCATCGCGCATCGGCTGGCCCGCGGTGTCCAGCTTGGGCGCCACGTAGGTCGTGGACTGCAGCGTGGTGACGGGCGTATCGGCCGAGAAGGTCTGGATGACGCCCTGGCTGACCAGGGCCATCGCCAGCAGCATCGACAGGGGCAGCAAGGCATAGATCGTGATGCGATAGAGATCCACCCAGAAGTTGCCGATCTCGGTGGCACGGTGACGCGCGAATCCCCGGATCAGGGCAAAGGCCACGGCGATGCCCGACGCCGCCGAGACGAAGTTCTGCACCGCCAGCCCCATCATCTGCGTGAGGTTGCTCAGGGTCGATTCGCCCGCATAGCCCTGCCAGTTGGTATTGGTGACAAAACTGATGGCGGTGTTGAAACTGGAGTCGGGGCTGACCGCGCCGAACTGCTGCGGGTTGAGCGGCAGCACGCCCTGCAGCCGCTGCAGCGCATACACCAGCAGCGTGCCCAGCAGGCTGAACACCAGCAAGGCCACGGCATAGCGCGACCAGCGCATCCCGGCGGCATCGACGCCGCATAGCCGCAGCAGACCGGCCTCCGGCCGGGCCAGCGGCCGCCAGGCGGGACCGCCGTCCATGATCCAGGCGAAGTAACGTCCCAGGGGGCGGGCTGCGCCCAGAACCACCAAGAGCAGCACCGCCAGCAAGGCGAAGAATTCGGGGGTCATCAGAAGTCCTCCGCGCGGAACAGCGCCACCAGCAGGTAAATCAGGAGCGCCAGCGCGGCGACCGCGCCGATCCAGACGAATGGACTCACCTCAGCTCCTTTGCAGCAGACGGTCACAGAACGCCACCAGGGCGAAGACCGCGGCGAACAGCGCCAGCGTCAGAGCAATCCAGAACAGATCCATGCAGTTCGACGCCACTGCGCCGCCTCGTGCCATTCATGGATCGAAAGCGTAGGCAGATGCGTGTAAACCGCGCGTAAAAAATGCGGGCCAGAGCACAAGCGCCCGCGCACTGCGGCGGAGGGCCTTGCAATCTCAGTCCGTGGCCAGGGTCAGTAGGTGGCCAGCACGTTGAGGAACACGCCCCGGTTGTTGTAGGACAGATCGGTGAGGTTGTCTGAGAAGTTGGTGAAGTTGTCGCCGACGCCCATTTTGACGTGCTCGTTCATGCGCCGGTACACGGCCAGCAACGCTCCGCTCTGGGCATCGCCGGCCTCTTTGGCGTTCAGGCGACGCCACCCGACCAGGCCGCTCCATTTGCGCACGAAGTGTCACTCGCCGCGCAACACCACGAGGCTGGCGCTGCTGCGCGCGAGGTCGAGCTTGCCCAGCAGGCGACAGGCGGCGGTGAGCTGCTGGCCGAAGCTGTTGCGGGTAAGCCAGGAGGTGCGCTCGCCGGTGAGGTTGCTCTGGTCGTGGCGGCATTACAGACTGGAGGCAAGGACGGTGGCGTTGTAGCCCATGGAGAGCGCGACGACACGGCGTTTGATGTCGCCGTTGAGCGGGTCGCTGATGGTGCCGGTTTCCACGGTTTCCATTTTCAGCCCCGTGCTCCAGCGCTCGGTGAGCACGAGGTCGACGCCGAAGGCATGGAGCAGGCCAGCCTGACCATAGCCGGTGGTGCGCCGGGTTTCTTCGTACAGGCTGACGCGGTCGTTGAGCTTGCTGCGCGAGCCGACCAGCAGAGTGCCGAAGCGCCCGCGGTAGAGCTGGTCAGGGTGCTGCGTTTCCATCAAGTACCGCACTCAGCGCTTGCGCGCTACCGCATCGACCAGCGCCGAACGCCCGACGTGGCCCGTGCCTTCGTGCAGGGTGGCTTCGTGCTCTTGCAGCAGCAACCAGTCGGCCTCGGGCAACAGCTCGCGCAGCAGTTCGGGGGTGTAGAGATGGTCGGCGCGGCCCGGGCCGCCGGTGCCGTATTCGAGCTGTTTCACCGCGTAGCCCTGCACGCACAGCAGGCCGCCGGGTTTGAGGGTGCGCCACAGGCCGGAGAACAGGCGCTGGCGCAGGGCCGGGTCGGCGAACTGCACGAAGATGGCGACGGCGGCGTCGAATCGACCCGGCGCCCAGTCCCACTCATCTACCGAGGCGACGTGAAAGTCCACCGATACGCCGCGCTCCTGCGCCCAGCGGCGGGCTTTATCGACGGCGACGGGCGAGAGGTCGAACGCGGTGACGTGGTGGCCCTGCTCGGCCAGCCAGATGGAATTGCGGCCTTCGCCGTCGGCCGCGCTGAGAATGCGGCTCGATGGCGCAAAACGCGCGGATTCGCGCACGAGAAAGGCGTTGGGCTCGGCGCCGTAATGCAGCCCGGGCTTGGCGAAGCGGGCGTTCCAGGTTTCGCGCGGATCAGCAAAACTGCCGGCGGGCGGCGTGGCCGGAGTGTGGGGAATCATGGCGGTATGGGCTGACATAGGCAAAAGCAAAGCCGCCATTTTGCGCAGTTATTTGAGTTTTTGCCCGGTGCCGTCGAATACCGAAACCGTCACGGGAATGCCTTGGCGCACGCTTTCGCCCACGGTGCAAAACTGCTCGAACTGCATCAGCACGCGGTCGAGCCGATCCATGCCTTGCGCGGCAGCGCCCATGCGAATATCGACCGTGATGGACAGCACGCGCAGACGACCGGCTTCGTTGCGCCCGATCTCGCCCGTGGCGGTGGTGGTCAGCCCCTTGGGGTCGAGCTTGAATTTGCTCAGGGCGAAATACATGCTAGAACTCATGCAGTTGCCCACGGCAGCGAGCAGCAGGTGCGAGGGCGACGGCCCCGCGCCCTCGCCCAGGGGCGGCGGCTCGTCGGTCAGAATGGTGGGGCGATCGTCGGCAAAGTGCAGGTCGAACTGGTAGGCGTCGATCTGCTTGAGGGTGACGCTGGGGGGCTGTTTGTCGTCCATGAAAGCTCCAGGTTGAGGGCTCGGTAGGGTCGCGGCACGGAAAGGTTTATCGAGACAAGACCGCTTGCGATCAACTTTAATACTTGTAGATCGATAAGGGCTGCGGGACCGCCCTCTAACATGCTGGTTTCGCCGCGCCGCCGTGCGGCTGACTGCTCCCGCTGCACGTCTACTATCTTGGCAACCTCCGAAGAACTCTGGCTCAAGGCCCGCAAAAAAGATATCCGCCCGCAGCTCAATCGCGCCGTGGGGCTGGGGCTGTTTGCCGGCTGGCTGATCATCGTGCAGGCCTGGCTGCTGGCGCGGGTGGTGTCGGCGGTCATCACCCGCCATCAGCATCTCGCCGAGGTGTGGGGTTATCTGGCGGCGATGCTGCCGATTTTCGCGCTGCGTTTCGCACTGATGCGGGCGTCTGAAAACGTGGCCTTCGAGGCCGCGGCGCAGGTGCGGCGCGATTTGCGCGGACGTCTTTACGAGCATCTGCAGGCGCTGGGGCCGCTTTGGCTCACGCGCCAGTCGAGCGGCGACATCGCCAACACCATCGTGACCGGCATCGACGCGCTCGAAGCCTATTACGCGCGCTACCTGCCCAATATGTCATTGACGGCACTGGTGCCGCTGTCGATTCTGGTGTTCGTGCTGCCGCAGGACTGGGTGTCGGGGCTGGTGCTGTTGTTGACCGCGCCGCTGATTCCGATTTTCATGATTTTGATCGGCAAGGGCACGGAAACCCTCAACCAGCAGCAATGGCAGTTGCTCTCGCGCATGAGCGCGCGGTTTCTCGATTCGCTGCAGGGGCTGACCACGCTCAAACTGTTTGGCGTGAGCCGCCATGAGGCCGAGGTAGTGGCCGCGCTCACCGAGGAATACCGCATCGGCACCATGAAGGTGTTGCGGGTGGCGTTTCTGTCTTCTGTGGCGCTGGAGTTCATGTCCACCATCAGCATTGCGATGGTGGCGGTTTTTATCGGCTTTCGCCTATTTTACGGTGAAATGCAGTTTTTTAACGGCTTTTTCGTGCTGCTTTTGGCGCCCGAGTTTTATCTGCCGCTGCGCAATATGGGCACCTTCTACCACGCCCGCATGGAGGCGATCGGCGCGGCGCAAAACCTGCTCAAGCTGCTCGACACCCCGATTCCGCCGCACGCCCAAGCCACCGGCGGCACGCAGAAATTGGACGCGGGGCAAGAGGTGCGGATTCGCTTCGAAGCGGTGACCGTGCGCCACGCCGCCGATCTGCCGCCCGCGCTCGACGCGGTGAGCTTTACCGCCCTACCACGCGGCCTCACCGCGCTGGTGGGCGCCAGCGGCGCGGGCAAGAGCACCGCGCTGCACGCGCTGATGGCGCTGGTGCAACCCGAGGCCGGGTGCATCCTGGTGAATGAAACGCCGCTGACCGCGCTCGACGCCACCGACTGGCTGCGGCATGTGGCCTGGGTGCCGCAGCGTCCGCATGTGTTCGAGGGCACGGTGCGCGACAACATCGCGCTGGGCCAGTCCGACCCGCCGCAGGAGGCGGTGGAGCGCGCCGCCCGCGCGGCGCAGGCGCATGACTTCATCGCCGCGCTGCCGCAGGGCTACGACACTCCGCTGGGCGAGCGCGGTCTGGGCTTGTCGGGCGGACAGGTGCAGCGTCTGGCGCTGGCGCGGGCGCTGCTCAAGCCAGCAAAGCTGGTGCTGCTCGACGAAGCCACGGCGCAGCTCGACGCGCAGACGCAGGCGCAGGTCAGCGCGGCCATTCTGGCCCTGGCGAAAGCGCGCTGCGTCATTCTTGCCGCGCACCGCCTGAGCACGGTGCTGCAGGCCGACCATGTGGTGGTGCTCGAAGCCGGGCGCGTGATCGAGCAGGGCGCGCCCGCCGATCTGCTGAGGGCCGACGGCGCCTTTGCCCGGCTGGTGCGCGCCCACGAGCCCGCTGTTCAGGAGCAAGCCTGATGCGCTGGAACCCGCTGCCGCCCGATTTCGATCTAACCCAAGCCCGCGCCGATTTGAAGCGGCTCGTCGGACTTTTTCTGCCCTACCGCAACTGGATGCTGTGGGGCGCGCTCGCCGCGCTGCTCACCCTGCTCGCCAATGTGGCGCTGATGACGGCCTCGGGCTGGTTCATCGCGCAAATGGCACTGGTCGGCCTGGTGGGCGCAGCGATGGATTACTTCACCCCGGCCGCCTTCATCCGCGGCATGGCCATCACCCGCACTGCCGGGCGCTATATCGAACGCCTGATCACGCATGAAGCCACTTTCCGGCTGCTGCAGGAACTGCGGGTGTGGTTCTACCGGCGGCTGGAGCCGCTGGCCCCGGCGCGGCTGCAAGAGCTGCGCAGCGCCGACCTGAGCAGCCGCCTCATCAGCGACATCGACGCGCTCAACCACCTCTACCTGCGCGTGCTCGTGCCCGTGGGCGTGGCGCTGCTGGGCGGCGCGCTCATTCTGGGCATGATGGCGCTCTACAGCGGGCGAGTGGCTGCGTCCACCCTGCTGTTCCTGCTGCTGGCCGGGGTGGCCGTTCCCCTGCTCACCTTCCGTCTGGGGCATGGCCCGGGGCGGCGGCTGGTTGCGCTGCGCGCCGAATTGCGCAGCGCCGCCGTCGATGGCTTGCAAGGGCTGGGCGAGCTGCGCGTGTATGGCGGGGCGGCGCGGCAGGCGCAGCGCATCGACGCGCTGACCGAGGCCATGATCGGCCAGCAGCGCCAGCTCAGCCGCGCCACCGGCCTGTCACAAGGGCTGTTGGGGCTGTCGGCCAATCTGGCGATGTGGTGTGCGCTGTTGCTGGCCATTCCGCTGGTGACCGATGCGTCCATCACCCCGGCTGAACTGCCGATGCTGGCGCTGTTCGTGCTCTCCAGTTTCGAGGCGGTTTTGCCGCTGCCGCTGGCGCTGCAAATGCTGGGCGAGACCTTGGCCGCGGCGCGGCGGGTGTTCGGCATTCTCGACGCCCGGCCGCAGGTGGAGGAGCCCGCCGACATGCCCGTGCCGCAGTGGGAGCGTGCCGATGTCGAGATCGACGGCCTGCGGCTGCGCTACCCCGGCGCGCGCGGCGAGGCGGTCTGGGCGCTCGACGGCCTGAGCTTGCATCTGCGCGCGGGCGAGCGCGTCGCCCTGGTCGGCCCCAGCGGCGCGGGCAAGAGCACGCTGGTGCAGGCGCTGCTGCGGTTCTGGGACTATCAGGAGGGCAGCGTGCGCATCGGCGGCCACGACTTGCGCGCCTGGCCGGGCGAGGCGCTGCGCGCGCACATCGCC
This sequence comes from Thiomonas sp. UBA7699, assembly GCF_002482605.1. Taxonomy (NCBI): domain Bacteria; kingdom Pseudomonadati; phylum Pseudomonadota; class Betaproteobacteria; order Burkholderiales; genus Thiomonas; species Thiomonas sp. UBA7699. The sequence continues at coordinate 46,048 of NZ_DLGH01000023.1, read as the reverse complement.
GTGGTGTCGCAAGACACCTATCTGTTCAACACCACCATCCGCGACAACCTCATGCTGGCCAAGCCCGAGGCCACGGAGGACGAAGTGATCGCAGCGTGCAAGGCGGCGCAGTTGCACGACTTCATCGCCGCGCTGCCCGAGGGGTATGAAACCTGGGTGGGCGAGGCCGGCATGCGGCTTTCGGGCGGGCAGGCGCGGCGCGTGGCCATTGCCCGCGCGCTGCTGCGCAACGCGCCGCTGCTCATTCTCGACGAACCCACCGAGGGCCTGGACGCGCTGACCGAGCGCGATCTGCTGCGCGACCTGGTGCAACTGATGCAGGGCCGCACCGTGCTGCTGATCAGCCACCGCATCGCCGCGCTGCCCGCTGCGGTCGACCAGGTGCTGGTGATGGAAGCCGGCCGGGTGGTGGAGGCCGGCGCGCCCGCCGAGTTGCTGGCGCGGCAGGGCGGCGCCTTCCGCGCGCTGCACGACGCGCTGTAAATCGGCTTAGGTCATGCGCGGCAACAGCCCGCGCAGGCTCAATCCGTCTTCGCTCAGCGCGGTGGCGATGGCCAGGCGCAGCGGGCCGATGCGGCTGGAGGCATCGAGCACCAGTCGGCGCACCAGACGGGCCGGGCCGCGGTCGTCGGTGTAGAGCGTGGCAATGGCTTGCGTGGCCAGATACAGCGGGCGCGTCGCGCGGCGATGCGCCGCCTCGAAGCGCTGCAGACGCTCGGGCGCGGCGATGTCGGTACCCGCGCGCGCGGCGGCCAGAATTTCGCGCGACAGCAGATCGACGCCGTGCAGACCGAAGTTGAAGCCGTGCGCGGTGACAGGGTGCATGCCCACGGCGGCGTCGCCGATCAGGGCGAAACGCGGCGCGACAAAGCGCTGGGCATAAACCCCGACCAGCGGATAGGTGTGGCGGCTGCCCGCGCGTTTCATTTCGCCCAGACGACCCTGATAGCGCCGGGTGATGTCGCGCTCGAAGTCGGCGTCGGGCAGCTCCAGCAGGGCCTGCATCTCATGCTGCGGCAGGGTGAGCACCACGGACGAGAGGTGCTCGGACAAGGGCAGCAAGGCCAAGGTCTGGCCGATGCCGAACCATTCCCACGCGGTGTGGTGATGCGGCTGCTCATGCTGCATGCGGCACACCAGCATGGTCTTGCCGAAGTCGTGCGAGTCGGCCCCGATGCCCATCTTGCGCCGGGTTTCGGAAAACCGGCTGTCGGCGGCGATCAGCAGCTTCGCCCGGATAGTCTGGGCCGGGGCAGCGGGCACCGATGTCTGCGCCGGTTCGAGGTCGAGCTCAACGCCCTGCGCATCGGTGCGCACCGCGCCCAGACGGGTCTGGTCGAACAGGGTGTATTCGCTTTGGCCCTGCACCGCAGCCCAGACCGCGCGGCGGATTTGCTGATTGGGCACGAGAGCGCCGAGCTGGGTTTTGCCGCGCAGCGGCGATACGCGCATGGGATGCGGATCGTTGCCGTTGAGCACCACGGCGTGTTCGAGCGGAAACACCTGATCGGGCGCGATGTGGTCGAACACCCCGGACTCGCGCAGGGTGCGCAGGGTGCGCAGGCTGAGCGCAATTTCGCGGCCGTCGAAAGGGGGGTCGGCCAGCGCGGCCGCGCTTTGCTGCTCGACGAGGGCGATGCGCAGGCCGCTGCCAGCCAGCGCCCGCACCATAGACAGACCGGCTGGGCCGGCGCCGATGATGGCGAGATCGAACGTCATGTCAAAGTCCTGTGAAGCGGTCATAAAGAAAGTTTGTCCAGTGTTTACAGCCGCGCCATTTCCAGCGGCGCTTCACCATACACCGCGCGCGCCAGCACCCGCAACGCCGCGCGCAAACCCTCTTCGAGCACCGGGTGATAGAAGGGCAGAGTGAGCAGTTCGGCCACGGTCATGTCGCGCTGCAGGGCCAGGGCCAGCAGATGCCCCAGATGCTCGGCGCCGGGCACGCACATCTCCGCCCCCAGCAGTTTGCCGCTGCCGGGCTCGGCGTACACATGCAATTGTCCGGCCGCGCGCAGCATGGCCATGGCGCGCGCCTGCTGGGCGAAGTTGAACCCGCCGGTAGCAAACGACCGCCCCTGCAACGACTGCCAGGTCTGGCCGACCACGGCAATCTGCGGATCGGTGAAGGCGATGGCCAGCGGCACGCGACGGCGAAAGCGCGTCGGGCCATGCAGGGCATTGAAGGCGGCGATGAAGCCTTCGTCGGACGCCTCGTGCAGCACTTGCAGCTCGCCGTTGACGTCGCCGGTGAAATACACCGGCAGGTCGCCGATCTGCAGGGTGTTGCGATCGAAGTCGGGCAGGCCGCGGGCGTCGAGCGGCACGCCCAGCGTTTGAAGCCCAAGGCCGTCGGTGTTGGTGCGCCGCCCCATGGCGGCGAGCACGGCATCGACCTCGACCGGGCTTTCGCCGTTATCCACGATCAGCGTGCCCGCAGCCCCTTCGCGCAGATCGATGGCGCGGCCCAGATGCAGAGGAAATTCGGCGCCGATGCGGTGTTGCGCCTCGGCCTGGATGACCGGATCGGTCAACGGCCCGAGGCTTTCGCGCAGCTCGAAGCCGTGCACGTCCAGGCCCAGCCGTGCCAGCGCCTGCCCCAGTTCGAGGCCGATCACCCCCAGCCCGACCACGGCGATGCGGCGCGGCAGATCGGGGCGCTCGAACAGGTCGTCGGTGGTGAGAATGCGGTTGCCAAACGCCTGCCACGCCTGCGGCACCAACGGACGGGTGCCGGTGGCGATGAGAATGCGGTCGGCAGTGATGATCTCTTCGCGCCCGTCGGCGGCGTGGGTGACGATGACGCGACCCGGCCCGTCGAGCCGTGCCCGCCCGGCGATGTTCTGCGCAGGCTGCAGGCTGTGAGTCGCGCCCAGCACCCCGGCCACGCGCGCATCGCGGTAGTCGCGCACCCGCTGCAGCACGGCGGGCAGATCGACCTTGAGCCCCTCGCCGCCGCGGATGCCTAGGCTGGCCAGCTGGCTACCGCGATGAAAGTCGTCGGCCGCCTGGATCAGCGCCTTGGACGGCATGCAGCCCACGCGGGCGCAGGTGGTGCCGTAGGGGCCGTGGTTGATGATGACAAAGTCGTCGGTGTGCTTGCGCACCTGCGACAGCGCGGTGAGCCCGGCTGTGCCGGCGCCAAGGATGGCGATATGAACGTGACGCACGGAGGAACTCCGGTGAAGAGGACTGCGCGCCAGTCTATCGGCGCGGCTTGACGCCCGTTTTGGGCAGGGTCAAGCCGCGCGGTGCAAAACACTTCAGGTGTGATCGTGCACCGCGGCGTGCTCGGCCTCGGCGTGCACCATGGCGAGCATGGCATCGCGCTTGTCGGCGGTGCCGAACATCGGGCTGGTGCCCACCACCTGATGGTTGGCCGCCTTCAGCGTGAAGTAGGCACGGCCGTCGCTGGCGACCTGTTTTTCAAAGCGCTCGGGCAGCACGCTGTTCTTTTTCACCGAGGCCATGCCATTCTCTGCAGAGGCCTTGCTCTCGTAGTGCTCGCTGCTCAGCAGCGTGCCGCCATCGGCCGCTTTGAGCGAAAAGTGGAACTGGCCTTTTTCGTTTTTGTGCAATTCAAAGCGGACTGCCATAGAGAACTCCTGGATGGGTAAGTCGATGCCAGGCGACGCAGGCGCTTGTCGGGCAACTCGCGCGCCGATGGACGAATGGGAACAAGGGCAGGGACGACGCGTCCCCACACGCCCCGAATGGTCGACGCGTTCTGTGACAAATGCAAGACTTGCGACCCAACTTTTGACAATAGTTGACAGATCGACCGCGTATTGGGGGTGGATCAGCTGGCCTGCTGCTCCAGCGCGAAATGCGCCCCATTGAACTGCCCGAGCACCCCGGTCAACCAGGGCAGCACCTCGCGCAAGGTGGCGTGCAGCGTCCACGGCGGGTTGATGAGGAACATGCCGCTGCCCAGCAGGCCGAAGCCGCTGGCGTCGGGTTCGCGCACCTGCATGCGCACATCGAGCCAATCGGCCTGGCCTGCGATGCGGCGCAGCTGTTGCGGCAGCAGGTGCGACTCGCGCCGCTGCAGCACCGGGTACCACACCGCATAGGTGCCGACGGCAAAGCGCTGCAGCGCGTCGCTGACCGTGTTGCGCAGCGCGGCGTAATCGGTCTTGAGTTCGTAAGACGGATCGAGCAGCACGACGGCGCGGCGGTCTTGCGGCGGCAGCAGGCTTTTGAGGGCGACAAAACCGTCGGCACAGCGCACCTGCACCCCCGGCTGCGCGCCGAAGGTGGCGTCGAGCACGCGGTGATCGGTGGGATGCAGCTCGAACAGCCGCAGCTTGTCTTGCGGCCGCATGAGCTGGTGGGCAATGCCGGGCGAGCCGGGGTAGTAGATGAGTGCCCCCTGGGTCGGCTCGCCGACCCGCCCCCCGAGGGGGTCAGGAAAACTTGGGGCGGCCCGGCGTTTTCCTGAGATCGGGCCACCCGTGTTGAAGGCGCGAATCTGCGCGAGGTAGTCTTGCACCGCCTCCGGCGCGTCCTTGCGGCTCCAGAGGCGCTCGATGCCGTCGGCATACTCGGCATTTTTTTGCGCGGAGGCTTCGTGCAGCGGGTAACCCCCGGCGCCCGCGTGGGTGTCGATCACCCAATAGGGTTTTTCTTTGCGGTTCATGTGCCGGAGCACCTGCACCAGCACCAGATGTTTGAGCACGTCGGCGTGGTTGCCGGCGTGAAAGGCGTGTCGGTAGGCGAGCATGTGTGCACTGTAGCCGCTGACGGGCCGGGGAGAAATCCTGCGGCACAATGCCGCTTTGAATCTGCGGCGCGTCTTGCTGCGCCGCCCCACCCTGCACCGCCATCATGTCCTCCCCTTCTCCTGCAACCGCTTCCGCGCCAAGTGCGCGCCCCAACGCGCTCGACTTCATCCGTTTCGCCGTCGACAGCGGCGTGATCGCCTTTGGCGACTTCACCACCAAGGCGGGGCGGCAGTCGCCCTATTTTTTCAACGCCGGTTTGTTCAACGACGGCGCCATGCTGGCGCGGCTGGCGCAGTTTTATGCGCGCGCGCTGCTGGAGAGCGGCGTGGCGTTCGACATGCTGTTCGGCCCGGCGTACAAGGGCATTCCGCTCGGCGCGGTGGTCGCGGTGGAACTGGCGCGGCTGGGCCGCAATGTGGGCTTCGCCTACAACCGCAAGGAAGCCAAGGATCACGGCGAGGGCGGCAGCACCGTGGGCGCGCCCATCCGCGGCCGGGTGGTCATCGTCGATGACGTGATTTCCGCGGGAACGGCCACGGGCGAATCGGTGCGGCTGATCCGCGCAGCCGGGGCCGAACCCGCCGCCGTGCTCATCGCGCTCGACCGCCAGGAGAAGGCCGCGATTGAGGGCCGCACCCTCGACGTCTCGGCCGTACAGCACGTCAGCCGCGAGTACGGGCTGCCGGTCATTTCCATCGCCAATCTCGACAGCCTGCTCGCCTACCTGGCCGACAGCGGCCACCAAGAGCTGGCGCGCTGGCGGCCCGCGGTGCAGCAGTACCGCGACACTTACGGGGTCTGACGCAGCGCGCAAGAGTCGCGAACGAATCCGCCATGACCCTCAAGCTGCGCGCGCCGCTGGGCATCTCTTTTTCCGCGCTGCTGCTGTGGAGCTTTGCGCTGGTGGGGCTGCCGCTGCTCATCGGGCTGTCGGTCACGGCGTATCTGTTCGATCAGGTGGCCACGCAGGCGCGCAGCTCGGTGGCCGTGGCGGTGCAGCTCACGCGCACCTCGCGCCAGATCGCCCAGGACATCGACAACCTGCAGCGGGCCAGCGGCCAGTGTCTGGTGCTGCAGGACGCCGCGCTGTGCAGCGGGGTGAAGCAGGCGCATGAGGCTTTCGTGCACGATGCCGCGCAACTCCAGGCCATGCCGCTGCCGCCCAACCAGCAGCACACCCTCTACAGCCTGAACACGCAGGAAGCGGCGCTGTTCGCCGGGGTCATGGCCTCGGGCAAGGTGAAGGATGGCGCTCGGGTGTTCAACGCGCTCAACCCGCAATTCGACGCCATGCGCCTGTCGGCCGACAGGCTGATCAACCACAGCAACGGCCTGGTCGATGCGCTGGAAGCGCGGCTGCTGCAGGTCTCCAACCGCGTGTGGTCGGTGCTGGGCTGGCTGGCGCTGGCCAGCGTGAGCCTGTCGGTCTGTCTGGCGCTGCTGTTCTCCTGGCTGCTCAGCCAGCCCTTGCGACAGATCAAACGCTCCATCCGCCGTCTGGGCGAAGGGCAGCTCGATCAGGCGCCCAGCGTGGCCGGGCCGCGCGATCTGGTCGATCTGGGCGTGCAACTCGACTGGCTGCGCCGCAGGCTGGCCGACCTGGAGGCGCAGAAAATCCAGTTGCTGCGGCATGTATCGCACGAGCTCAAGACCCCGCTGGCCTCGATGAAAGAGGGCGTGGACTTGCTGGCCGAAGGCGTGCCCGGCCCGCTCAACGCCGAGCAGCAGTCGATCACCCGCATCATGCGCGGCAATGTGCGCGACCTGCACCACCGCATCGACAGCCTGATCCATTACGACAGCGCGCTGCATCACCCCGAACCGCTGCAGATCGGCCCGGTGAAGCTGCGGCTATTGCTCGCCAGTTTGATCCGCCGCAATCATCTCACGCTGCGGGCGAAGGGCGTGCATGTGGAGTGCGGCTGTGCTGCGCTACAAGTGCAGGGCGATCGCGCCAAGCTGGAAAGCCTGTTCGAGAACCTGCTGGTCAACGCCATCCGCTTCAGCCCGCAGGGCGGCCGAATCGGATTCGACGCCAATCGGATCGAAGGCGGCGTTGAAATCTGCGTCAGCGATCAGGGCCCGGGCGTGGCGCCGGAAGACCGCAAGCAGTTGTTCCAACCGTTCTTCCAGGGCCGCAACCAGCCGGCCAGCGCCTTGCGCGGCACCGGGCTCGGTCTGGCCCTGGCGCGGCAGTACGCCCAAATGCACGGCGGCACCTTGGAGCTCGCGCCCCACCCCGGCCCTGGCGCGGTGTTTCGCGTGTTTCTTCCAGACCAAGCTCAAAATCCGGTATGACCTTGCCACGTTTTCTACGCCAACGCTTCATTCTTTCCCTCGCGCTGCCGCTCGCGCTGACGTCCTGCGCCGAACTGCCACGGTTGGCTCAAATGGCCGCACCAACAACCTCCGGCTCGGCCCCGACCGATCGCCTCGACGAAACCACCCTCGACCGCCTGCTGCGCGACACCCCGCAGACCGCAGGCCCGGCGCTGCAGAGCCAGACGACGCGGCTGCTGGCGCTGGGCAAGCGGCGCGGGGTTGCAGAACAACTGCAGCTCGCCATGCTGATGCTTACGCGCGGCGAGGCGGGCGACGCCGAACTTGCACAGAATTTGCTTGAAGGTGTGCGAGCCCGCGCTGACGATGTGCCGATGCGCAACTTCATCACCCTGCTGCAGCGCGATGCCGCGCAGCAACTCGCCCTGCAGCAGGCGCAGAAAAACGTCCAGGCCCTGCAAAAGCAGATCGACCAGATCAAATCGCTAGAGACCCAGCTTCAGAACCGCAGCCGCTGATCCCACCCCATGCCCGCAACCGTTCTTCTGGTGGATGACGACCCCGACCTGCGCCAGCTGCTGGCCATTCGTCTGCGCTCGGCCGGTTATGCGCCCGTCACCGCCGCCAGCGGCGCCGAGGCGCTGGGCAGCCTGGCGGCCAGCCGCCCCAGCGCGGTCATCACCGATCTGCGCATGGACGGTATGGACGGGCTGTCGCTGTTCGAGCACATCCGCGCGCAAGACCCGTCGCTGCCGGTCATCATTCTCACCGCGCACGGCACCATTCCCGACGCGGTGGACGCGACGCAGCGCGGCGTGTTCGGCTTTCTGACCAAGCCGTTCGAAGCGCGCGAGCTGCTTGCCCTGCTGGAGCGTGCGATCGCGCTGCAGCCCAAGCAAGCCGCCGCGCCCTCGCCCAAGGACGAAGCCTGGCGCGCCGACATTCTCACCGCCAGTCCGCGCATGCTCGCACTGCTGTCCGAAGCCGGACTGGTGGCGCGCAGCGAGGCCAGCGTACTCATTCGCGGCGAGTCGGGCACCGGCAAGGAAATGCTGGCCCGCGCCATTCACCGCGCCAGCCCCCGGCAGGCCGGGCCGTTCGTCGCCATCAATTGCGCCGCCATTCCCGAAACCCTGCTCGAATCAGAGCTGTTCGGCCATGCCAAGGGTTCGTTCACCGGCGCCAGTCAGGCGCAGACCGGGCTGTTTCAGCAGGCCAGCGGCGGCACGCTGTTTCTCGACGAGATCGGCGATATGCCGCTGCCGCTGCAAGTCAAGCTGCTGCGCGTGCTGCAAGAGCGCCAAGTGCGCCCGCTGGGCGCGGCGCAGGCGGTCGATGTGGACGTGCGCATCGTCTCCGCCACCCACCGCGATCTCGACGCCGCCATCGCGCTCGGCCAGTTTCGCGACGACCTGTATTACCGCCTCAATGTCGTCACCCTGCACCTGCCGCCGCTGCGCGAACGGCGCGAAGACATCGCCATGCTGGCGCAGCATGCGCTGAAGATCCTCACCCCCCGGCTGCACCGGCGCATCACCGGCTTCACGCCCGACGCGCTCGATCTGCTGCAACAACAAGACTGGCCCGGCAACGTGCGCCAGCTCATGAACGTGGTCGAGCAGTGCTGCGCGCTGAGTACCACCAGCCGCATACCGGCCACCTCGGTGACGCGGGCGCTGCGGCTCAAACCCACCACCCTGCTGCCTTTCGCCGAAGCCCGCGAACAGTTCGAGCGCGACTATCTGGCCCAGTTGCTCAAGATGAGCAACGGCAATGTCGCCCAGGCCGCGCGGCTGGCGCAACGCAACCGCACCGAGTTCTATCGCCTGCTCGGCAAGCACCATCTCGACCCGGCGCAGTTCAAAGCCGCTGCCGAAGAAGCGCCGCCGCAAGACTAGGGCTTGTCGCACTGTCGCTCCACCGCGACAAAAATCATTCGATAAATCAAGGTGTTGCCAAAACACCGGGCAATCCGTCGCCGCTGCCCGACGCTTTTCTTGGGCAAATCGGCCGTTTGTCGCTAATTTGTGTGATTTTTTCCCTCAATCCCTCTGAAAGCACCCCGGTGGCACAGGGTTTGCACTAGGACTCCGCGCAGATCGTATTGGGTCGATCTGCCCCCAACCGGAGAATCCTCATGCACACCCACCCTTCCCCCGCAGCCCCGCACGCCGAACTCGCCCTCGCCCGGTTCCACGCCATGCAGCGCCAGCTGTACGCCCTCGCCGCGCAACTGCGGGCGCTTTACCAGCCCGATCCGCTGGCCCGGCTGCAGCGTCAGCAGGCGCACGACCTTGACCTTCTGCAACGGGAGTTTGACGCCAGCGCCTTGGGCGCATCCCCGCGCCCGATCCGCTCGTCCGGGCCGCGGCGCTGACTCGCCCCTGCCCCCAACTCACCCTGACAGGAGAACCGCCATGTTCACTATCGACTGGTCTGTATTCACCCCTTATTCCGCCCTTGCAGGCGGCGCGTTGATCGGCGCCGCAGCGGGCGCGCTCGCCTTGGGCGGCGGCAAGATCGCGGGCATCAGCGGCATTCTGGGCGGCTCGCTCAGCGACGCTCTGGCCGCGCGTCGCCCAGCCTCGTGGCGGCTGAGTTTTCTCGTCGGCGTGCTCGCGGCTTCGGTACTGTGGGCGCTGTCGATGCCCCTGCCCGGCGCGCAATTCGAGGCGCCCTGGGGGCTGCTGCTCGTCGGCGGTCTGCTGGTGGGGGTGGGCGCGCGGCTGAGTTCGGGCTGCGCCAGCGGCCACGGTGTCTGCGGGTTGGCGCGGCTGTCGCGCCGCTCGCTGGCTGCGGTGGCCACTTTCCTCTCCACCGGCATCGCCACCGCGGTATCGGTTCATGCCCTGCTGTACTGACCCTGAGTTCTCAAGGAGATCCTCATGAACAAGCTCGCGTTTTTCTCCGGCCTGCTGTTCGGCCTGGGCGTGCTGCTTTCCGGCATGACCAACCCCGACAAGGTGCTGGGTTTTCTCAATATCGCCGGCGCCTGGGACCCCAGTCTGTTGCTGGTTCTCGTCACCGCCGTCGTCGTGGCCTTCGCGCCCATGCAGCTCGCGCAGCGTCGCAGCAAGGCGCTGCTGGGCGAGCCCATCGCCTTTCCCGATACCCGCAGCATCACTTCGCGGCTGCTGCTGGGCAGCGCGGTGTTCGGTATCGGCTGGGGCATGACCGGGCTGTGCCCCGGCCCGTCGCTGGCCTCACTGGCTTCGCTGCACGCGCCGCAATGGCTGTTTTTCGCCAGCATGATGGCCGGCATGGCGGGCTTCGAACTGTGGCAGCGCGCCGCGGCCAAGTCATCGCAAACCGCACCGCTCCAAACAAACCGAAAGGCCGCCCCGCTGACGGCCAAACCCTGAAGGAGGCTCTCATGTCCACAACTTCACCGATGCGCTACACGCTACGCCCTGCCGGAACCGAGCGGCCGCGCTCCAACACGCCCCGCCCGACGCTGGCCGCCGCCCCTGACGACGCCGACCAGCGCCTGCGCGCGCAGGTGCTGGAGCGTCTGAGCCAGACTTCTCTGCGCCACCTCGGCATTCAGATCGAGGTTCAGGCAGGCTTGGTGCGGCTGTGCGGCACCCTGCGCGACCCCAAGCTGCGCACCCATGCGGAATGGCTGGTGTTCACCACGGCAGGGGTGCAGGCGGTGTGCAGCGATTGGCAGATCGCCCCCGGCAGGGCTCCGTCCTCGCCGCATTAACACCCGTTCACGCCCATCCCCGAATTCGGCGCCTGCGCGCCGTCCCCAGCGACTTGTCGCGCTCCTCGCACGCCCACCCGTCTGCGCGACGGGTCGGGAGTGTTTTCGCCGCAGCTTTTCGGCTGCGGCGATTTTCTCCCCCTTCCAGCCCCCAGAGCCATGAAAAAACTTGCGTTCGTATTTGCCAGCCTCGCCGCACCGGCCGCCCAGGCCACCGACGGTTACTTTCAGCCGGGTTACAGCATCAAATCCAACGGCATGGGAGGCGTGGGCATCGCCCTGCCGCAGGATGCGCTGGCCGCAGCCACCAACCCGGCCGGCATGGCGCTGATCGGCAACCGCGTGGACGGCGGACTGAGCCTGTTCAAGCCCGACCGCAGCGTGAGCACCGCTGGCAGTCTGGGGTCGGCCATGGGCCCGGCCGCTGGCACGCCGATCACCGGCACCTATTCGGGCAATGACCAGTCTCTGTTTCATCGGGATGAACTGGATGCTCGATCCCCGCATGGCCGTCGGCATCAGCATGTACGGCAACGGCGGCATGAACAGTGGCTACTCTGAAATTTTTCCGCCCCTGCAAGCGGGCACCGGGGTCGATCTGCAGCAACTTTTCATCTCGCCGTCCTTCGCCATGAAGCTCGACGACGACAACGCCGTGGGCATCGCCCTGAATCTGGTCAAGCAGACCTTTCGCGCCAACGGCCTGAGCAACTTCAAGCTCTATTCCGTTGCCCCGGACAAGCTCACCGACAACGGCCACGACAGCTCCACCGGCTTGGGTGTGCGGCTGGGCTGGACGGGTACGGTCGCCCCCGGCCTCACTTTGGGCGCCACCTGGCAACCCGAAACCCGCATGAGCAGTTTCAGCAAATACACCGGACTGTTCGCCGGAGGCGCGCATTTCGACATTCCTGAAACCTACGGCCTGGGCTTTGCCTGGACGCCCGCGCCGCAGTGGACCCTGGCCGGCGACGTGGTGCGCATCAACTACGCCAAGGTCAAGGCCATCGGCAATACCGCCGACTGCTTCTATCAGCAGCAATGCCTGCTCGGCCAGGACAACGGCCCGGCTTTCGGCTGGAAGAACATCACGGTGATCAAGCTCGGCGCGGCCTACCAGTACAGCCCCGACCTGACCCTGCGCTTCGGCTGGAACCACGCCGACAACCCGGTGCAGAGTTCACAGGTCTTTCTCAACACCATCGCCCCCGCGGTCACCCAAGACCACCTCACCCTCGGCGCCACCTATGCGGTGAGCAAGGACATGGAAGTCTCGGTGGATTACGTCCATGCGCTCGACAACAGCGTGACCGGCCCGCTGCCGCCCGGCTTCGCCACGGCGGGCTCGACGGAAACCGTGCGAATGAACCAGAACACGCTGGGCGTGTCGGTCGGCTGGAAGTTTTGAGCGCCCCTACGGCCGGGCTGCGGCATTGACCTGAAGGAGCGCAGGGAATTGTCCCGCAAACAAATGCGAATCGTTATTATTTATTACATTATTTTCGTCGTCTCGCGTTTCGCCCCGCTTCCCTCTTTTTTGGAGCCTCCATGTCGCATCCCGCCCTTTTCCTCTCCCGTGCCGCCGTGGCCGCCTTTGGCGCGCTGAGCTTGTCCACCGCCTTCGCCGGGCCGCAGTGCACCAACCAGCCGCAATCGGCGTGGATCGATGCGGGCAAGTTCCAAATGGAGTTGAAGGCGCAGGGCTACGAGATCAACAAATTCAAGATCACCTCGGGGCAGTGCTACGAGATCTATGGCAAGAACCAAGCCGGTAAAAAAGTGGAGATTTACTTCGACCCGGTGAGCGGCAAAATCGTCAAACAGGAAACGCGATGAGCGCCACAGCCGACGCTGAGCGGGTGCCGCTGGCCATCCGGTTATTCCACTGGGCGTTGGCGGCGGCTTTCATCGGCGCGTGGGCGCTGGAAGCCGACTGGCGCGCGGCGCACGAATGGCTGGGCTACGCCGCCGCGGCGCTGGTCGTCTGGCGTCTGGCCTATGCCTGGCGCGCCCCCGCGGACTGGCGCTGGCGCGCACTGCTTCACCCCCCGCGCAAGGTGCTGCGTCATGCCGCGCAGTTGGCGCGCGGACGGGCGGAACTGGCCGCGGGCTACAACCCGATCGCCGCCTGGAACGTCCTCGCCATGTTCGCCATGCTGCTGGCGATCGCCGCCAGCGGCTGGGCGCTGACCACCGACCGCTACTGGGGCGACCAGACGCTGCAGGCGCTGCACGCCGTGCTGGTCAATCTCATGGGGTGGCTCGTCGGCTTTCACCTGCTCGGGGTGGCCGTGGGCAGTTTGCGCGCCCGGGGGTTTTTGCCGCGGTCGATGCTCGACGGGCGCAGGCTGCCGCATTGAGGGCTGCGCACCCGCCGCACGCCTTGGCGCTTGCGGCGCTTTTCAGGTGCCGCGCACGTAAGGGTTGCTGCGGCGTTCTTCGCCGAAGGTCGACTCTGGCCCATGTCCGGGAATGAACACCGTGTCATCGCCCATGGGCCAGAGCTTGCCGGTGATGCTGTCGAGCAGCTGCTGATGATTGCCGCCGGGAAAATCGGTGCGGCCGATCGACCCGGCGAACAACACATCGCCCACCCAGCAACGCCGCGCCTCGGGCTGGTGGAACACCACATGACCCGGCGTGTGGCCAGGGCAATGCCGCACGGTGAAGGGCAGCGAACCGAGCTGCAGGGTGTCGCCATCGGCCAGCCAGCGGTCTGGCGTGAACGTCTTGGCGGGCGGAAAGCCGAACCTTTGCGCCTGCTGCGGCAGGGCGTCGATCCAGAACTGATCGCCCGGATGCGGGCCGATGATGGGCACACCCGCGCGCTGCGCCACTTCCGCCGCGGCGCCCGCGTGGTCGATGTGCGCGTGGGTCAGCCAGACCGCGCGCAGCGTCACGCCGGCCTCGACCACCGCATGCAGCAAACGATCCACCTCGCCGCCGGGGTCGGTGAAAACCGCCTCCTGCGTGGCGTCATCCCACACGAGACAGGTGTTCTGGGCAAAGGCGGTGACCGGGAGAATGCGGTAGCGGAGCATGGCTTGAAGCGGATGATTTGACACAGAAAGGGCAGGCGATCCAGTCTATAGCGGAATCTTCTGCCTCCCCCTGCTGAGAGGGATTGAAGCGACTTGTGCCGCTCCCTACACTGGTTTTCCCTTTTTCGACCGCCCGGCCCGTTCGCCCATGTCCCGTCATGCCTCGCCTGTCATTGCACCCCCATCGACGCGAGAGGCCGCGTGCGCAGATGCTGCTGCAGGCCATCATGTTGCTGGTGCTGATGATGTCGGCGCCCATGTCAGCGCCCGCCTGGGCGACTGCCCCCTCCGGCGCTAATGCGACCCCGCTGGTGGTTCTGGTGCCGCAGGATCTGCGGCGCCAGAATCTGCAAAATTCGCTGCAGGTTTACCGCGAAAACGGCAAGCGCCTGGAGCCCAGCGCCGTGGCCGCCTTGCCCGATGCGCGGTTCCAGGCGGTCAACGGCGGCAATCTGGGCATCAGCGAAGACGCCCTCTGGTTGCGGGTGCATCTGTTTCGCAGCGCGCAGTCGCCCGAGCAGCTGGTGCTGCAATTAGGTCGCCCGGTCTGGCGTGAGGCGCAGGCTTATCTGCTGTCGGCCGATCTGGCGCAGGCCAGCGGTGAGCACCCCGCAGGCATCGGCCAGCTCGACGCCTTGCATTCGCGTTACACCGCTTACGCCTTCCAGCCGCCCGAAGGACCCAGCACGCTGCTGCTTCGCGTGGCGCAGTACGGCGCGCTCACACCCGAATTTCACCTGTGGAACGCGGGGGCGTTCCGCCAATACGCGGTGGACGACGCGCTGCTGCAGGGCCTGTTCTACGGCATGGTGGCGGCGCTGCTGATCTACAACGCCTTCCTGTTTCTGAGTACGCATGACCGAGCCTATTTCGCCTACATCCTGTGGCAATCGGCCACTTTGTTCTACATGCTCGCCATTTCGGGCGTAGGGCAGCACCAACTCTGGCCAGACACCCTCGTCTGGAACAGCATCGGCCTGGTGGGCGGATTGCCGTTGATGTGCGCCGGAGGGCTGTATTTCATCCGCGCCTATCTGCTGTTGCCGCGCCACGCGCCGCGTACCGATCTGGCGCTGCAGATCGTGCAATGGCTGGCCATCACCCTCGCGGTGGCGGTGTTGCTGCCCAATAGCGAATGGCTGCTGGTTCCCGCCCAGCTGATCGCGGCGGCCTCGCTGGTGCTGATTGCGTGGGCCGCGGCGGTGCGCTGGCAGCAGCGGTTCATGCCGGCCATCATCCTGCTGCTCAGTCTGTTTCCCCTGCTGATCGTCGGCTTTGCCAACATCGGACGCACTCTGGGCTGGCTTCCAGAGACTTTTCTCACTTCCGACGCGCTGCAGTGGATTTTGGTGTTTCTCGCTCTGGTGCTGACCTATGGCCTGTCGGTGCGCGTGGCGCAATTGCGCGAACGCGCCACGCGCTTGCAGGATCTGCTGCTCAAAGATCCGCTCACCGGCCTGCTCAACCGCAACGGCCTGTTCGACAGCGGTCAGCGTCAACTCGACCGCACGCAGGACAGCCAGGCATTTGCCGCCGTGCTGTGGCTCGATCTCGACGGCCTCAAGCGCATCAACGATCAGTTCGGCCACGCTGCGGGAGACGCGCTGATCCAGGCCACCTCGGCGCGGCTGCGCGAAGCCTTCGGGCCGGACGCGGTCTGCGCCCGCCTGGGCGGCGATGAGTTCGCCGTCGTACTGCCCAATCTGCCCTCGCCGCGCCTGGCCGAAGACCTGGCCCGGCATGCGCTGGAGCGGCTGCGCGCACCCTACGCCCTGTCCGGGCGGGAGTTCCGCGCCTCGGGCAGCATCGGCGTGGCGCTGTACCCGTCTCATGCGCAAACGCTGGAGGAGTTGCTGCGCCTGGCCGATGTGGCGATGTATCGCGCCAAGGCCCTCGGGCGCGATACCTATGTCGTGTGGGAGCCCGACATGGAGGCCGACGTGCAGACTTCGCTGTTCCAGTTCACCCGCCCGGCACGGTCTTGAAGCGACTCCTGCGTTTCCTTGAGAGCCGACGTTTCCCCTGTACGCAGCAGGGCTGCTGTAGACAAGCCCGGCCGCAACCCGCACACTAAAGTCTCAACAAATAACGAGGGAGACAACGATGATTCGACCGATGCGACAAATGCGGCGAGCCCTCGCCACCTGCGGCCTGCTTGCTGTGCTGGGTGCGGCGTGGCCACTGGCGCAGGCTGCGGAGGCGGTTCCGCCGCAGTTCGTCGGCGCCAATATCGCGCAGGGCCAGAAGTATTACGACAATCTCAAATGCGCCGCCTGTCATGCCCAGCGGATGATGGGCTCGTCCTCGGCGATGTACACCCGCGCCGACCGCAAGGTGCACAACCCGCAGCAACTGATGGCGTTCACCCAGATGTGCGTCACCCAGCTCAACCACGACCTGTTTCCGGAAGAGGTGAAAGACATCGCCGCCTACCTCAACCAGACTTACTACAAGTTCAAGTAAGGTCTGCTAGGGCGCCGAGGCCGCGCCGGGCATACTTCCAGCAGGCGGCTGGGTGATGAGGCCGATGCGGCTCAGGCCCGCTTTTTGCGCGGCGCCCATGACCCGGGCGACATCGCCGTAGGGCACGGCGGCGTCGGCGCTGATGTGCACCTCGGTCTTGGGCGACTGTTGTGCGGCGGTGGTAAAGCGCGCCGTGAGCTGTGCCAGGGTGATGGTTTGGTCGGCCAGATAAAGTTGCCCATCCTTGCGCAGTCCGACATTCAGCACCGTTGGCGCTTGTTGCGCGGCGGGAGCATCGACCTTGGGCAGATCGAGCTTGAGACTGCCGGAGAGCAGCGGTGCGGTGATGATGAAAATCACCAGCAGCACCAGCATGACGTCGATCAGCGGCGTCATATTGATGTCGCTCATTGCTTCGCCTTCGTCGCCCTGATCAAAACTGCCGAAGCTCATGGCGCGCGTAATTCAAAGAACGGGGCTGGCCGCCAGCAGTCGCTGCAGATCGTGCGCAAACCCTTCGAGCGCACCTTGCACCCGGCGCGCCCGCTTGCTCAGCGCGTTATAGGCCAGCACGGCGGGAATGGCCACGGCCAGACCTGCTGCGGTCATGATGAGCGTTTCACCTACCGGCCCAGCCACTTTGTCCACGCTGATCTGTCCGCTCGCTGCAATGGCCGTGAGGGCGTGATAGATGCCCCAGACCGTGCCGAACAGGCCGACGAATGGGGCGGTGCTGCCCACACTGGCCAGCAGCACATGGCCCGCCTGCAGACGCCGCTGCGCCGCCTGCAAAGCCTCGCGCAATTCGCGGGTGACGCGGTCTTCATGCGACTGCCAGCGATGCGCGGTATCGGGTCGCGCCAGCCTGGAGGCGGTCTCGGCCATCAGGCTGGACAGGCCGTCGGGGTCTGCACTCTGCGTTGCCGCTGCGGCCTGCAAGGGCGACGCGGCGCCCCAATACGCCGCAATGCCCGCGGGCACACGACGCGTGGCCCGCCAGAGCAGGGCCGCTTTCCACAAAATGACAAACCAGCTCGCCACCGACATCGCCAGCAGCACGAGCGCGACCAGATGGCTGAGCGCGTCACCCTGCTGCCAGAACTGTGCGAGCCCTCCCATGGGTGACTCAGTTCAAGCCCAGCACGTCCTGCATGTCGAACAGGCCGTGGGATTGGGCGGCGAGAAAGCGCACTGCGCGCAGGCTGCCCTGGGCGTAAGTGGCGCGGCTGCTCGACTTGTGGGTGATTTCGATGCGCTCGCCGGTGCCCGCGAACAGCACGGTATGGTCGCCCACGATGTCGCCGCCGCGCACGGTGGCGAAGCCGATGGTGGACGGGTCGCGTTCGCCGGTGACGCCTTCGCGGCCATAGACGGCGTATTGCTTGAGGTCGCGCCCCAATGCGCCCGCGACGACCTCGCCCATTTTCAGCGCAGTGCCCGAAGGCGCGTCCACCTTGTGGCGATGATGGGCTTCGATGATCTCGATGTCATAACCCTGCGCCAGCGCGCGCGCCGCCTGCTCCAGCAGCTTGAACACCACGTTCACGCCGATGCTCATATTGGGCGCCATGACAATGGCGATGCGCTGCGATGCGATGCGGATGCGCGCGAGCTGCGCCTCGTCGAAGCCCGTGGTGCCGATGACCATGGCCACCTCCGCCGCCTCGCACGCGGCCAGATGCGCCATGGTGCCTTCAGGCCGGGTGAAGTCGATGAAATAGCGGACGTGCTGCAGCGCGGCGTACAGATCGGAGCGTATGGCCACACCGGTATGCACCCCGGCAAAAGCCCCGGCGTCCTGACCGAGCGCCGGGCTGCCCGGCATGTCGAGCGCGGCGCCGATGCTGCAATCCGGCGCGGCCAGGACGGCCTCGACGAGCGTGCGGCCCATGCGGCCGCTAGCGCCGGCAATGGCGATGCGATGCGTTTCTGCAGACGATGTGCTCATGCGCGAAAGCCTCTCAAAAGAGGTCAAGGATTGCCAGCGGAAGAGGAAGCCGCAGCGGGCGGCACAGCCTTTTGCAACTCGGCAATCTCGGCCGGCGGTGCGTAAACCGTCAGATTGCCGGGCTGCGAGGCGGCGGCAGGCGGACGCTTGGTTTGCGCAAACTTCTTGTCCGCAGCGGCGATTTCGGCCTGCAGCTGCGCCTCGGTCAGCGACTTGGGTTTGCTGCCGCCATCGCGCAGGGTGTTGATCTGCGCGACGAACTCCTGCTCGGAAGGCAACGGATCGCCGTCGGCGCGCACCATCTTGCCGTCCTTGTCGAAATACACGGTGTAGCGGCGCACGATGGGGGCGTGATAGCCCTGACGCAGGCTGAACACATATTCCCAACGGTTCTGATTGAAGACCGTCTTGAGCAGGGGCGTCCCCATGATGGCTTGCACCTGTTCCTTGGTCATGCCGGGCTTGAGCTCCTCGGCCATTTCACGCGAGACGAAATTTCCCTGAATCACATCGGCGCGGTAGGGCTTGAATATCGACGTGAGATCGTGCTGGGTGGTTGTGGTGCTGCAACCGCCCAGCAAGGTCAGGCAGCACAGCGCCGCAGTGGCAAGCCCTCGCCGCAAATCCGCCCGGGAGGACGCCTGAGCAAAAGCGTGTTCAGAGAAACGAAAAACAGAGTAAAACCGCATCGGGACTCTCGCGTGGTCAACGCGGCCGGGGTCGTTTAACATCGGCGCATTCTACTGAATACGGCCCTCTCCCCCATGGCTCAGAGCAATGCACAAGGTTTGCGCAATACCGGTCTGAAAGTCACTCAGCCGCGCCTGCGCATTCTGGAGATTTTTCAAAAGGGCACGCAGCGCCACATGACGGCGGAAGATGTGTACCGCGTGCTGCTCGACGAGCAGCAAGACATTGGTCTGGCCACGGTGTACCGCGTGCTGACCCAGTTCGAGCAGGCCGGCATTTTGCTGCGCAGCAACTTCGAGTCGGGCAAGTCGGTGTTCGAGATCAACGAAGGCACGCACCACGACCATCTGGTGTGCCTGGACTGCGGTCGGGTGGTGGAGTTTTTCGATCCCGAGATCGAGCGGCGGCAGAAAAAAATCGCCACGGAACACGGCTTCGAGTTGCAGGAACATTCGCTCTCGCTCTACGCGAGCTGCGCCAAAAAGACCACTTGCCCACACTACAACAAGGCGGATCACACGCCGCTTGCGGCACGTCCGCCAGAGCACGGCGAGTAGCCTTTAAGTTCGCTCAGTTGCCCCGATCCGTCGCCCTTCAATCACCCTTCAGTCGTCCCCATCGCGCATGGCTTGGCGCTGACGTTCCTGAAATTCGTTCAGGGTGTCGATACCCCGAAGTTGCAGAATGGTGTTGCGCACGGCTGACTCGACCAGCACACCGAGGTTGCGCCCGGCTTCCACCGGGATCATCACCTTTCGAATCGGCACACCCAGCACATCTTCTTCCAGATTGCCTGCGGGCAGACGGTCGAAGTTGCGGTCGAGCACATCGCGGCGAATCAGGTGGCAGATGAGCTTGAGCCGCATTTTGCGGCGCACGGCGGTCTCACCAAAAATGGTCTTGATATCGAGCAGACCGATGCCGCGCACTTCCAGCAGGTTCTGCAACAGCGGCGGACAGCGGCCCTCGATGGTGTTCTGCGCCACGCGCAGCAGGTCCACGCAATCATCGGCCACCAGGCCGTGACCCCGCGTGATGAGATCCAGCCCCAGCTCGCTCTTGCCCAGGCCGGACTCGCCAGTGATGAGCACGCCCAGACCGAGGATGTCCATGAACACGCCGTGCTGGGTGACGCGGTTGGCGAAGTGCTTGGACAGATAGGCGCGCAGCACGTCGATGGTGAAGGCGGCCGTCTCCGCGGTGCGAAACAGCGGCACCTGCGCCGCATTGCACTCGTCGATCAGACAGGGCGGCGGCTCCTTGCCGTCTGCCAGCACCAGCGCCGGCGGCTCCAGGCCGATGATGCGGCGTATGCGCCGCAGACGGTCTTCCTGGTTGGAGTTGTTGAGGTAATCAACCTCGCGCCAGCCCAGGATCTGTACGCGAAAGGGGTGGATGTAATTCAGATACCCCACCAGATCGGCGCCGGAAGTCGCCCCCTCGACGGCGGCCATGTCGAAGCGACGCTCGGGGTTGCTCTGCCCGGCGATCCATTGCCACATGAGCTGCGCGGCATTGGCCTCGAACAGGCGTTCGGCGGCGAGGGTGGAAGCTTTCAAATCAGGCGGGGAAGATCATGGCGACTGTGTCGGGCCTGCGGCGCGGGTGGCAGTGTCTTGCGGCACCCCTGATGAGGCCACTGATGACGCCTCTGATGACGCCACCGAGGCTCATGCTGCGGTTTGCAAAGGCGCCCAGGCGCTGATGCGGTGGTGCAGCACGGCGGCGTCGGCCTCGCTCAGGAGTTGTTCGCGCAGATCGGTATCGGAGAGCATTTCTGCGATGGCCGACAGCAGCTCGAGGTGCTTGGCATTCGCGCTTTCGGGCACCAGCAACACCACCAACAGTGACACCGGCTGGTTGTCCGGCGCCTCGAAGGCGATGGGCTGACGCAGGCGAATGACAGCGGCGCTCGGTTGCTTGAGCCCTTTGATGCGCCCATGCGGAATCGCCACGCCCTGACCGAGCCCGGTGGAGCCCAGCCGCTCGCGGGCGAACAGATTGTCGGTAATCAGCGCCCGGTTGAGTCCAAGGCTGTTTTCAAACAGCAGTCCGGCGTATTCAAACGCGCGTTTTTTGCTGCTGACGTCCACGTCGAGTTGCACATGGGTCGGCGGCAAAATCTGGGCAAGACGGTTCATGGGATCACGCTTGGGCCAAAGAGGACAGCGAGTTTAAACGGGTTTTGCGGCAGTTCGCCCTTGTCGCGAATCCCGCCCGGAAACTCCGTTGCGGATTCGCGGCAAGGGCAAACATCAGTGAATAGCGATCAACTCGCCAAGTGTTTGCCCGCAGTGGCCTGGTGATCGCGCAAGCGGTTCTTGTGCTCCACCACCTGCCGGTCCAGCTTATCGACCAAGGTGTCGATGGCCGCGTAGAGGTCTTCGTGCTGGCTTTCGCAGAAGATCGATTTGCCCTTGACCATCAGATTGCATTCGGCATGTTGGCGCTTTTCCTTTTCTTTGAGTTTTTCCACACTGAGTAGCACGTTCACATTCACCACTTGATCGAAGTGCCGCACCACGCGATCGAGCTTGGTTTCGACGTAACTGCGCAGGGAGGGGGTGACATCCAAATGGTGGCCGCTGATGGTCAGATTCATAGTGAGGCTCCTGATTTCGGAAAGAAAAGAAACAGCAGGGCTAGGCGCCTTGCCGGGACGGTGTGTAGGGTGGCTCGATCTCCTGTGTTGTGCGCTGCGGCGCTTGTCCGGTGCGCGGTTGTGATTGATCTGTCAGATTCAGTGTGCTACCGCCCCCCGCCAAAATCAAGCCCACTCCCGATCTCTTCACCGGGTTTTTGCTGACAGTCGCCAAAACGTGGAAATGTTCACACTTGAAGGCTCACACTTTGCCGGCCCCAGTGAGGCGGACGCACTGCACGAGACGAAAAAATCGCCCCGGCCTTGCGGCGGGGGCGCATGAAGAGCCAATTTATGAAATGGGGCCCACCCCGAAATCCGTCGCTACGCTCGGATCTCCCTCATGAGAAAACGCCGGGCCGCCCCAAGTTTTCTCATCCCCCTCGGGGGGCCTGACGCGAACGCGGCAGGTCTGGGGGCGCTCTCAAGGGGCAAGAAACTCTGGGGGCGGCCCAGCGAATTTCTGGAGAGCCTGCTCAGCCGGGCTTGTGGGCCGACACCGGCTTGAAGTCGTAGCGCTCAAAAATTTTCAGCGCCGTGGGGGAGCGCAGGAATTCCGCCCACATCAGACCGGCCTTCGGGTGCGCGGCGCCCTTGACCACTGCGGCGGCGTAAATCGCCGTGGTGTTTTGATCGGCGGGAATGGGCACGTTGCTGATGGGGTGACCCGCCTGTTCCTGGAAGATGGCTTCTGACTTCCAGGTCACACCGGCCTGCGCCACGCCCTGCATGAGATAAAGCGGCGTCTGGCGATGGTGGATGTGGGTGAGCGTGGTCTCGCCATTCTTCACCTTGGTGTCATAGACCGCCTGTTCCAGCGCATCGCCCCCGGCCTTTTTCAGCGAGGCCTCGATCTGCCGCGCCACGCCTTCCCAGGCGGGATTGGGCATGGACAGGGTGACGCCCGGCTTGCCCAGATCGGCCAGCCCGGTGATGTGCGCCGGATTGCCTTTGGGCACCATGATGGTGAGGTCGTTACTCACATAGGAAATGGCTTTGCCGGTGAGCACGCCGTCGTGAATCCCGGCCTCGATCTTTTTCAGCCCAGCGGCATACACATCGGGCTTGACCGTCCAGGTCATATTGCCCACGGTGATCGTGCCGCCCGCCTTCATCTGCTTGAGCAGAATGCCGGGGGGCAGGGTTTCGTAGAACACACGGCCCTTGAAGTCGGGATGCTCTTTCTCGAAGGCCTGCACCAGCGGCGCCATGGCGAAGTAGTAGTTACCGGCGACGAAGATCACCAGCTTGGGATGATCGAGATCGCCGTGAAAGTCGGGCAGATCGTTGACCTCCGGAACGGTGAATTCCAGGCCCTTGTTCAGCGCGGGGTTGTTGGCGCCGTGCTGCCAGGGCGGGAAGATGGTTTCCTTGTATTGCGGGGCATGGACTTTGCCCTGCCAGCCGGTGTCGGCCTGTTGCACCTGTTGTGCCTTGGCGAGCACCGGCAGGGCCAGCAGCAGCGCGGCCAGCAAGGGGGTGCCTGTGGCGAGAGGGATACGACGCATGAAAGTCTCCTTTTATAGGTTTCGAGGGATGGATTGAGGCGGCCGGGTACGCAGCGAACGCTCAACCGGCGTAGCGATAGCCCGCGTTTTCAAGCTCGACCAGCGTGCCCACGATGCCGGGCGTGAGCACGGCGCCGGGGATCAGATGGTTGGTGAATTCGGCAGCCATCTGCGCGTGCGAGACCTTGTCGGGGTTGTGACCGATGGCGTGCAGATGCCCGGTGAGTTCCCAGATGGCGTTGTGGCAGGCCAGAAACACGGCGCCGCGCTCTTGCAGCACGGTGATGCTGTTGTCGGCCGGGGAATACACGCCCTTAGGGTCTTCGACCGATTTGGGGTCGGCATCGGCAGCGAGAGAAGTCTTGATCCAGGTATTGGTCTTGGCCTTGCCCTTGGTCAGGCTGCCCAACTGGTATTTGGCCCACAGCGCATCGTCATACAACGCGAGGTGCGCCGAGCCGTGCGTGGCCGAGACGGCCAGAAAATCGGGATGCTTGAACGACCAGATCTGCGCGTTCATCGCGTTGCGCATGAGATTGAGCCACGGCCCCTCCAGATTGGTGTTGTTCCACACTTGCTTGGGCTGACCGGCGTAGGCCAGCACCAGATCAAGGGCCTCGGCATCCCACTCGTCGCGGTTTTCCAGGACCATTTGCGTGGTCTTGAAGTCGCGGCGACGCGGGGCGGCGGCCAGTTTTTTGCCGAGCTCGGCCAGCGTGCTGGCGCCTTGCGGCATGAAGCGCTCTTGCGCCGAAGCGGCCTGGGCCGTTTTTGCGCCCAGCGCCGTCAGGCCGAGGCCCGCAACGAGAGTGGATTGCAGCGCCAGGCGGCGCGACGGTTGAACGGGACTGTGAGTCGACATACAAAAGCTCCTTATGACATGCGCGGGAAAACCCGCGTTGACCCAGAGCTTATGAGGCCGAATTCATAAAGACAAACGATTATTTGAAATCATATGCATCGATCGAATCGATAGATTTCAGCCGCGACTGTCCGCCTTGGGGCTTAATGCGCCACCGATTTTGAGAACAGGTGGATGACCAGCACCCCGGCGAGAATCAGCCCCAGCCCGACGAGCGCGGGCAAGTCGAGCGACTGGTGATAAACCACATAGCCGATCAGGGTGATGAGCACGATGCCCACGCCCGACCAGACGGCGTAGGAAATGCTCATCGGGATGGTCTGCATGGTGCGTGACAGCAGGTAAAACGCCAGGGTGTAGGCCGCCACGACCACCACCGAAGGGGCCAGACGCGTGAAGCCGTGCGTGGCTTTGAGCGCAGTGGTGCCGATCACCTCGGCCGCTATCGCGCCGAACAGAAATAACCAGGATTGCATGGAACGAGCATAGCGGCCGGACGTGTCAGCTTCGGCCGGATGCGGCGCCTGCCCGGCTCACAACGTACCGTGCTGAATCAGCTCGATCTTGTAGCCGTCCGGGTCTTGCACGAAGGCGATGATGGTGCTGCCCCCGGCGACCGGGCCGGCCTCGCGGGTGACCTTGCCACCGGCTGCCTTGATGCGTGCGCAGGCCGCGGCCGCGTCGTCCACGCCCAGAGCGATGTGGCCGTAGGCGGTGCCCAGGTCGTAGTGATCGACGCCGTAGTTGTAGGTCAGCTCCAGCTCGGCCTGCGCCGGGTTGGGCTCGAAGCCGAGAAAGGCCAGGCTGTATTTCTGCTCGGGGCGGTCGGTGGTGCGCAGCAGCTTCATGCCGATGACCTGGGTGTAGAAATCGATGGAGCGCTGCAGATCGCCGACGCGCAGCATGGTGTGGAGAAAACGCATGAGAAATCCTGTGAAAAAGATCGGGCTCCAAAGCGTAGCGCGCGGTCGGGCGACGCGCTCGCGGCAGCGTGACTCGACCTACAGAATGGGGCCGACGATGGCCAGAGCGTTCTGCCACAGTTGCCTGGGCGCGCTCCAGGCGGCCACTTCGTCCAGGGTGATGCGGCGGCTACTGGCGAGATACTGCTCCTGCCTTTCGCGTAATGCCGCGGTGATCGCGGTGTCGAGCAGCAGGATGTTGTTTTCGTAGTTCAGGTCAAAGCTGCGCCGGTCCATATTGGCCGAGCCGATGAGGCTGAGATGGCCGTCTACGGTGATGGACTTGGTGTGCAGCAACCCGGGACTGAACTCGTAAATGCGCACCCCGGCTTCGAGCAGGGCGCGGTAATGGCTGCGCGAAGTGGCAGCCACGGCGAAGTCGTCGTTGCGGGCGGGGAGGATGAGCGTGGCCGACACGCCGCGGTTGGCCGCGGCGCACAGCGCGGCCTGCAGCGCGGGCACGGGCACGTAATACGGCGTGGTGATGACCAGCTCATGCCGCGCGGCGAAGATGAGCGACTCGAACAGTTCGGGCATGGCGGCCCTTCGGTCGGTGGGGCCGGTGGCGATGACCTGGGCCACGAAGCCGTCTTGACCGTTTTGGATTTGCGGCAAGGGCTCGACCAGCAGGGCGGTGAGGTCGTCGCCGTCGTTGCCCATCCAGTCCGTGGCGAAGAGGTGCTGGTTCTGGCGCACCACCGGGCCTTCGAAGCGCACGAACAGATCGACCCAGGGGCCGTATTTCGCCTTGGGCAGGAAGGCGGGGTCGGCGCAGTTCTGGCTGCCGCTGTAGCTCAGGCGGTTGTCGATGACGACGATCTTGCGGTGATTGCGCAGGTCGATGCGACCCCGCAGCGCGCGCAGCAGCGGATTGCCCACGGGCAGCGCCCGCAGCACCTGCACGCCAGCGGCGACCAGCGCAGGCCACTGCGCGCTGCGGATGAACGCGTGCGATCCGAGGTCGTCCACCAGGGCGCGGCAGCTCACGCCGCGCGCGGCGGCGCGGCGCAGGGCATCGGCCACGCGGCGGCCGTTGCCATCGTCCAGCCAGATATAGAAGAGCAGGTGCACGCTGTACTGCGCCGCGTCGATGTCGGCCACGATGCGGGCGATGGCGGCGTTCGAGTCGGCCATCAGTTCGGCTCGGTTGCCGCCGACCGCCAAGTAACCGCTGATCGACGTGCCGAGGCGGAACAGCGGCGCGTCTTGGTCGGGCGGCAGCGCGGCGTTTGTCGGCCAACCGGGGGCGGTTTCAGGGCGGGGCAGACCGCGGGCGACGGCGCTCAGCCGCTCGGCCCGTCGGCGGCCGATCTGGGTCGTGCCAAACAACAGATAGGCCAGAACGCCGAGGTAGGGAAAGGCCACCAGCATGAGCAACCAGGCCACCCGCGACTCGGGCTGACGATGCGCGCGCAGCAGCACATGCGCCGCGCAGGTCAACGTCAGCGTGAGGTGCAGCAGCAGGAAGAGCAGGGGCGTCATGCGAAGCTAGCCGGGCTCACTCCCGCTCACTCCCACGGCGGCAGGGCGGCCTGTCGCAAATGCTGGCGCGCCTGACGATACTCGGGATAGAGGCTGCCCACATGCGCCCAGAAGCGCGGGCTGTGGTTCATTTCGCGCAGATGCGCCACTTCGTGCGCCACCACGTAATCGACCAGTTGCGGGCTGAAGTGCAACAGACGCCAATGCAGGCGGATGCTGCCGTCGCTTTTGGCGCTGCCCCAGCGGGTGGTGGCGGCGCTGAGTTTCACCGCCGTCACACGCACCCCGAGCTGGGCGGCGAAGTGCGCCACCCGCGCGGTGAACAGTCCCAGCGCCTGTCGCTGCAGCCAGGCGGCCACGCTGTCGCGCACCTGCTGCGCGCTGCTGCCTTGCGGCAGGGGCAGGTGAAGTTCGGCGCGGGCTTCGTCCCACTGCAACTGGCTGGCGCCGCGCAGCCGCAGAGTGAGGTGCTGGCCGAGATAAGGGATGCGGCCGCCATCGGCCCACTCGATGCGCGCGGCCTGCAGCGCCTGCAGACGCTGTTCGCGCTGTCGCAGCTTGCGCTGCACCCAGGCGGCGTGCTGCTGCAGAAACTGGGCGATGGACGCGCCGCTGGCCAGGCGCGGGGCATGCAGGCTGACGCCGCGGTCGTCCACCCGCAGCGCCAGGGTGCGGCGGGCGGCGCGATGAAGCGACCAGTCAAAACGGTGGATGCCGTCGTCATATCGCTGCGTCGGCACGCCAGCGCGGGGTATTGAGACCGGCGACGAACCTGGGGATGAGCTCACCGCGACTTCAGGCGCCGAGGCGGCGATAGGGGCGGGGGCGGGCGTCGGCTCGTCCCAGTCGAACAAACCCAGTTGCGCCGAGCCGGGCAAGGCGGCGCGGCCGGAAGACTCAGCGCGGGGCATGCGCGTAGGCCTGCGGATCGAGACGGCGCATTTCGGCCTCGATCCATCGTTCGACCTCGGCCATCATTTCGGCGGGCTTGCGGCCTTCGGGCGAAATGGGTTTGCCGATGGACACGTCCACCACGCCGGGGGTTTTGATGAAGGCCTGGCGCGGCCAGCAGCGCGCCGAAGTCACGGCGATGGGCACCACCTGCGCGCCGGTGGCGATGGCCAGCCGCGTGCCGCCTGTTTTATAGACGCCCTGCTCGCCGCGCGCAGTGCGCGTGCCTTCGGGGAACATGATGATCCAGTTGCCCTGCTTGAGAATCCGGCCGCCCTGTTTTTCCACCCGGCCGAACGCTTCGGCACGCTTGCTGCGGTCGATGTGCACCATGTCCAGCCGCCCCAGCGCCCAGCCGAAAAACGGCACATAGAGCAGCTCGCGCTTGAACACATAGGCCAGCGGACGCGGCATGATCAGCGGAAAGGCCAGCGTTTCCCAGGCTGATTGATGCTTGGACAGCAGGATGACCGGGCCGTCTGGCAGGTTCTCCATGCCGGTGATATGGCTGCGTATGCCGCAAATCACGCGCGCACCCCAGACCGACAGATGCACCCAACCCAGGGTGAAGCGATACAGCCGCGTGCCACGAATGAAAATGGACAGAATCACCACGATGACCGCGTAAGGCACCACCGTCACGATCAGCCACGCCATGTAAAGCAGAGAACGGAAAAAACGCATGGCAGCTCGGTCACGCCGGGTCTGGCGTCTTGTCGGAGGTCTTTTCAGACTTCGCCTTGGGTTGTTCCAGCAGCCAGGCGGCGAAGGCCGCCAGATCGTCGTGCACCCGGGTGCCCGCGGGCAGATTGCCCAGATCGGCCAGACGCTCGCCTTTGCCGGTGCGCACCAGATGCAGCCCGCACCCCAGCGGTTCACCGGCCTGCAAATCACGCACGCTGTCGCCCACCGAAGGCACGCCTTGGAGATTCTCAAGCTCGTAGCGACGGGCGATGTCTTGGAACAAGCCGGGCTTGGGTTTACGGCAGCTGCAGTGATCTTCCGGCGCGTGCGGGCAGAAGAAAATGGCGTCGATGCGCCCGCCCACCGCCGCCAGCGCTTTGTGCATTTTGCGATGGATGGCGTTGAGCGTGCTCATGTCGAACAGGCCCCGCCCAATGCCCGACTGATTGGTGGCCACCGCCACATGCCAGCCCTCGTGGTTCAGCCGGGCAATGGCCTCCAGGCTGCCGGGAATGGGCACCCACTCGTCGGGCGACTTGATGAAATCGTCGCTGTCTTGGTTGATGACGCCGTCGCGGTCGAGGATGAGCAGTTTCATGCCGTGATTGTCGTGCAGGATGGGACTCAGGCCGCAAGACGCGACAAATCGGCCACCTGGTTCATTGCCTCCTGCAGCCGCGCCAACAGGGCCAAGCGGTTGGCGCGCAGCGCGGGGTCTTCGGCGTTGACCATCACCTGGTCGAAGAAGGTGTCCACCGGGACTTTCAGCGCGGCGAGCATCTTGAGCGCGGCGGTGTAGTCGCCTGCCGCGTAAAGCTGCTGCACCTGCGGCGCCACGGCATTCAAGGCTTGCGACAAGGCGATTTCAGCGGGCTCGACCAGCAGCTCGGCGTTGAAGCCGCTGCCGTGTTTCGCGCCTTCGGATTTGCGCAGAATATTCCCCACCCGTTTATTGGCCGCGGCCAGCGCGGCGGCTTCTGGCAAGGCGGCGAAGGCGCGCACCGCTTCCAGGCGGCGCGGCACATCGGCCAGAATTTGCGGACTGAGCGCCAGCACCGCGTCCACCTCCTGCGCCGTCCAGCCCTGCTCGCGCAGCAGGTTGGCCAGACGGTCGTAAAGGAAGGTCTGCACATCGGCGCTGGGGTCTAAAAACCCGGCCACGCCGCTGAACACCGGCACGGCATTTTCCAAATAACGCGAGAGTTCGATGCCCTGGCCGCGCTCCATCAACATGCGCAAAATGCCCAGCGCATGGCGACGCAGCGCGAACGGGTCTTTGTCGCCAGTCGGGCGTTCGCCGATGCCGAACAGGCCGACCAGGGTTTCGGTCTTGTCGGCCAGTGCCAGCGCAAAGCCCACGTCGCTGCGCGGGAGTTCGTCGCCAGAAAAACGCGGCTTGTAGTGGTCTTCGATAGCCTCGGCCACCCAGGCATCTTCGCCATCATGCGCTGCGTAGTAACGCCCCATGACGCCCTGCAGTTCGGGAAACTCGCCGACCATGTCGGTCAGCAGATCGGTCTTGGCCAGCAGAGCGGCGCGCTCGGCCTGCTCGACCGGAAAGGACGGCGAAATCTGCCTGGCAATGCCCCCCGCGAGCGCCTGCACCCGCCGCATGCGTTCGCCCTGCGAGCCCAGCTTGGCGTGATAGACCACCTTGTCGAGGCCGGGCACACGGTCTTCGAGGCGCTTCTTGCGGTCTTGCTCGAAGAAGAATTGCGCATCGGCCAGGCGCGGGCGCACCACGCGCTCGTTGCCTTCGATAACCGCGCTGGGATCGGCCGGCGAGATATTGCTGACGACCAGGAAACGGTGGGTCAGCTTGCCCGCCGCGTCGAGCAGCGGAAAGTATTTCTGGTTGGCCTTCATCGTGAGGATGAGGCACTCCTGCGGCACCGCGAGAAAGGCCGGATCGAACTGGCACAGCAGCACGTTCGGGCGCTCGACCAGGGCGGTGACTTCGTCGAGCAGCGCGGCATCGTCGATGGGGTGCAGACCCGGCCCGGCCTGTCGCGCGGCGGCCTGCAGCTGCGCCGCGATTTCGGCACGGCGCGCGTCGAAGCTGGCGATCACGGCGCCTTCGTCCCGCAGTTGGTCGGCGTAGCTGTCGGCGTCGCGCAGCACGATGGGATCGGACTGAGCCTCAAACCGATGGCCGTGCGTTTCGCGTCCCGCCGTCAGCCCCAGCGCCTGCACCGGCACGACATCGGCGCCATGCAGGGCGACCAGACCATGCGCGGGACGCACGAACTTCACCGTGGTCCAGCCATCTTCCAACTGGTAGGCCATCACCTTGGGGATGGGCAGTTTGGCGATGGCCTCGGCCAGCGCTTTCTGCAGGCCCTCGGCCAGTGAGGCGCCGGGCGCCACGGTGTCGATGAACAGGGTTTCGGCTTTGCCCTCGCCTTCGCGCCGCAGGCGGGGGGCGGCGTCGGCACCCAGGCCCAGCGCGCCGAGCTTTTTGAGCAAGGCCGGGGTAGGCTTGCCTTCGGCATCCAGCCCCACGGCCACGGGCATGAGCTTCTGCGCCACGGCCTTGTCGGCCGCCTTGGCAGCAACGGCGGGGATGCGCACGGCCAGTCGGCGCGGGCTGGCGTAGGGCGTCGGCTCGACGTCAGATGCGGCCAGTCCCTGAGACTGCAGACTCGCGGCCAGGGTGCGGGCGAAGGACTCGCCCAGCGCGGGCAGCGCCTTGGGCGGCAGTTCTTCAACGAAGAGTTCGACAAGCAGGTTCTGTGGGTTCATGGCGGGCAATTGCAGGCCGCCGCCGCCCCGCGACAGCAGCGCGGGCACGGCGTGCGGCAGACGTCAGGCGGCTTTCTTCTGGGCGAGCTGGGCAGAGACTTCGTCTGCCCAGGCGCGGGGCGCCAGCGGGAAACCCAGACGGGCGCGGCTGTCGAGGTATTCCTGCGCCACGCCGCGCGCCAAGTTGCGAATGCGGCCGATGTAGGCGGCGCGTTCGGTGACGGAAATCGCGCCGCGAGCGTCGAGCAGATTGAAGCTGTGCGCCGCTTTGAGCACCTGTTCGTAAGCGGGCAGCGCCAGTTGCGCGGCCATCAGCGCCTTGGCCTGCTTTTCATGCGCGGCAAAGGCGGTCAGCAGAAAGTCCACGTCACTGTGCTCGAAGTTGTAGGCGCTCTGCTCGACTTCGTTCTGGTGGAACACGTCGCCGTATTTGAGAAGGGTACGAGCGCCGCCGGGCCGCCCCAAGGCGCTCGCGCCCCCTGGGGGGGCAGAGCCCGCTCGCGCGGGCGTGGGGGCAGCCGCTTCACCGGCGACCTCGGTTTCGGTCCAGACGAGGTCATACACGCTCTGCACGCCCTGCAAATACATGGCCAGGCGCTCCAGGCCGTAGGTGATCTCGCCGGTCAGCGGCTTGCAGTCGATGCCGCCGACCTGCTGGAAATAGGTGAACTGGGTGACTTCCATGCCGTTGAGCCAGACCTCCCAGCCCAGCCCCCAGGCGCCCAGCGTGGGGTTCTCCCAGTCGTCTTCAACGAAGCGGATATCGTTGGTCTTCAGGTCGAAGCCCAGCGCCTGCAGACTGCCGAGATAGAGATCGAGGATGTTGTCGGGCGCGGGTTTGAGCACCACCTGAAACTGGTAGTAATGCTGCAGCCGGTTGGGGTTGTCGCCGTAGCGGCCATCTTTCGGGCGACGGCTGGGCTGCACATAGGCGGCCTTCCACGGCTCGGGGCCGAGGGCGCGCAAAAAGGTGGCGGTGTGGCTGGTGCCGGCGCCCACTTCCATGTCGTAGGGCTGAAGAACGGCACAGCCCTGCCGGGCCCAATAGGTTTGCAGGGTGAGTATGAGGTCTTGAAAGGTGCGCATGGAATCGGCCTTAAAGAAGGCGCCATTGTAGAAACCCGCCGCTACGCAACGCGCAGCAGCAGGCATGGTGGCGCCCTCCTCAGGGATTGCCGCCCAGCGATGGCAGGATGGCCCCCGGCTGCAGAGACGGCGGGGGCGCCACGGGCTGGGCCACCGCTGCCGGGTGCGTGCCCGGCCCCTGACCGCGCACGCTGACGGTGGAAGTGCCCACCGGCACGCCGCCGGGTCCGACCAGCATGCCGCCGCTGCCGGTGCTGATGCCACCTGCAGCCAGCGGCGCCGAAGAAGGCGCTGACAGCGGCATCTGGGCGTCGATGGCCAGCGGCGGGAAATTCTGCAGAAAGTAGCCGCTCACCGCGCCTGGGCCATTGGAGGCAAAGCCGGTGGCCGGGTTGACCTGCGACATGATCACACCAGACGGCACCGGCCAGGGTACGTCGGGCTTGCCCTGCAGCGCGACGCGCATGTAGTCCATCCAGATCGGCAGCGCGGCCTTGGCGCCCTGCTCGCCGCGGTACAGGTCGCGCTGGTTGTTGTAGCCCATCCAGGTGATGGCGACCAGATCGGGGTTGAAGCCGTCGAACCAGGCATCGTGAAAATTCTGCGAGGTGCCGGTCTTGCCCGCCAGATCGATGCGGCCTAGCGACAGCGCCGCCGCGCCCGTACCGTGCTGGATCACCGCCTGCATCATCTGCGTGGTGAGGAAGGCATTGGCCGCGCTGATGATGCGCGGCGCGTTCTGACCCGCGATTTCCGGCTTGTGGACATAGACCTCGGCGCCGTGAGCATCGACGATGCGTTTGATGAGATAGGGCTGCACCAGCGAGCCGCCATTGGCGAACACCGCATAGGCCGTGGCCATCTGCAGGGGCGTGAAGCTGCCCGCGCCCAGCACCATGGTGGGATAGGGCGGAATCTGGTCGAGCGGCAGGCCGAAGCGCGAGGCGAACTGGCGGGCGTAGGGAATGCCCACGGCCAGCAGCACCTTGACCGCGCAGACGTTGTCGGAATGCGCCAGCGCCAGGGTGGCGGGAATGGCGCCGAGCTGCTCGTTGTCGTAGTTGTGCGGCGTCCACGGCGGCAGCCCCGGGCCTTGCGAAATGGTGATGGGCGAATCGTCGATGACGGTCGTGGGCGCCAGGCCCTCGTCCACCGCGGCGGAATAGATGAAGGGCTTGAAGCTCGAACCGGGCTGGCGGAAGGCCTGATTCACATGGTCGAACTTCTCGTGGTTGTAGTCGAAGCCGCCCACCCAGGCGCGCACTGCGCCGTCTTTCGGATCGACCGACACCAGCGCCGACTGCACATCGGGCATCTGCGCGATGCGCCAGCCCTTGGCCAGCTTCTGCAGCCAGACCACGGCGCCACGATCGATGCGCAATTTGTCAGCGGCTTTGGGTGACAGGCCCGCAGCGGCGAAGCGCAGGGCATCGCCGCTGAGTTCCACCGTGTTGCCCGATTCGAGCACGGCCTCGACTAGCTTGGGGCTGGCGTGCAGCACCACGGCCGGATGCAGGCTGCCGGCCGCATCGTAGGGTTTGAGCGCCTTGACCGCCACGCCGAGCGCATCGGCATCGTGCGCGGGCAGATCGATGCGCGCCTGCGGTCCGCGCCAGCCGTGCCGCTGGTCGTAGGCCAGCACCCCGGCGCGTACCGCGTCCACCCCCGCCTTCTGGTCACGGTCGTGCAGGGTGGTGTAGACCTTATAGCCGTCGGTGTAGGCCGATTCGCCGAAGCGCGCCACCATGATCTCGCGCACCTGCTCGGCGGCGTAATCGGCGTCCACCTTGTAGCGCAGCAGGCCTTGCCCGGACACCACATTCAGAGGCGCCTGCATGGCGTCGTCATACTCCGCCTGGGTGATGTCGCCCAGCACCTTCATGCGGCCGAGCACGTAATGCTGGCGAATGAGCGCGGCCTTGATATTGGTCTGCGGGTTGAAGGCCGAAGGCGCCTTGGGCAAACCCGCGAGTACGGCCGCCTGCGCCAGCGTGAGCTGGTCGAGCGGCTTGCCAAAGTACACCTGCGCCGCCGCCGCCACGCCGTAGGCGCGCTGGCCGAGATAGACCTGATTGAGATAGCGCTCGAGAATCTGATTCTTGCTCAGCTCATGCTCGATCTTGTAGGCCATCAGCGCTTCGGTGAATTTGCGCAGCGGCGTTTTTTGCGGGCTGAGATAGAAGTCGCGCGCCACCTGCATGGTGATGGTGGAGGCGCCCTGCACGGCCGCGCCGTGCATCAGGTCGGCCAGGGCGGCGCGAAACACGCCCGTCCAGTCCACCGCGCCGTGCTCGTAAAACTGCGAGTCTTCGGCGGCGAGAAAGGCCTCGCGCACCTGTAGCGGAATCTGCTCAAACGGCACCACGGTGCGGCGCTGCACGCCAAACTCGCCGATCAGCGTGCCCTCGGCCGAATACACCCGCAGCGGCAGGTCAGGGCGGTAATCGGTGAGTTCGCTCAGCGCGGGCAAACGCGGATAGAGCATGACCACGGCAAACACCAGCGCCAATATTCCGGCCACGCCCAGCAGCACGGCGCCGAGCAAAAATTTGAGCCAGAGAGGGCGGGAACGCACAGCGCGCTTGGGGCGCTTGTCGCGGCCTGCAGGCGGCTTGGGAGAACCCGCAGGGGCGGAGTCAGCAGAGGTACTCATAGTCGCGGGGCATGATAGCCGCCGCATCCGCTAAAACACCCGCCATCCTGTGAGCAGTTGTGACCCGACGTAACGATCTGCGCGGCGCGCCCTCATTGCGCCGGGGGATAGGTCGGTGGATAGGCCGGCTGCGGCTGATAGCTCGGCTGTTGAGGCGCCGGCTGGTAAGACGGCTGCGCGGGATAGGCCGGGGGCGGAGGCGGCGCCACATATCGCGGCGCCGCATAACCCGGCACCTGCGCACCCCTTGAGTACATGCACTGCTGATACGCAATGTTGTAAGCGCGCTGCGCACTGCCCTGCGTGTCGCCATAAGACCCCGCACCGCCCGCGCTGCCCGCGAGCAGGCCGAGGCCCGCGCCCACACCGGCCCCCTGGCTGTTGCCGCCGATCAGCGCCCCGGCTGCGGCCCCGATGCCGGTGGCAAGGGCCGCCGAGGTCACGCCGGAATTGCTCGCGCCGCCTTGGTAGGGCGCGGCCTGCTGCTGCGCAAACTGGCGGCAGCTCGCATCGATTGCCTGAAACTGCTCGAAAGGCATACCCGGGGCCGGCATGACCGCAATCGTGGGCCCGAGCGGCGCGGTGGCACAGCCCCCCAGCACGAGCGCGCCCAAAGCGGCAGGAAGAAGAAACAGGGGACGGGAAAACCGAAGGTTTCGATAAATTCGCATGATGCTTCCTCGATAGATCGTTATAAAAAGTGGAAAGCGTGAATCACTTGGCAGGCGCCGGAGGCGGCGGAGGCGGCGGAGGCGGCGGAGGCGGCGAGGCAGGCACCGGCGTCCACCCGCCCAGGCAGGCCGCGACATAGGGGTAGTAACCCGCCGGGTTCTGGCAGTAGTACCAGAACGACTGCGGCGCCGGGCCGGGCGGCAGCGACTGCACCACCACCGGCTGCCGCTCCACCACCACCGGAGGGCTCCAGGCGGACCAGCCGCCATAGCCCGGGAAAGGCCCATACCAACCGGGCTCGTACCAACTGCCGTCCCAGCCAGAACCCCAACCCGGCCCCCAGCCGTAGTAAGCCGGCACGCCAATACCGATACTCCAATGCACGCGCGCCTGCGCCAGGCCCGGCACGAGCAAAGCCCCGACCGCCGCGGCGGCCAACAAAACCATCTTGATTCGGGATAAGGGATGCATATCAACTCTTTTCTGTTTGGAACGCGGCCGCCGGACCAAGTTCCGCCACACGCCCACAACCATGCCCACCACAGGCTTTGCACTTTAACGAGCATCAGCCCCCAATGGGGGACAACCCATGGGGTGCGGTGAATGCAAATTTTTAATGCGGACTGATTGCAGACTGTTTCTGGTCAACAGCTCGGCCTGCGCGCGCGTTACAGTTGCGGCCGCAGCGCGTCCTGATGGCCCGTATTCGGGGCTGCAACGCGCCTTCCTGAGTGCTTCCTTGGTGATCCCATGCGTAAATTCCTGTTTGTTTTCTCGGTCCTGTTGGCACAGACCGGATTGGCGCAGGCCAAGGACGATGTGGTGGTGGTGCTCGATTCGGGCGACGCCCGCATCACTCTGATCAACCAGGACACCCGTCAGCCCATCGGCAGCTTTGCCACCGGCAAGGAGCCGCATCACCTGATGGCCACGCCGAACAATCAAGACCTGATCGTCGCCAACGCGGTGAGCGGCGACCTCATGTTGCTCAACCCGCAGACGGGCAAGCCCATAGGCAACGTGCCCAATATTCCCGACCCCTACCAGATCGGTTTTTCGCCCGATCACCGCTGGTTCGTGGTGAACTGCCTGCGCCTGAACCGGGTGGACATCTACAGCTACGACCAGGGCAAGTTCCTGCTCGCCAAGCGTATTCCCCTCAAGTCGCTGCCCAGCCACATGGCGTTCACCGCCGACAGCAAGACGGTGTACATCAGCCTGCAGGACACCAATTCGGTGGCCGCCATCGACTTGCCCACGCAAACCGTAATGTGGACGCTGAAAGTGGGCGAAACCCCGGCCGGGCTGTGGCTGACGCCGGGGGACAAAACCCTGTTGGTCGCGCTGACCGGCAGCGATGCGGTGGTGGCCGTCGATCCGCGCACCCGCACGGTGTTCAAGCGCATCGTCACCGGCAAGGCGGCGCACAACTTCCGCTCCATGGCCGACGGGCGGCATGTGCTGGTGAGCAACCGGGTGTCCGACACCATCAGCATTCTCGACATGGACACCCTCACCAAGGTGGGCGACATCACCGGTCTGCGCCCGGGGCCGGACGATATGGAGCTTTCCGCCGACCGCCGCTGGCTGTGGGTGACCTTCCGCTTCGCCCGCTCGGTGGGGGTGATCGACATGGATACGCGCAAGCTGGTGGATGTGATTCCGGTGGGCAAGTCGCCGCACGGCATCTACTTCTACAACCGCGCGCCGTTCTACGACAACCTGCCGCCTCTGTCCACACTGGCGCGTCAGCAGGCTGCATCACTGCAGCTGAAGCCGACCCCGACCATCGCCGCCACGCGCTGACTTCCTCCACCCACCGCCATGCTCAATCCGCTCGACTGGATCAGCCACGCCACCAGCCTGCTCATCGGCGAGGCGCAGACCTGGGTTTTCGTCACCCTGGTGCAGCCGGTGCTCTACCACTTTCACCTCATGGTGGATGACGATTTCGCCTATGACGGCGTGCTGTGGTTTCTCGCCGGGGTGCTGCAGATCGGCGTGGTCTACGCCGTGTTGCGTCCGCTCGAAGCGCTGCGGCCACTTGAAGTCTGGCCCAACCGCCGCGCGGTGCGGGTGGATGTGCTCTACACCTTCATCAACCGCCTGGGGCTGATCAATTTGGTGCTGTTTTTCACCCTGCAACCCGCGTTTGACAGCCTGCAGGAATGGTTCCGCCTGCGCGGCATCGACAACCTCAACCTCGACGCGCTGTGGCCCGGCATCACCGACCGGCCGCTGATCAGCTTCCTGATCTACCTGATCGTGCTCGACTTTGCTGGTTACTGGTATCACCGCGCCCAGCACCAGATCCAGTGGTGGTGGGAACTGCACGCGGTGCACCACAGCCAGCGTCAGCTCAGCCTGTGGTCGGACGATCGCAACCATGTGCTCGACGACGTGCTGATGGCGGCATTTTTCGCCGCGCTGGCGCTGTTGATCGGCGTGCCGCCCAACCAGTTTGTCGCGCTGTCGCTGGTGTCGGGCGCGCTGCAAAGTCTGCAACATGCCAACATCCGGCTGTCTTTCGGCTGGCTGGGCGAGCGGCTGCTGGTGAGCCCGCGATTTCACCGCCTGCACCACGCGGTGGGCTACGGCCACGAGCTTGGCCACCAGAACAACGCGCGGCTCTACGGCTGCAATTTCGGCGTGCTGCTGCCGTGGTGGGACGTGCTGTTCCGTTCTGCCGACTTCACCACACCGCTGCAGCCCACCGGCGTTCGTGCCCAGCTTGCCGCGCCAGACGGCCAGGGCGAGGATTACGGCGACGGCTTCTGGGCGCAACAGGGGCTTGGTCTGCGCCGCATGGTTCGGCGGCTGTTTGCGCCATTCGCTGCGCCGACGCTGCCAGACCGTCAGCCCAGGTGACAATGGGGCTGACCGGGGCCGATGCAGGCGCCAGCCTCGATCTGCACCGTGGCATGCTCGATGCCCAGCGCGTCATGCAGGCGATGATGCACTGCGCGCAAGGTCGCCTCCGATTCGGCCTGGGCCGCGAGGCGCACATGCAAAGTCACCACCGGCTCTGCGCCATCGAGTGACCAGACATGCACATGGTGGGCTCCCGCCACGCCCGGCACGTCGGCCAAGGCCTCGCGCACTTCGCTTGCGCTCAGACTCGCAGGCGCGCCTTCGAGCAGCACGTGCGCGCTATCGCGGGTGAGATGCCAGCCCGAGCGCAGGATGAGCGCCGATACCAGCAGTGACAGCAGCGGGTCGGCCACCGTCCAGTTGAACCCCAGAATCAGCCCCGCCGCCAGCATGGCCGCCGCCGAACCCAGCAAATCGGACAGCACATGCAGCCGCGCCCCACGTTCATTCAGCGACTCGCCGCCCGTCAGGGCAAGTAGCGCCCCAAGATTGGCCAGGCCGCCCAGCGCGGCGATGACCAGCATCCAGCCGCCCTCCACCGCCTCGGGCCGCCACAGACGCTGCAGGGCCTCGACGATCAGCCCCACGGTCAACAGCAGCAGCACCAGCCCATTGACGAAGGCCGCCAGTGTCTGCCAGCGTCCGTTGCCATAGGTCAGCCGCGCACTCGGCGGACGGGCGCTGAGGCGGATGGCTACGAGCGCCAGCAGCAGCGCGGCGCTGTCCGCCGCCATATGCACCGCGTCGGACAGCAGCGCCAGCGAGTTCACCCACCAGCCGCCGACCGCCTCGATGACGGTGAAAATCAGCAGCACGGCCAATGCCCACCCCAGTCGGTGCGCGCTGGCGCCTCGGGCATGGTCGTGGCCATGATGCCCTGCGGCGTGTGCGTGTGCGCGATGAGGCGCGTGATCGTGCGCCGCATGCGTGTGCTCAGGGTCCTGCATTCACACGCCCCAGACAACCGGCGTCTGCGCTTCCTGGCAACGCTTGAGCATCTGGATGAACGGCCAGGACCGCTGCTTCAGGCCGATGGGTTGCGCCGCCGAGACCACCTGCCCGTCCGCAGCGGCCGACTCCATCGCCGCGTTGCGCGCCTGTTCTTCTGCGTCCACGGCCGCTTCAAGGGCGGCAATGGCCGCTGGCATTTCGGACGGCTCGATGATGCCTTGCGCGCCCGCCGACTTGCCGATGATGGACAGAATGCGTTCGGCCGGGCCGACGTTCATGAACAAATCACTGTCGGCCTTGGATTGAAATTTGTAAATCATGGGGGCTCCTTGCGGGGGAAACGTCGTTGCGCCGTCTCTCAGATGCATTGTGCCGACGCTGACGGTCGAATGCCATGCAAATGTCCTTTTCTGGAATGGGTCGTCCGCAGCTCGCCCGCGTCGCGTGAGCGCAGCAAAACCGCAGAAAAAGCTTCCACCCGCATGAAAAATCAACGCAGACGAGCAGACTGCGACGTTTTGTCGCAGAACAATGCAGCGTAAGGGCCACTGCCAAGCCTAGGGAATTCCCGGACATTGCTCCAA
Source organism: Thiomonas sp. UBA7699 (assembly GCF_002482605.1). Taxonomy (NCBI): domain Bacteria; kingdom Pseudomonadati; phylum Pseudomonadota; class Betaproteobacteria; order Burkholderiales; genus Thiomonas; species Thiomonas sp. UBA7699. The sequence continues at coordinate 6,547 of NZ_DLGH01000023.1, read as the reverse complement.
ATCAAAAAAACGAGATACGTGGGCGCCTATCCTTGCTCCGTGTTCTTCGCCGCGTGGGTGTCAATCAGCCGCGCCATGCTGCGCAAGACCCACGGATCGACACAACAGGAGCGCAAAAATGATCGACACCCTCGTCGTGGACTTATCGCGGTGGCAATTTGCCTCCACCGCGCTGTACCACTTCCTTTTCGTCCCCCTCACCCTGGGCATCAGCTTCATGATCGCCGCCATGGAGACGGTTTACGTCACCACCGGCAAAACGATCTACCGCGACATGACCCAGTTCTGGGGCAAGCTGTTTCTTATCAACTTCGCCCTGGGCGTGGCCACCGGCCTGACCATGGAGTTCGAGTTCGGCACCAACTGGTCGTTTTATTCCAGTTTCGTCGGCGACATCTTCGGTGCGCCGCTGGCCATTGAAGGACTGATGGCCTTCTTCATGGAATCCACCATGATCGGCATGATGATCTTCGGCTGGAAGCGCCTGACCAAAGGTCAGCATCTGCTGGTGACCTATCTGGTGGCCATCGGCTCCAACCTGTCGGCCTTGTGGATTCTGGTGGCCAACGGCTTCATGCAAGACCCGCAAGGTGCCGCGTTCAACCCGGTGACCATGCGCATGGAACTCACCAACTTCGGCGCGCTGATTTTCAGCCCGGATGCGCAGGCCAAGTTCGTGCATACCAGCATCGCCGGTTACGTCACCGCCGCGGTGTTCGTTGCCGGGGTGAGCGCCTGGTATATGGTGCGCAACCGCCATATGGAACTGGCTCGCCGCTCCTTCCGCATGGCCGCGCTGTTCGGCGTGCTGTCCACCGCCGGGGTCATCACCCTGGGTGACGCGCTGGGTTTCGTCGGCGCGCATGCGCAGCCGTCCAAGCTCGCCGCCATGGAAGCCATGTGGCAAACCGAGGCTGCGCCTGCTCCGTTCAATGTGGTGGCCTGGCCGTCGCAGAGCGAGCAAAAGAACGTCTGGTCTATCCAGGTGCCGTATGTGCTGACGCCGCTGCTGACCCACACCCTCACCAAGGTCGTGCCGGGTGTTGACCAGATCGAGGCGGACGCGAGGCAGCGCATCAAGAACGGCATTCCGGCGGTGGAAGCGCTCAAGCTGCTGAGCAAGAACCCCAACGATGCCGCTGCCATGGCGCAGTTCAAGGCGCACGAAAAAGACCTGGGTTACGGTTTCCTCGCGCAGCGCTACTCGCCTGAACAAGATGTCTCCAAGGCAACGGACGCGGACATCGCCAAGGCCGCCAAGGACACCATCCCCGAAGTCTCGGTGATTTTCTGGACCTTCCGTCTCATGGTCGGCATGGGCCTGCTGATGTTGGCCTACTTCGTTTACGCCGCCATGCTCACCATCAGCGGCAAGCTGGAGCAGCCGAAGAACCGCTGGTTCCTCAAATTCGCCCCCTGGATGATTCCCGTGCCTTTCCTCGCTTGCGAAATGGGCTGGCTCACTGCTGAAGTGGGCCGTCAACCCTGGACCGTGTTCGGCATGCTGCCTACCTGGATGTCTGCATCCAGCCATAGCGTGGGCTACATGATCTTCTCGCTGGTGGGCTTTGTGTCGCTCTACTCCATCTTCATCGCCGTCGAGATGTATCTGATGGTGCGCGCGATCAAGCAAGGGCCGGAAGAGCACGGCACGCCGTCCACTCCGACCATTCCCCAAGGCCGCAAACCCCAGCCGTCGTTCGGCGGTGGTTTCGCCCCCAACCCGGCCGCTCCGATGAGCGCCCATAAGGAGTAATAGTCATGGACTTGTATCTCATCCTTCAAGTCTTGTGGTGGGTCCTGCTCGGCGTGCTGTTCGTCGCGCTGGGCACCATGGTCGGCATGGACATGGGCGTAGGCACCTTGCTGCGCTTCATCGGCAAAACCGATACCGAGCGCCGCTCCATGCTCAATGCCATCGGCCCCCACTGGGACGGCAATCAGGTGTGGTTCATTCTCGGCGGCGGCGCGATCTTCGCGGCCTACCCGCTGATCTACGCCACTTCGTTCTCCGGTCTGTATGTGGTCATTCTGCTGCTGCTGTGGAGCATGATCGTGCGCCCGCTGGGGTTTGAATACCGCAGCAAAATCGCCTCGCCGGCCTGGCGCAATGCCTGGGACTGGACGCTGCTGCTCAGCGGCGCGCTGCCGATGATCATTTTCGGCGCCGCCATGGGCAATATGCTCATGGGCGTGCCCTTCCACTTTCAGTGGGATATGCGCTCGGTCTATACCGGCAGCTTCATCACCCTGTTCAACCCGTTCTCGGTGCTGGCCGGCCTGCTGTCGCTGTCGCTGTCGGTCTATATGGGTGGCGTGATGATGATGGGCCGCGCGCCCGAACCCGTCGCGGGCCGTGCCCGTACTGCAGCGGGCTATGCCGCCCTGGCCGCCATCGTGCTGTTCGCGGTGCTCGGCGTGTGGGTCAGCATGGTCAACGGCTACAAGATCGTGAGCTTCCCCGGAGGCGGCGTGCCGCAAACTCCGCTGCAGCAAACCGTCGAACTGGTGCCCGGTGGCTGGCTGTCCAACTACAAAAGCTACCCCATCCTCTGGGCCGTGCCCTTGCTCGGTTTTGCCGGTCTGTTCTTCGGCTGGACGAGCGTGCGCAGCAACAAGCACACCCTGGCTTGGTGGCTGGGCGCGGTATCGTGGATCGGCGTGGTCGGCACCATCGGCGTGGCCATGTTCCCCTTCCTCATGCCGTCGAGCTCCAACCCCTCGCAAAGCCTGACCCTGTGGAATTCCATCTCCAGTGAAACCACGCTGCTGTGGATGACCGGCTGGACCGTGGTGTTCGTGCCCATCATCTTCTGGTACACCAGCTGGGCGTTCTACGTCATGCGCGGCAGGGTCGATCCGAAGGAAGTCGAAGCCGACCCCCACGCCTATTGAGCAAGGATCTCATCATGAAAAACCTTCTTTATTTCGTGCTCTTCATGACCATCGCGCTGATTGCGATTGTCATCGGCGTGATCATCGGCGACTACGCCTCCTGGTACTTCGCCTGGATCGTGGGCACCGCGATGATCGTGCTGGTTTCTGCCGCCTCGGGCGCCTTTTTCGACGCCCAGGAAGATGACCGCCGCAACGGCGGCGCTCAACGCGGCGGCCACTGAGTCACGCCGCACCGAAGGCTCTCGCTTCGCGGCAGAGCCTTGCTCCAGGGCCAGGGCAACCTGGCCCTTTTTATTGCAACCTTCGGTTTTAAAGGATGACAGCCATGAAAAAACTGCTCTCTCTCGCGCTGTTCCTGGTCATCGGTGCCGTTGTGATCGGCATCGGCATCCTCGTGGGCAGTAACGCCTCGTGGTATTTCGCCTGGATTTTCGGCACCGCTTTTTTCGTGCTGCTGCTGGCAGGCGCCGTCGTGTGGTTCGAACGTCTGGATGAACCCCGCACAGCAGAACCGCACCAGCCGAACTGACCCAGCGGGCTGCCGCGCCCTTACTTTCGTAACGCTGCCGCCTCACGCGCCAGGGCGGTGATGGCGGCCCAGTCGTGCGCGGCCAAGGCCGCTTCGGGCGCCAGCCAAGAGCCGCCCACGCAGCCTACGTTGGGCAGCGCCAGATAGGCCGCGGCGTTGCCCGGGTGAATGCCCCCGGTCGGGCAGAACAGCAATTGCGGCAGCGGTCCGTGCAAGGACTTGAGCAGCGCCTGACCGCCCACGGCTTCGGCCGGAAACAGTTTCATCGCGGTGAAACCCGCGTCCAGCGCCGTCATGGCTTCGCTGGCGGTGGCCACGCCGGGCACGAAGGGCAAGCTGCTTGGGCGGGTAGCCGCCAGCAGCGCGGGCGTCAGCCCGGGGCTGATGCCGAACATCGCGCCCGCGTCTTGCGCGCGCTGCCAGTCGCTCGGGCTCAGCACGGTGCCCGCGCCCACCAGCGCACCGGGCACGCGGTCGCGAATCTGACGGATGGCGTCCAGCGCGGCCGGGGTGCGCAGCGTCACCTCCAGGGTGCGGATGCCGCCAGCCACCAGCGCCGTGGCCAGATCGACAGCCTGCCCGGCATCGCGGATCACCAGCACGGGCATCACCGGCCCGGCGCGCAGCAGTTCTTCGGCGGTCATCGCGTGGCTCCTGCTGCGACGGGCGCAGCGGACAGGGCGGGCTCTCGTTTGGGGGCCCAGTCGGGATGCTGAAAGCTGGTCGCCCCCTGCTCGGCGCCGTCCACATGGTGGCGGAAGGCGGCGAACAGCTCGCGGCCCACGCCGTATTGGCGTCGACTGAGGTCGACGCTCTGCGCCTGGCGCGCAGCCCAGACTTCGGGCGGCACTTCGGCGTTGACTTCTCCGGTGTGGGCGTTCAGCGTGATGAGATCGCCTTCGCGTACCTTGGCGATCGGCCCGCCGTGCGCCGCCTCGGGCGTGACGTGAATGGCCGAGGGCACTTTGCCGGAGGCGCCCGACATGCGCCCGTCGGTCACCAGCGCCACCTTGAAACCGCGCTCCTGCAACACGCCCAGCGTGGGCATGAGCTTGTGCAGCTCGGGCATGCCGTTGGCCGCCGGGCCCTGAAAGCGGATGACGGCGACGAAGTCGCGCTCGAGCTCGCCGCGCTTGAAAGCGGCGAGCAGGTCGTCCTGCTCGTCGAACACGAGGGCGGGCGCGGTGATCACGCGGTATTCGGGTTTGACCGCCGAGACCTTGATGACGGCACGCCCCAGATTGCCCGTCATGAGTTTGAGGCCGCCGTCTGGGGCGAACGGATCGGAGACGGGCCGCAGAATGTCGCGGTCGAGCGTCTCGTCGTTTACCGGGCGCCAGACGAGCTGGCCGCCATCGAAGCCCGGCTCCTGCGCGTAGCGCGCCAGGCCGGGCCCGGCCACGGTCTGCACATCGGGGTGCAGCAGACCGGCGGCGAGCAGTTCGCGGATGACAAAGCCCATGCCCCCGGCCGCGTGGAACTGATTGACGTCGGCTCGGCCGTTGGGGTAGAGCTTGGTGAGCGTGGGCACGGCCTTGGAGAGATCGTCGAAGTCGGTCCAGTTGATGTCGATGCCCGCGGCGCGGGCGATGGCCACGAGGTGGATGGTGTGGTTGGTCGAGCCCCCCGTGCACAGCAGGCCGACGAGGCCGTTGACGATCACGCGCGCATCGACCAGTTCGCCGATCGGGGTGTACTCCGGGCCTTCGGCAGAAATCGCCACGGCGCGGGTAGCAGCGGCGCGGGTGAGCGCTTCGCGCAGCGGCGTGCCAGGGTTGACGAAGGCCGAGCCGGGCAGGTGCAGGCCCATGATCTCCATGAGCATCTGGTTGGAATTGGCGGTGCCGTAGAAGGTGCAGGTGCCCGCGCTGTGATACGACTGCATCTCGGCTTCGAGCAGTTCGGCGCGGCCGATCTTGCCTTCGGCATACAGCGCGCGGATGCGGGCCTTCTCGTCGTTGCCCATGCCACTGGTCATGGGGCCACCGGGTACGAATATGCCAGGCAAATGGCCGAAAGCCAGGGCGCCAATCAGCAGGCCGGGCACGATCTTGTCGCACACCCCGAGGTAGAGCCCGGCGTCGAACATCTGGTGGCTCAACGCCACTGCCGTGGCCATGGCGATGACGTCGCGCGAAAACAGCGACAGCTCCATGCCGGCCTGCCCCTGGGTCACGCCGTCGCACATCGCGGGCACGCCCCCGGCGAACTGCGCCGTGGCGCCCGCCGCCTGCGCGGCCTCCTTGATCCAGGCCGGAAACGCGCCCAGCGGCTGGTGCGCCGAGAGCATGTCGTTGTACGCGGAAACGATGGCCAGATTGGGCCGGGACTGCGGGGTGATTTCCTTGAGCGTCAGCTTAGCCGGCGCCGGGGCGGCCGCCATCGCGTGCGCCAGGTTGGTGCAGGAGAGGTGCCCGCGCTCGACCTTGCTGCCCCGCGCCGCGCGCACGCGCGCCAGATAAGCCTCGCGCCGCGCCGCGCTACGCGCCTCGATGCGCTGCGTCACGGCCACTAATACGGGATGCAAAGAAGACATGGCAACTCCAAACAGTCATTTAGCGATAGGCCGCGATACTCCGTACCCACAGGCCATTAAGGGGCTCAAACCCGCTTCATCAGGCAACATACTATGCCTACCCCACCGGCAAGGCTGCTCAGAGTACACCCCCAAGATGACTGCGAATCTCTCCCTTCCTGCCACCCGCCTGGTCGGCGACATCGGCGGCACCAATGCCCGATTCGCCCTGCACACCGCGCAAGGGCTGAGCGATATTCGCGTGCTGCCCACGGCGGATTACGCCCGCTTTGCCGATGCGCTGCTCGCCTATCTCGCCGCCACGGGCGCGACCGCCGTGCGCCATGTCGCCATCGGTATTGCCAACCCGGTGTATGGCGACCAGATTCGCATGACCAACCATCACTGGGCCTTTTCCATCGCCCAGGCCCGCGCCGAGCTGGGGCTGCAGACCTTTCTGGTGCTCAACGACTTCGCTGTGCTCGCGCGCGCCCTGCCCGAGTTGCCCGCGGCCGAGCTCGTTCAGGTGGGCGGCGGCAGCGCCGTGCCCGGCGCGCCGCTGGCGCTGCTGGGCGCGGGCACCGGCCTGGGCGTGTCGGGCCTGA
>NZ_DLGH01000029.1:0-61778 GCF_002482605.1 Thiomonas sp. UBA7699 | reverse complement strand
AGCACGGCGTTGCGGTCGAACGGGTCGAGATTCGCGTGCCCGAGAACGCGCCCGCGCCCAAACCCGCCGCGCCGCGCGCCGCAGCGCAGGCGGCGCCGATCACGCTGGAACAGAAGGATGCCGCATCCCTCGCCACCGCGCACACGGGCGCTGCGGCCGACCCCGCGATCCCGGCTCCCCGCAGCATGCGCGATCCAGCCGCAGCGACGGCGCCGAAAGACGAACTCAGCGCCATGCGGCACGAACTGCAGGACTTGCGGCAGTGGATGCAGTTGCAAATGACCAGCCTGGCCGACGCCGGGCCGCTGACCCCGGTGGGCGAGCAGTTGCAGGCGCTGGGCTTCTCCACCGCGCGGGCGCGGCAACTGGGCAGCCAGGCGCTCAACCTGCGCGGCGCGCTGGCCGCCTATCTCGGCAAGGGGCTGCAGGTAGCGGCCGATCCGGTTTCCGCGGCCGGTATTTATGCGCTGGTCGGGCCGACGGGCGCCGGCAAAACCACCACCATCGCCAAGCTCGCCGCCCGGTTGGTGTTGCGCCACGGCACGGCGGCGGTGGCGCTGATCACCACCGACACCTACCGCATCGGCGGGGTGGAACAACTCAAAATCTACGGCCGCATTCTGGGCGTGCCGGTGGCGGTGGCGCGCGATGGCGAGGAACTGCAGCAACACCTGCGCGACTTCGCCGACCGCCGCTATGTGCTGATCGACAGCATCGGCCTGAGCCCGCGCGACGCGCGCATGGCCGAGCAGATGCAATGGCTGCAAGCGCTGGGCGAGGGCGTCACCCGTCTGTTGGTGGTCGGCGCCGGGCTGGCGCCTTCGGCCTATGCCGAACTGTGGTCGCTGTACCGCCGTCTGCCCGTGGCGGCGGCTATTCTCACCAAGCTCGACGAGAGCCCGAGCTTCGGCGCCGCGCTGCAATGGCTGGTGGAGGGCAGCGTGCCGCTGTGGTTCTACACCGACGGCCAGCGCGTGCCGGAAGACCTGCATGTGCCGTCGCTGGCTAAGATCACGGCTTTGCTGGAACACGACCCCGTGACCCGTTTCGACTCCGCACCTGCTCCGCTAGCCGCCGCCGCTGTTGGTGCGATAACCGCCCGTACCGCTTGACCCGACAGAAAGACGCCATCATGGATCAAGCCGAAGGACTACGCCGCCTGCAGCGCCCCCCGACCAAGGTCATCACCGTTGCCAGCGGCAAGGGCGGGGTGGGCAAGACCAATGTGGTCGCCAATCTGGCCATCACCCTGGCGCGCAGCGGCCAGCGGGTGATGGTGTTCGACGCCGACCTGGGTCTGGGCAATATCGACATCCTGCTCGGCCTCACGCCGCGCTACAACATCAGCCATGTGCTGTCGGGCGAGAAGCAGCTCAGCGACGTGCTGGTGCGCGGGCCGCAAGACATTCTGGTGCTGCCGGCTTCCAGCGGTGTGGCTGGCATGGCCTCGCTGGACGTCGCCACCCAGTCGCGGCTGATCGATGCGGTGAGCACGCTCGACATTCCGCTCGACTATTTGCTGGTGGACTGCGCCGCGGGCATCGCGGGCGACGTGCTCACTTTCAGCCGCGCCGCGCAAGACCTCATCGTGGTGCTGAACAACGAGCCCGCCTCGGTGGCCGACGCCTACGCGCTTATCAAGGTGTTGAGCAAGCAACACGGCCTCAAACGCTTTCACCTGCTGCCCAACATGGTGCGTGATGCGCGCGAGGGCCAGGCGCTGTTCGCCAAGATCACCGGCGTGGCTGATCGCTACCTCGACGTGTCGCTCGATCTGGTGGGCAGCATTCCGCTGGACGCGTCGCTGCGTGCGGCGGTGCGTAGCCAGCGCGCCGTGGTCGAGTCCGCGCCGCAGAGCGCGTCCGCCGTCGCCTTTGCCGCTTTGGCATCCCGGGTGAAAAACTGGCCGCTGCCACAGGGGCCGAGCGGTCGCATCGAATTTTTCATGCAGCAGTGGCTGCGGGCAGAGCAGGCCGCCTGAGGGCGCGCTGCTCCGTAGACACGGCTCCCGATCGGATGAAACCCGGCCTCTATCCCGCCCCCGAAACCCGCGAGGAGCGCCTGAGCAAGCATTTGCCCATGGTGCGGCGAATCGCGGGCCAGATGGCGGCGCAACTGCCGGCCTCGGTCGATTTCTCCGATCTGGAACAGGCCGGGATGATCGGCCTGTGGGACGCGCTCGACCGCGGCGAAATGCAGTCGCCCGCGCAGTTCGCGACCTACGCCGCCATTCGCATTCGTGGCGCGATTTACGACGAACTGCGCAAGCTCGACTGGCTGCCGCGCCGCAGCCGTGCCAAAGAGCGCCAGATCGAGCGCGCCGAGCAACTGCTTACGCAGCGTCTGGGGCGCCATCCGGAAGACGGCGAACTCGCCGCGCATCTGGGCTGGGAACTGGCCGAGTATTACGACGCGCTGGCCGAGACCAGCATGCAACTGGTCTATCTCGAAGACCTCACGCACGACGACGGTGGTGATTACGCCGACCGCAAGGCCGACGAAGCCAGCCTGCTGCCCGAAGAACTGTTGCAGGACGCCGAGCTCGAACGTGATCTGCAGGCCGCCATTGCCGACCTGCCCGAGCGCGAGAAGCTGGTGCTGTCGTTGTATTACCAGGAAGACCTGCAGCTCAAAGACATCGGCCGGGTGCTCGAAGTGAGCGAATCGCGGGTCAGCCAGCTCATGAAGCAGGCGGTGATGCGACTGCGCGCGCGGCTGCAGGCGCATCAGCATTCAGCCAGCGGTGCGGGCCACCGCGCCGCGCCATAACAATACAGGGACGGGGAATCTTTCATGGACATTCTGAGCGTCATCGGCGTCGTGGTTGCGCTGGGCTCCATTCTGCTGGGGCAACTGCTCGAAGGCGGGCACATCAGCTCCATCATCCAGGGCACGGCTTTTCTCATTGTGATCGGAGGCACCACCGGCGCGACCATGCTGCAGTTCCCGCTCAAGGTGTTCATTCGTTCGCTCAAGATGCTGCCGTGGATCGTGCTGCCGCCCAAAGGTGATCCGCAGGAGACGATCAAGCAGATTCTGGAATGGAGCGACACCGCGCGTAAAAACGGTCTGCTCGCGCTCGAAGCCATGATCGAGTCGGTGCCCGATCCGTTTGTGAAAAAAGGGCTGCAGATGCTGGTGGACGGCACCGATCCTGAAAAAATCCGCTCCACCCTCGAGCAGGAAATCGGCGCCGTCGAACACCACGACAACCAGGCCGCCAAGGTGTATGAGTCTTCGGGGGGTTATGCCCCGACGGTGGGCATTTTGGGCGCGGTGCTCGGCCTGATTCACGTGATGGAAAACCTCGCCGACCCCAGCAAGCTCGGCGGCGGCATTGCCGTGGCCTTCGTCGCCACGGTGTATGGCGTGGGCTCGGCCAATCTGTTTTTCCTGCCGGTGGCCAACAAGCTCAAGAGCATCGTGCACAATCGCGCCAAATTGCAGGAGATGCAGGTGGACGGCCTGGTGGCCATCGCCGAGGGCGAAAATCCCCGCATCATCGAAGGTCGGCTGCAGAGCTACTTTGCGCACTGAAGTCTGCAGGCCTGATCTGCATCCGGCACAGTCTGGCGGGAGGTGAAGATGGACGATGCGACGATCAACCCGGTGAGCCCCTACGACCCGGCTTCGCGCCTACCCGATGGCGGTGGGCGGGGGCGGCGCGATTCCCCGGATCGCCAACCGTCCGCCGGCCGTTCCCCTTCGGGCTCGGCGCCGCCCGCCGCGCCAGACGCCGCCCCGACCGAAACGCCCGATCCCGACGCCACTCGGGGGCGGCATATCGACGACCGCGCTTAAGAGGATGTGACCGCCCTCTGACCGTTTCTCCGATCCCCCGCGCCACTATGACCCTCATCCTCCTCGTTTTCGCCGCGCTGATCGTGGCGCTGCAAATCGCACTGACCTTCACCCTCAAGCGCATGCTCGACCTGCTGGCGGCAACGCGCGATGAGGTTCATGGCTTGCTGCTTCGCGTGCAAACCCTGGAGCACGAGCGCGACGCTGCCACCCCGCCGCCCTCGGCGCTGTTCACCCTGGTGCCGCGCGCAGATGCGCCTGCAACGCCTCCCACTCCAACGCCATCGCAGTTCTCCGAACCTTCCCCGGCACCCAGCCCCGCCGAGCCCACCGATCTGCCCGTGCTCCACGAACCTGCCGCTGCGATTTCTACCGATGCCGTGGGTGCGCAGGTCCGCGCCCTGGCTCGCCAGGGCATGCCCGTGCGCGAGATTGCCGAGCGTTGCGGCCTGAGCGAGGCCGAGGCGGAGCTCATCATTCACCTGCGCCAAGAGCCGGTCTGACACTAGATGAGCCCGGCGCAAATCCTCGGCGGCGTTCCGTCGGCCGCGCCCGCCGGGGCGACGAGCGCTGCCCGGACCGAACCGACGGCGTTTGTCGCCGCTCCGGGCACCGCGTTCGAGGCCGAGGTGGTTCAGGTGCAGACCGCTACGCCCGCTGCGGCCAATCTGGCGGCAGCGGCGGCGGGTGGGCGGCTGCAAACGCAGGTTTTGCTGCGGCTGGGTAACGCCCTGGTGAGCGCCACTCTGCCCGGAGCCACCCCCCAGGTCGGCGCGCGCCTGCCGCTGATTTACCTGGGATCGCAGGGCGGCCAGCCGCAATTTCTGCTCGCGCCGCAGCAGGCGGCGCAGGCAGCCGCCCAGTCGCAGTTGTCCGGCCCGGGGCAGTTGCTCGGTCTGCTGCAACAACTGCAGGCGTCTGCGAGCGCTTCTGCTGCGAACACCGCCGCGGGCGCCAGCGCGAATGCCAGCGTCCTTGGCGCGGACGCCCGCGCCGCGACGGCCGCAGCCGCGCCGGTCTGGTCCAACCCCGCCCAGCCGCCCCAGCAGGCCGCGCAACTGCTGGCCAGCGCGCTGAGCAACAGCGGCCTGTTTTACGAAAGCCATCTGGGCGCCTGGGCGCAGGGGCAGCAGCCCCTGTCGACCTTGCTGACGCAGCCGCAGGGCAAGCTCTCGCCCTTGCTGCAAACCGCCACGGCAACGCCTTCGTCTTCTTCTGCATCCACCGCCCAGGCGGGGCATGAGGCCAGCGCCCAGCCCAGTCCAGCGTCGGCGGCGATACCCTTCACACAGACTGCACCCACCCCGCGCCATGCGGCCCTGGCGGCTTACCAGACCGTTCAGGCGGGGCCGCAGACGGCGAGCGATCCGGCCGCATTGGCCGCACGCCTGCCCGCTGAATTGCATGGGGTGGTGCAGCAGCAGTTGCAGACGCTGATGCAGGGGCAGATCGTCTGGGAAGGGCTGTTGTGGCCCGGTCAGACCGCGCGCTGGAGTCTGCGGCCCGACCCCGAAGACAGCAGCCGTCGTCAGGGTGCGGCCGCCGAGCGCTCATGGAGCACCCAGGTCGAACTTGAACTGCCGCAGCTGGGCCCGGTGCAGGCGCGTCTGCAGCTCAACGGCAACCGCGTCGATCTGCTGCTGCGGCGCAGCCCGCAGGCGCAGGAGCGCATCGACGCGGCGCTGCCCCAATTGCGCGCGGCGCTGCAGTCAGCCGGGCTGGAGATCGGTGGCGTGCAGCTTGGCTCGTTTGCTGATGGAGCTACCGAATGAGTGCCGAGCGGCCAACCAAGCCGCCGCAGCGCGCTGAACTGCGGCAGGCCGTCGCCCTGCGTTATGACGCCGATGCCGCGGGCGCGCCGGAAGTCGTCGCCAAGGGGCAGGGTCTGGTGGCCGAAGCCATCATCAATCGTGCGAAGGAGGCGGGGGTGTATGTGCACGAGTCGCCACAGTTGGTGCAACTGCTCATGGCGGTCGATCTCGACACGCAAATTCCCCCGGCGCTCTACACCGCCGTGGCGGAGTTGCTCGCCTGGCTCTGGCGGCTGGAAGCGGGCGGCGAGCCCAAAGACTCACCGGATTTACATTTGCCTTGAGTCGGCTGCAATACGATTCAATTCAAACCAAACCAAACCAAACCACATTCACCCGGATTCACATGCCCACCATTTCCGACCAGGCGCGCGCCACCCTCAAGCGCTTGCTCGAACTCAAGCTGCAGCCCACCCCGGACAACTACCGCCGCGTTTTTGAAGGTCTGCAAAATGGCGCAGCGCTTCCGTCCGCAGAGCCTTCGCCGGAAAGCCCGGATTGGGGCCGTGCGCTGCCCCGGCTGCTGGAGCAATGGGAGCGCTCGCAAAGCGGGCTGACCCAGTTGCAAAAACGCCAGCAACTCGACCGCCTCGTCGCCTTGCCTACGCCGCAGGCCCAGTGGCGCGAGTTGGAGCAACTGCTAGAGCGCTGGAGTGCGCTGCCCGCGCGCAGCGGCAGTCAGAGCGCGTCCACCCCCATTGAAACCCGCGACGACGCTTTGAGCCGTGCAGGCAGCGAATGGCGCGAGCTTTGGCTGCAAACCCTCAAATTTGGCGTGCGCCCCTTTTGCGCGCACGACACCGCGCAGCGTCTGCTGCGTGAGCTGATGGCGGCGGCGGAAAATGCCGAACAGGCGGCCGACCTGGGCACGCAGGCGCGCGAAGTCTGGCTGGCCATCGACCGCGAGCAAACCACCGAAGACGCGGTGCGCAACGGCTTGATTGAACTCGCGCGGCTGTTGCTCGATCATCTCGGCGATCTGGTGCCGCAGGCCTGGGTAGGCGTGCAGGCCACGGCGATTCGCGAGCAATTGCAGGCGCCGCTGGTCCCCGAGCGCATCGAATCGGCGCAGAACGCCGTGCGCGATTTGCTGGTGCGCCACAGCGTGCTGCGCAAGAGCGAAGACGACGCGCATCACACCGCCAAGGCGCTGATCGATCTGTTGGTGCGCAAGCTGGGCGACTACGCCGCCGAGGGCGGCGAATACAACCAGCGCATGGAAGCCCGGCTGGAGCAATTGCAGAGCAGCCGCGAGTGGGACGAAATCCGCGATCTGGTGCAGGATGTGCTCGACGACAGCCGCAATATGCAACAGCGCAGCGGCGAACTCGGCGTGCATCTGGCCGAGGCGCAGCGCCAGGCGCAGGCGGCGCAAGAGCGCATCCGCTCGCTCGAAGGCGAACTGGAACAGGTCAGCCAGCAATTGCAGGAAGACCCGCTCACCGGCGCGCTCAACCGCCGCGGGCTGGACGCCGAGTTCACCCGTATGCAGTCGCGCGTGGTGCGTCAGGGCCAGCCGCTCACCCTGGCGCTGCTCGATCTCGATCACTTCAAGGCGGTGAACGACACCCACGGCCACGATACTGGCGACGCCGTGCTCAAGGCGCTGGTGGCGCAGGCCAAACGGCTGATCCGGCCCAGCGACCGCGTGGCGCGCATGGGGGGCGAGGAGTTCATGCTCCTCCTGCCCGACACGCCGGTGCAGCAGTCGCTCGTCGTGGTGCAGCGGCTGCTGGTTGCGTTCAGCGATCAGACTCTGGTGCAGGACAGCGCGGGGCGGCGCATTCCCCTGAGTTTCAGCGCCGGGGTGGCCGAACTGTGCCCGGATGAAGACTTCCCCGCGATCTATCAGCGCGTGGACGCCGCACTGCTGCAGGCCAAGCAGGCGGGGCGCAAACGGGTGGAATTCGCCGTGCCCTGCGATGGTGCCAAGGCCGGTGGCAGCCTGCCCAAGAGCGCGCTGCGATTCTTCGCGCTTCGCGGATAAGTTTTTGGCCTCGCTGGCGTCGCCTCACAAAATGCAATGCAAATTACGTCGGGGCGCGTTTCAAAAGCGCTGGACGGTCGCCAGCGGCAAGAACAGGGTCAGCGGCGAGTCTGGCAAAGCGATGAAGCCGTGATGCCGGTAGAAAGCCGCTGCCGCCTCGTCCTTGGCGTCCACCATCAGGGCAAAGGCGGCAATCTCCGAACGGGCGGCGCGGTCGAGCGCATCAGCCAACAGCGCACCGCCAAGACCTTGTCCCTTGAATGCCTGATCGATTGCCAAGCGGCCCATACGAACGGCAGGCACGGTGGGATAGCGCGGCAGCTTCTTGCCGGTGCCCGCCGGAAGATCGGCCAGCAGCAGGCTTGCCGAGGCCAAGGTGTAGTAGCCCGCGATGCGCTGCCCGTCAGCCAGCGCCACGAAACAGGCAGCGATGCGGCGACGAATGTCCTGGGTGACTTGTTCGCGCAGGTAGCGGTTCAGCGGCTCCGAATCACTATTGAAGGTGACGCGATCATGCCCGGCATCGAGCGGCGCAAGCTGGAACGGGGCGCCGCTCATTCAGCGCGCAAGAGCTTGCTGCGGCGGCTAAAAGCGCGCTCCAAGGCGGGGGCTGGTTTGGGTGGCGACAGCAGCGCTTGCGCAAAACATTCCTGATCGGCCAGAGACAGACGGATGACTTCGGCTTGTTCGATGGCGCGCTGCGCGGCGTCCTGCACGGCGGACACCACGAAATCGGTCATGGTGCGCCCCTGAAGCTCGGCGGCGCGCTTGAGCATCGCATGCAGATCGGTGCTGATTCGGGCTTCGAGACGGGCAGTAGAAATTGCAGCGGGCATGAATTTGTCCTCTAGCTCAATAATACGGCAATGTGCCGTACAAATTAAGACGGATTTTCGACGGCTTTGGGCGATTTTTTCAAGCGGCCATTCTGGCGCGGGCGGGCCGACTTCAGTCGGCCCGGTTGCGTTCCGCATTTTCCCGCACCCATTGCTGCGCGCGCTGGCCCAGGCGGGTTTGGGGTGACGAGGCCTGGGTGAGCCAGCGGAAGGTTTGCAGCCAGGCGGGCACGTCGGCCGCGGCCATCGGCCGCGCCAGGGCGTAACCCTGACCATAATCAGCGCCCAATACCGCAGCCACCTCCACCAGCGCCGGGGTTTCCAGGCCTTCGACCACCACTTTTAGGCCGAGCGCCTGGGTCATGTGGACCAGGGCGCCGATGAAGCCGATCATGCCGTCTGCCTCGGTTTGCGCTTCGGAGGGAATCTGCCGCACCAGGCCCTGGTCGATTTTCACCGTGTGGAAGGGTAGGGTGCGCAGCCGTAGCAGACTGCTGTAGCCGCTGCCCAGATCGTCCATCACCAGCCGCGCGCCGGTGGCGGCCAGGCTGCGCACCGCGCGGTCGCGCTCGGCGTCGTTCTGGAAGTCGGCGTCTTCCAGAATTTCCAGCCGCAGCCGATCAGGCGCGATGTGCCGGGCACGCAGCGCGTCGGCCACCCAGCGGGCGCATTCGGGCATGAGCAAGACTTCGAGCGGCAGGTTGATGGAAAGATCGAGGCGCTGACCCGCGGCATCCCATTGGGCTAGCTGGTTCAGCGCCTGCTCCAGCCCGAGGGTGAACAGGCGGGTGAGCTCGGAGGCGCCAAACGAGGGCAGGAACTGGCCGGGGCCGATCAGCCGCCCGTCTTCGAGCCGCAACCGGGCCAGCGCTTCCATGGCGGTGGGCTCACCCGTGTGCAGATCGACCAGGGGCTGATAGTGCATTTCCAGACCGCCGCTGAACAGGCGGTGGCGCCAGGCGCGGCGGTCCTGCAGGGGCATGGGGGCGGATTCGCGCCGGGTCATCAGGCCGTAAAGCCCGCGTTCGAAGAGTTGTTCGATGCCGCGCAGGAAGCTGTGCATGCTCTGCGTTTCGAACTGGCCGGGGTAACGTCCGTACAGACCCATGACGGCGAGCATGCGACCGCGGCTGTCTTTCACCGGCACCGCGGCCGAACTGCGCACGCCGACGCTGTGCGCCACCGCACGCCAGGGCGCCATGCGCGGATCGGTGACATAGCTGGCGTTGGTTTCGATCTGCTCGCTGCGCCAGCAGCGCGGGTGCGGGGTGAGGCCGAAGGGGCTATGCGGGTCGATGTCGAGATTGGCCATGGCCACCGCATCGAGCGCCTGCCAGTATTCGTCAAACGCCCCCGCGGTGAACTCGGGGATGAAGTGCCCCTGCGCGTCGGGCTTGTAGATCACCGTGGCCGCCATGCCGGGCAGGGCGGTGACTGATTCGAGCACGGTGTGAGCCAGATCGGCCCATTGGGTCAGTTCGGGCTGCATCTGCTCCAGCCCGAACAGCATCTGCTGATATTGCTCGCGCTGCGCCTGCGCCCCATCGCTTTGCCATTGCAGCTCGCGCTGCATGCGCGCGGTGGTGACCTGAGCCAGCAGGGCGCGATCGGCGCTGCGTACCGGGGCTTCGCCCAGCAAGTTGTGCAGGCTTTGCAGATACCAGCCAAAACTGTTGACCAGCGCCCCGGTGCTGACTCCCACCAGCGCGTGAATCGCGCCGGTGTGCCGCGCTTGTTCCTGATGGGTTTCGGCCGATAGATCAGGGCGAAGGATTTGCAGCAAGCGGGCATGCTGCCGGCTGCGCAAATGGGCGGCCTCCTCCGCAGAGAGGGCGGCGAGCAGCGCGGCCGATTCCGGGTCTTGGCCCAGGGTGGAATAGAAGCGCTCGACGAAGGCCTCGGCGTTGCGCTCCAGCAGCTCGCCAATCAGGCCGAGCAGGCGGTGGGCGGTTTCGCCGTAGGGATCGACATGAATGGGCAAGTCGGCGGGTTTGTCGGCGGCCTGCTCCAGGCCATCGCCCCAGACCTGCCACCAACTGGTGCGGTCGGCCTTGTGCGCCTTGCTGGCGTAAAGCGCGGCATCGGCGTGGCGCAGCAGCACCTCGGCCTGCGCCTCGTCGGCCGGGTAAAGCGTCACGCCCAGGCTCATGCCCACCTTGGCCAGCACGCCGTCGCCGAGGTCGAACGGCGTTTCGACGGCGCCGTGAATGCGGTCGAGCACGATGGGCAGATCGCTGGCCTGCGCCACGCCTTCGAGCACCAGCACGAACTCGTCGCCGCCCAGCCGCGCGACCAGATCGGTCTCGCGCACGGCGGCCCTGAGGCGCTCGCCCAATTGACGCAGAAGCTGGTCGCCCGCGGCGTGGCCGTGGGTGTCGTTGACCGGCTTGAAATCATCGAGATCCATCACGCCCACGACCAGCAAATTTTTGTGGCGGCGGGCCCGGGCCATGGCCAGCGGCAGGTGGTGTTCGAGGGCGAGGCGGTTGGGCAGGCCGGTCAGGGCGTCGTGGCGGGCGAGGTGGCGTTGCTGCGCCTGCTCGGCTTCCAGATCGGCCTTGAGGTCGATTTCGCCCAGCGCCTGCTCGATCAGTTTGCCCACCCGGCGCAACAGGCCGTGCAGGCCTTCGTCCAGATCGTCGCCGTTGAACAGCACCAGCACCAGCGCCGCCCAGCGCCCGCCGTTGCGGCGCAGCGGCAAGGCCAGGGCAAGCGGTTGCCAGCCCGGCAGGGCGTACTCGGCCCAGGGTTGCAGCAGGGGCGAGTGCGGGTCGGTCTCTTGCGATTCTTCCGAGGTGTGCCAGGCGCGGGCCAGGGCGTGGGTTTGGGTGGAGCTGACCAAGAGCGGCGGCGATTGGGCGGACAGCGTGTCCAGCGCATTCCCCCCGGCAGCGAGCGGGCGCACGCGCTCGTGCACATCGGGCTGGGCGACCCATACGGCGGCGAACAAGCCGGTTTCGAGCAGGCGGGTGCAGGCGCTCTCCAGCACTTCGGCGTCGTTGCGCGCGCTGATCAAAATGTCGATCTGCGCCATCACTCCGCGCACCAGTTCCTGCTGGCGCTGGCGGCTCTCGCGCTCTTTGCGTTCGGCCTCGGCCAGTTGCAGACGATCGAGTCCGCGGCCCAGGCTGCGCGCGAGTTCTTCGAGCAGATTGCGTTGGTCTCGGGTGATGCGCGCGCGGCTGTCGCGGTAAATGCTGAACACCGCGTAGAGCCGGTCCTGCCGCAGCACCGGCAAGGCGGCCATGGTGCGCAGGCCGAACTGCTTCATGCGCCCCGCCCACGGCACCAGCAGTTGGGCGGAGTCTTTGCCTTGCACATAAAGGGGCGCAGCGTCGCGCCAAACCTTGCCAAACGGCCCCTGGCCGCTGATCTGATCGGCATGGATGGACAGCGGCATTCCGTCGAGATAGGCGGTCTTTCCAGCGGCAGCGAGCACCTTGGCCTGCCCGCCGACATCGGGCTGACCGATCCAGACCAGTTGCATGCCTCCGGCGTCGGCGCTGATGTCGCAAATGTGCTGGAACAGCGTGGCCTCATCCGGGGCTTCGGCCACGACCTGGCTGGCCTGCGCCAATGCGGCATTGATCTGCGCCAGCCGGTGCTGGCGCTCCAGACTGCGGTTGATCAGCAAGCCGCCGAGCAGTTGCATCAGCAGCAACATCGCCCAGCCCGTCAGCATCGGCCAGGTCTGACGCCACCACAGCGCGGTGAGCGCGCTGGCCGGCAGGCTGGTGAAGGCGACGACCGAATGCGCCCCCAGGCGTTGCCACGCGCCCAGGAGCTGAGCGCCGCCCGCCGCCTGCACCGGCCCGAGGAAAACCCCGTGCGTTTGCTCGGGATGCGCGGCAATTTCGCGTGCGAGCACCCCGCGCGCGGGTGCATTCTTGAGCGAGGGCTGGATTTGCGGCAGCGGCGCAGGCAGCCGCGCGAGTAAATAGCCGTCACTGCGCAACAGGCCCACCGCCGGCACCCAGCGGCCCTTGCCGTTGAAACTCGACAAAGTGTGCTGCAGATTTTGCAGCGCTCGCTGCAGGCCCACGTCGAAAATCAGCATGACCTCGGGACGAGGCGCGCCTTTGTGCAAGGTCAGCGCGCAGCGGGCCGGGGTGATGCGCTGCTCTGGTGCCAGCGGATCGGGCTGCGGCAGCCCAATGCGAATCCGCCCCGGTGTGGACAAGGTCTGAGCAAACCCCGGCGACGCGGAAATGGCCGCACGCGCCTGCGGCGGGATTGCGCGACTCGGTGCAAGCGCCAGCACATCGCCGGTCGGCGCGACCAGGGAAACGCCGTCGATGAAAGGCATCAGCGCGTTCATTTCGCTCAGCCACGGCCCCGGCTGCTGCAGCAGATCGGGGTTGTCGTGAAGCTGCCGCTGCGCCACGGTGCAAGTGGCCTGAAGCTGGTCGTAGCGCTGATTCATCGCGTCGGCCCAGAACGCGGCCTCGCTTTGCAGAATCTGCTCGATGCCGTTGCGGTTGCGATCCCAGCTCACCCAGAGCACCACGCCAACGGCCGCAGCCAGCAATAAATTGGCAATGAGCACCGCAATCAGGATGCGGCGTCGGTCGGTCTGGAAACGGATGTTGTGAGGCATGCCATGAATCGAAAAATACAGCCCGGCATTACAACACCTCGCGGGCAGGCATCATCCAGACTGTCTGCGGAATGATCGGCAACGGTGTAAAAAATGACAAAGCGCAGGAAGGGTCAGATGACAGACTTCAAACGAACGCCAGCCGCACGGCGCCCCAATGACGGCCGCCCACGCTCACCGGGCGCGACAGCTCCTGCATGATCTCGCCGGTATCGCGGGCATAGACCTGCAGCAGATAGGGATTGGTGTTTTGCGCGGCGGCCAGACCCACCGGATCGTTGAACAGTCGCATGGAGCGGTTACCCGCCAGATCGGTGGCGTAGTCGCCAGTCAGCGGGCGATCGAACACGCTGTTGTGCGCCGCGGCGTAGCCGTTGCGGTCCACCAGCAGCGCAAAGCGGTATTGCTCGCTCTTGCCCAGCCAGGCGTCCTCGATGGGCTGGATGCGGCTTTTGATGAACTCGGTGAAGCGGGTGCGGAATTTCTGCGGCTTGGTTCCGGGCACCGGCTCGTACTGTTCGTCCCACAGCGCCTGCTCGGTGAGCGCGCCGCTGGCCAGCGCCTGAGCGAGTGCGGTCTCGATCTCTTTGCAAACGGCGTCGAGGTCGCGCATCACCTGGCTGGTTTTCGAGGCGGTGACGAATTGCGTGGCCGCTTCGAACAAGGTCTGGCTGGCGTTGAGCGACTGCTGCACTTCGTCGGCGATGCGCTCACTGGTGGCAATGGTCTGGTTGGCGCTGGCCTGTACCGTGCTGGACAGTGCGGCGAACTGGCCGCTAATGGTGCGCACGGCGTCCACCTCGTGACCGAGTTGGGTGTAAACCTTGTTCACGCCGGAATTCATCGCCTCAATGTTGCGGGCGATGTCCTGGAAATTGGCCGACATGGCTGTGGCCAGCGCTTTGCCGTTGTCCATCTGCGCGGCGAACTGCCTGGTCGATTGCGTGACCACCTGCAGGCTGCGGCTGACTTCGGCGGCGAAGGTGGCGATGCTCTGCACCGATTGCTGCGTGTTCATCGCCAGCTTGCGGATTTCTTCGGCCACCACGGCAAAGCCGCGTCCAGCCTCGCCCACGCGGGCGGCTTCGATATTGGCGTTGAGCGCCAGCAGGCTGGTTTTTTGCGCGATGTCCTTGATGACCTGCGTGACCGCGGTGACTTGCGCAAAGCCTTTGCCGAGCGCCTGAATTTCGGTCTGGTTCTGGCTCGTGGTCTGCGCCAGTTGCTCGAACACCGCATTGGCCTCATGCGCCTCGCGCGCGCCGCGCGTGCTGAGCAGGGTGATACTTTGCGAATCGGCCCGCAACGCCTCGGTCTGGCCCTGCACCCCGACGATGCCGCGGATGAAGGTTTCCAGGCTTTCGCCCATGGCGCCGATGCGCTCGGTCTGCTCCTTCGCATGCCTTTGCGCGTCCTGCGTAGCGGTGCGCGCTTCGAAGCTGATGCGCGCAATGCCGTAGGCCACCCCGGTGGCGTTGTGCGTGGTGGTATCGACCAGATGCGTGACCAGGGCGAGGAATTCGTCCAGGCCCACGCCGCAGCCTTGGGGCGCCGCTTGCCGCAGGTCCACCGGGCGCTGGGTGAGCAAGTGCTGCAGAAATTCCGCCGGGGAGCTGCTGCTGGTTTCTGCTGGGGATGGGGTGGGCGTGGTATCCATCGGTCAATCCGCTTGAATGAAAAAATGATGGCGTTCAGGCGTGCGCGGCAATCGCCTTGCGAATGGTCTGCGCCAATTCGTCGGCGACGAACTTCGCCACATAGGCATCGGCGCCCACGCTGCGGGCATGGTCCTCATTGGCCGAGCCCGACAGCGAGGAGTGGATGACCACCGGAATGTTCTTGAAGCGCTCGTCCTGCTTGATGTGGCGGGTGAGGGTGAAGCCGTCCATCTCGGGCATTTCCAGGTCGGTGAGCACGAGTTGCACCTTGTCTTCGATGCGCTTGCCCTCGGCGCGCGCCTCGTTCGCCAGGGTTTGCAGGCGCTCCCAGGCTTCCTTGCCGGTTTTGGTGCTGACGAAGGGCGCGTGCAGTGCCTGCAAGGCCTTCTCGATCTGCGCACGGGCCACATAGGAGTCGTCAGCCGTGAGAATGACCGCGCCGGGCTTCAGCCCCAGCGCCGGGCCCATATTGTGGGTGTCTTTCACCTCATGCACGCGTGAGGGCAGCACGTCGCGCAGCACCTTTTCCACATCGAGCACCAGCGCCAGCCGGGTGGTCTGATCGTCTTCCAGGCGGGCGATGCTGGTGACCATGCCGCCTACGGCATTGGCCTCGGCCGACAGCACCTTGCTCCATTCCAGCCGCACGATTTCTTCAACCTCTTCCACCGCGAAACCCTGCACCGAGCGCTCGTACTCGGTGACCACCAGAATGTTCAGCCCGGTCTTGGGCACGCAGCCGACCACGGCCGGCAGGTCGATGACGGGGATGATCTGCCCGCGGATATTGGCCACGCCCAGCACATGCTTGGGTGCACCGGGCATGACGGTGACCTGGGGCATCACCAGCGCCTCGCGCACCTTGAACACATTGATGCCGAACAGCTCGCGCCGCGACGATTGCGGCTCTTCGCCAAGGCGAAACAGCAGCAGTTCGAATTTATTGGTGCCAGCGAGGTTGGAACGCTCGTCGACTTCTTGCAAGACGTTGGAATTCATGGTGGGGTCCTGTGGGCTGCAATGAATGAATCAGGGAATCTGGCGCATCAGCGCTTCCAGACGGTCGGTGATGGTGTCGCTCAAGGCTTCCAGCCGGGTGGCCAGCTCGGTGGTGCGGGCGGTGTTGTCGGTGCGGATGGCTTCGACCAGTGCCTGGCCGGTGCGGTGCACGTCCTCGTGAACGGAATCGACGCCGACAAAGCCCGCGTCGCTGCCAAAGTAGCTGGCCCCCGCGCCGTAGTACCACTTGCCGAAGAAGCAGCCGTGGAAGTTCGACACATCCATGTCGATCTTCTCTTGCTTCTGCGCCGCGGTGAGCAACTGGCCGATCCACTGGTAGTGCATGGCCAGCGAGACGCGCAGGGTGACGGCGGGGTCAAGCCACTTCGACACTGCGGTGACGCCGGTCTTGAGCTGTTCGCGTGAGGTGCGGATGAGGGTCATCATGGCCTCGAAGCGCTTGACCAGCAGTTGCATCAGCTCGGCGGCCTGTTCGGCATCCAGGCGCTGGCGGTCGGCGTCGCTGACCAGTTGGCGCATCAGAGCGGTCTGCTCGGTCGTGACGGTGCGTACCTTGCCGAGCATGCTCTTGACCTCAACCAGCGTTTCGCCGGTGTTGGTGACCAAGGCGCCGACACGCTGCACCCGTTGCACCGAGCGAGCCATATCCACCCCGACATCGGACGACTGGTCGCGCAGATTGTGGGTGAGGTCTTCGATTTCATGGGTGATGCGGGCGGTTTTGCGCGCCAGATTGCGCACCTCGTCGGCGACCACGGCAAAGCCGCGCCCGTGTTCGCCAGCTCTGGCGGCCTCGATGGCGGCGTTGAGCGCCAGCAGATTGGTCTGCGAGGCGATTTCGCTGATGCCCGCAGTGAGCGTCTCGACTGAGCGCACGGCATCGACAAAGCCGGTGAGCTTGGCTTCGGTGTTGGAAATGAAACGCGACACATCGGCCACTTCTTCAAGCGTGGTGGAAATGGATTTTTCACTGTGCTCGACCGATTCAGTGGTGGCGTCGACCCGGCTGCGCAAATCGTCGAGCTGGGTTTGCGCGGTGTGGGTTTGCAGGGCTGCGCCTTGCAGCCGCGCCGCCATATCGCCCACCCGCTGCGACAGGCCGTGGATGTCGTGATCGAAACCGGCGGTGCGGCTTTCTGCGAACGCGAGCGACTGGGTGGTGGTGCGCAGCGCGTCCACGCCGTGCAGCAACATCTGCCGCACGCCGCCGAGCTTGCGCGCCCAATCGTCGGCGTCGATCAGATCGATGTCGCGCAGCGCGGCTTCGCCCTTGCCGCTGAGCAAATCGAGCACGGCTTGCAGCACCCGTTCGCGGTCTTCGCGCACGCGCTCAAGCAGCCCGCCGGGGGGGACTTGAGCTCCGGTGTTGACTGACGTTTGTTTTTTCTCACGGCCACCCTCCCCACCCCAACCATCCCCACCCTGTGGAGAGGGAGCCTGGTTGCCTCCTCCTCCACTCAGTGGGGGAGGTTGGGAGGGGGAGGATGCGTCCGCATCCACGATGGTTGCCATGTCGGGGCTGTCGGGTTCCACTGACTGTCTCCGGTTGTCGGGTCGGGCAGGGCTTCAGCCGACCTTGCTCTGGCTCTCGATGGCATCGCTGAGCGCTTGCAGGCGGTCGATGATCAGATCTTCTTGATCGCTGAGTGAGCTGGATAAGCGCGCCACCTGATCGCGCTGACCGCCGTGCACCGCTTCGAGCAGTTGCTTCGCGGTGGCGTGAATCTGCGCATGCGGCGCTTCGAGCGCGCGGAAGGCGGAGAGGCCGCCAAAAGTCGCCACGCCCTGGCTGTCATACCACTTGCCCAGGCGGCAGTTGTGGTGGTCGGTGACTTCCGTGGGCAGCTGGGCCTGTTTGTCTTTCGAGGCTTCGGCCAGAATGTGATTGACAAAGTCTTTGTGATCTTCCTGCGACGACTGCAGCATCATGCGCGTGGCGCTGGTCTGCATATTGCTGACCTGATTGTTCATGCGCACCACGACCGACTGCACCAGATCGAGCTCCTTGCCCGAATTGGCGCTGGTGGTGGCGATGTCGTGGGCCTGCTGCCCGATGGCGGTGGTGTTTTCCTCCACCTCGGCGGTGGCGACCTGTACCCGGCGCGCCAGATTGCGCACTTCGTCGGCGACCACGGCAAAGCCGCGGCCATGCTCGCCGGCTCTGGCGGCCTCGATGGCGGCGTTGAGCGCGAGCAGATTGGTCTGGTAAGAGATTTCGCGGATATTGCGCACGATGGCGCTGATGGCGTTGACCTGTTCTTGCAGGTGCGCGACTGCGGCGCCGTTGCCGTTGATGGCGCGGCCCACATTGCCAATGGCGGTATCCACCGAGGTCATGGACTGGCCGATGTCTCCGGCCGCGCCGTTGAGGGTGCTGACCACTTCCTTGAGCCGGTCGCTCACAGCGCTGACGTCTTTGAGATGCGACACATCACGCCAGCTGGCGTGAAAGGCGATGACCTGGCCTTCCGGATTGCGCACCGCAACGAACACCAGCGAGAACACCACTTTGCCCACGGCCATCTCCTGCACATGCTTGTCCAGGCTGCCGTCGGCCAGACGCCGCAGGATGGCGCGGATGCGCTCCGGGTCTTTGTGGAACTGGTGAATGGAATGGTGCAGGGCGTTGCGCACGTCGGCGCCGCGCAGGGCTCCGTTGAGAGTGGTGTGAAACCGCTCCATGGTTTCGCGCGCGGTGCGGTTCATGTAGAACACGGGGTTTTCCATGGCGGCGTCGGCCTCGGCCAGCATTTCCAGGCTGTCGAGCGGTTCCAGAGCTTGTTGCAGATAGTGGAGGGCGGTGGCGTCCATGATGGTGACGAGAGAGATTAGGGTGAGATGGGGGGCGGGCTTACTCGATGGCCGAGCCGACCTTGAGCGCGTCGAACCAGTCAATGAAGCGCTTGACGTTCTGGCCGGTATAAATGGCGCCATGCTGCGGGGCGAGAAAATCGATGTCCATTTTCGAGACACGCTCGCACCAATTACGCTTGGCGGCCATCGACGGCATCCAGCGTTTATGGAAATACTCGGCGGACTTGATGTGCTCGTCGAACGCGGCGGGTGATTCGATGTTGCGGCGATCGACGAAGGGCGCATGACCGGCGGGCAGCAGCGCCGCGCCCACATCGCCGCAGAACAGCACTTTGGCGAAGGCGTCATAGACGTGGAAGTTCGCCGAAGAGTGCAGGTAATGCGCAGGGACGAACTGCAGCCGGGCGGAGCCCAGAGTCATTTCGCCGCCTTCATCGGGAATGTCGCGCAGATCGGCGTCGAGCGCGCCGTAATGGCGGATGAAGCCGCTCCACAGCTTGGGCACATACCAGGCGATGGTCGGGCTGCAGGCGTTCCACAGCGGCAGGCTGGAGGCGATGTCGGGGTCTTGATGGCTGACGAAGGCGGCTTTGAGCGAGCCGGGAGGGGCCACTTCGACCAGGGCGCTGAACACCTGCGGGAAGATCTCGAATCCGCCCGGATCGAGGATGAGGGTTTGGTCGTCCACGCTCAAGGCGTAGACGTTGGAGTCGATGACGCGGCGCTCGTCCTGGTCGTAGATGATGTTCCAGTGGTGGTTACCCTGGCTGAAAAATTGCAGCGATTTCATTCGATGATCCTTTCAATTTGTTCGCGATAGGTGCGCAGCAATTCCTGCACGCCGCTCACAGACCGATCCATTTCCAGCGAAACCTGCGCCAGCGGCGCGCTGACCGTGCCTTTCAACGCCGCTTCGATGCGGCCATTGACCACCACATAGTCGAGCTCGGCTATGACGGACTGAAAGCGGTCGAGCGCCGAGTTGAGCGCCAGACCGGCGCGGCGGCTGCCAGCGGCGTGGCGATCCTGCATGTCGGCGTGCTGGCGCATGCGCTCGGCCAGTGAGGGGCAATGCGCGGTGGCGGCGTTGTGAATGTTGCGCAGACTTTCCATCTGCTGCGCATCGCGCAGGGTTTCCATGAAGTGCAGCATCAACGGGTTGATGAGCTTTTGCACCTGTTCGGCGGAGGTCTGCATGGCCTGCGCGCCTTCGCGGAAAGCCTGCGCCACCACGCCGTAGCCGGCGAGTTCCTTGCCGTGGCGCTTGACCAGCACCTGGGCGTTGAGCGCTTTGCGGTCGATTTCGCGCAGGCGTTTTTTCAGAGCCCCCTGAAAGGCGTAGGTGGCATCAGCCACGGCGATGAAGTCGCGGCGCAGGGTGTCGAGAGATTGGTCGTCCATGATGGGTCAGCTCTTGCGTTGCACCCGGGCCAGCGCGGCGCCGTCGAGAATGAGCACCACCTCGCCGTTGCCCGAGATGGTGGCGCCTTGGTAGAGGGTGTCGTTGGTGGAGATGTCCAGCGGTTTGACCACCGAGTCTTCGGTGCCCATGGCCTCGGAAACCACCAGCAGCCCCTGCTCGATGAGAATGCCTTCGCTCTGGTCTTTGAGCAGCTCGATCGGGCGGTCTTGCAGCAGTTGGCCGAGATCGATGTAGGGCACGACGCGGTTGCCATCGACCTGCACCATCAGCCGACCGGAGATGGAGTGCACCTGCTCGGGGTCGATGGCGAGCAGGTTTTCTATGGCCGCCACCGGCAGGGCGTAGGTTTCCCGCCGCAGGCGGAAATACAGCACCGGCAGCACGGCCATGGTGAGCGGCAACTCCAGCGTGAGGGTGCTGCCCTTGCCCAGCGTGGTGTCGATGTCGATGCGGCCGCGCAGCGAGGCGACGGTGGAGCGCACCACATCCATGCCGACGCCGCGGCCGGAGAGTTCGCTGACCTGCTCTTTGGTGGAGAAGCCGGGCAGAAAGATGAGTTCGAGCATCTCGCGCTCAGACAGTCGCGCGGCTTCCTGCGCGGTAATGACGCCTTTGGAAATGGCGTGCTGCATGATTTTTTGTGCATTCATGCCGCGACCATCGTCGCCCACCTGAATCTGCACCTTGTCGCCGAGATGGCGGGCGAGCACGCGCAGCACGGCCTCCTCGGGCTTGCCGGCCTGACGGCGTACCTCAGGCTCTTCGATGCCGTGGTCGAGCGCGTTGCGCACCAGGTGAATGAGCGGGCCGGAGAGCGCATCGACCACGGTCTTGTCGATTTCCACGTCTTCGCCCTCGATGTCCAGCCGCACCTTTTTACCCAGGCTGCGCGAGGCGTCGCGCACCACCCGGGGCAGGCTTTGGAACAGGCGTTTGCACGGCTGCATGCGCAGGCGCATGACGGTGTTTTGCAGGTCGTTGACGGCGAGATCGGTTTCGCGCGCCAGCCGGGCCAGGGCTTCGTCTTCCTGCGCCATGCGGGCCACGGCGGCGCTGAGTCGGTTGCGCAGCAGCACGAGTTCGCCGACCTGGTTCATCGCCTGGTCGAGGCGGGTGGAATCGACGCGGATGGAGGTTTCTTCGGTGGCGCTGCCGTTGGCCGAGCGTGCCGCTGGTGCGGCGGGCTCGGTTTTTTGCGCGGCTTTTTGCTCGGATTTTTGCGCAACTTCGGGCGCTGGCGCGCTGGCCTGGCCTGGGGCGTGACCTGCGCCGTGAATCTGGTCGAGCACGCGCTCGAATTCGTCCTGGGTGATCTCGTCAGCGGTATGGCTGGCCGGTGTCGCAACGGCGCCAGCAGGTGCCGCGCCCGGCGCCTGGCCTGCGCCATAGAGGTCGTCGAGCACGCGCTCGAATTCGTCTTGGGTGATGGAGTCGCCGTTTGCGGAGGCGGGGGAAGTGGGCTCGGCGTCGGCGGTGCGGCGTTCGGCAAACAGCCCGGTGCTGCCGCTGTCGCGTTCGGTCTGCGTGACCCAGAGGCCTTCGCGCACGACCTCGGCGGGGGGAGGCGACTTGGCCGCTTTATTGGTTGCATCCTTGGCCACTTCAGGCAGCGCGGGCGTTTCGCCGCGGGCGAAAGCCTGGATGTCTGCGCCCAATGCGGCCGGGCCGGGGGGGGGATTTTCGCCGCGAGCCATGCCGTCGAGCATGGAGGTGATGACGTCGGTGGCACGCAGGATGGCGTCGATCATCGGCGCGGTGGCGCGCAGCTTGCCGCTGCGCATTTTGTCGAACAGGTCTTCGAGGTGGTGGCACCAGTCCACCATGTTCTGCGCTTCGAGAAAACCGGCGCCGCCCTTGAGGGTGTGGAAGGCGCGGAAGATGGCGCTGAGCGCTTCGCTGTCGTCGGGCTGGGATTCCAGCCGCAGTAACTGGTCTTGGGCCTGGCTCAGCAGCTCGCGCGATTCGGCGAGAAATTCCAGCAGGATGTCGTTGTCCATGATGGTGGGGCGGAAGGTTTCAGATGCCGAGGTCGCGCAGCAGGGCGTCCACGTCATCCTGGGCAAAGGAGGGTCCGGCGTAGGTGGGAACTCCGTTGAGCGGCGCGGCGCTGTCGGCCGCCGGGGCCGAAGCCTCGGGAGTGGCCGCGGGTTGAAGGTACGGGCCGAGTTGCTCGACGGCGGCACGGATGCGCTGCTCCACCGCCTGCAGCAGATGGATGGTTTTTTTCAACCGCTGCCCGGCGAGATCCTGCCCCTGCTGGCTGGCGAGAATGGTGTGGAACTGTTGTTCCAGGCGGTCGAGGCGCTCGTCGATGAAACCGCCATGCGTGGCGCGGATGGCGGCGATTTCGGTGAAACCGTTTTCCACCGCTTCGAGCGTGGACATGGCCTGGGTTTCGGTCAGGCGCAGCGCTTCTTCGAGCGGATGGCTGGCCTCGGGCAGATCGCTGGAGGCTGCCATGATGCGGCGCACGCCTTCATGCAACAGGGCGTCGGCCTCGGTGAGCTTGTGCAGGGCGCTGGAAGCGGCCGCGGGCTGCGGCGTCTGCGCGGTGGCGGCGTGGTCGAGACTCATTGGGCCGCTCCCGCCGCCGCGTTGAGGCGCGCCATGATGGCGTCGAGCTTTTCTTTGAGCGTCTGTGCGGTGAAGGGCTTGACGATGTAGCCGTTCACCCCCGCCTGCGCGGCGGCGATGATGTTTTCTTTCTTGGCTTCGGCCGTGACCATGAGCACCGGCAGGCTGCGGATGGCGGGGTTGTCGCTGGCGCGGATGTGTTTGAGCAGGTCGATGCCCTGCATCACCGGCATATTCCAGTCGGTGACGACGAACTCGATACCGCCGGCCTGCAGCCGACGCCAGGCTTCTTCGCCGTTTTCCGCCTCGTCGATATTGCCGGTCACATAGCCGGTCTGCATCAGCAGGCCGCGCACGATGCGGCGCATGGTGGGAAAGTCGTCAACAACCAGGAATTTCAAGGTGGGCCTCGTAATGGTTTTGTCTTGCGTTTGAAGTAACGGCACGCGGGGCGGGAACTTGAATCGCTTTGGCGGCGCGGCAATGGAAATCGAGGCGGACTTGTTTCAGGTCAACAGGATCGAATGTTTCGCTTGCCTGCCCTTGGCATCGATCAATAGCATGGCGCCCCATGTTTGAAAAATTGAATATCTCAGCCGAGCCGCCAGCGCCCGCCGAGCAGCAGGCGGCCTTGCGTGCGCTGCTGGCGGCAGTGCAGCCCGATCTCAATGGGGTGGTCGAGGCTTTCATCCGGCAGTTCTACGACGAGCTGCTCAAGCAGACCCGGTTTTCGCGCGTGCTCAAGTTGTTGTCGGAGACCGAGTTTTCGCGCCTGCGCAGCAACCAGGAGCGCCATCTGCGCAGTCTGTTTGTCGGCAGCAGCGAAGCTTCGGTGCGGGTGGCGCGGCATGTGGGGCGAGTGCACGCGCTCATCGGGCTCGATGCGTCGTGGCTGGTCGAGGCTTACGGGCTATACACCCGCTTGCTGATCGGTCACTTTGCGGCGTGGGTCGAGCCGTCGGAGCGGGCGGCTTTGCTGCGCTACTTCATCACCCGACTGCAGGATGAGTTGCAGTGGCAGATCGAGGGGCATGAAGACATCGTCCGGCAGTTCGACGCGGCGCTGGTTCGCATCGACGCGGCCATTCTCACGGCGCACACCCTCAGCGATCTGTTGCGCGCCGTGCTCGGCGCGCTGGAAAACATCGAGGGTGTGCTGGCGGGCACGATTGGGCGGCCCGATGCGGCAGGCGTGGTGCAGTTCGAACACGCCTTCGGCAGCCGCTTCAAGTCGCTCTACCTCGACCGCATCGACTCGGGCGAAGCCGCGTTCACCACGGTGCGCGGCGATGCGGCGGAAGGCTTGGGCGTCTCGGGCCGCGCCTGGCGCAGCCGCGAGGTGCAATACACCGCGTCGTATGCCTGCGATCCGGCGATCCTGCCCTGGAAGGATGTGGCGGACGAGCTGGGAGTGCGCAGCGCCGTGTCCATTCCCATTCTCGACGCCTCAGGCCAGCCCATTGCGCTGATGGATCTTTACAGCAGCTATCCCGGCTTTTTCACCAGTTCGACGCGCCGGGTGTTCGTCGAGCATCTGCAAAAGGTGCTGGGCTTGGCGTTTGCCCGTTATGCGCACAGTCCTTCGGGCGTGGTGCCTTACGCGCGGCGGCAATTCTATGTCGATCTGCTCGATCATTCGGGCCTGCAGATGCGGTATCAGCCCGTGGTCAACCTCAAGACGGGTCGGCCCGAGAAATTCGAGGCGCTCGCGCGGCTGCAGCGGCGCGATGGCGGCGAGCTGATCGCGCCGGGTGAGTTTCTGCCTGTGCTGGGCGCGCTCGATATGTGGCGCTTGTTCAGTCTGGGCCTGGAGCAGGCCTTGCATGCCCGGCAGCGCTGGGCGCAGCAGGGTATCGATCTCGATGTGTCGGTGAACATGCCACCCGTGGCGCTGAGCGATCCGCGTTATGTGGAGCGGGCGGAGCAACTGCTGCGCAGCCATGCGCTCGATCCGCGCCGCCTCACCCTGGAATTGCTGGAAAGCAGCGATCTCGACATTTCGGAGCGGCGCGACGCGCTCTTGGCGCGGTTTCGTGCCACCGGCGTGCGTCTGGCCGAAGACGATCTCGGCTCAGGCTACAGCTCGCTGCTGCGGCTCGACAGCTTTCCGTTCGACGAGGTGAAGATCGACCAGGGCCTGCTGGGCGGGCTGGGCAAGGCGCCGCGCCGGGCGCTCGATTTCATCCAGCATCTCACCCGGCTGGCGCACGATCTGGGCAGCACCGTCGTGGTCGAAGGGCT
The DNA here is from genome assembly GCF_002482605.1 of Thiomonas sp. UBA7699. Classification (NCBI taxonomy): domain Bacteria; kingdom Pseudomonadati; phylum Pseudomonadota; class Betaproteobacteria; order Burkholderiales; genus Thiomonas; species Thiomonas sp. UBA7699. The sequence continues at coordinate 37,016 of NZ_DLGH01000029.1, read as the reverse complement.
GGAGTCGGCCGGGCTGGTGGAGGCGGCCATCATTCTGCAGGCCGACGCCGGGCAGGGCTACGGGCTGGCTCGCCCCATGCCCGCCGACGCGGTGGTGGACTGGGTGCGCGGATTTCATCTGACGATCAACCGCGATCATCCCCGCACGGCCCTGGGCATCTACGCGGCTCATCTGTTGTGGGAGCAGCGGCTGGCCTATATGACGCCCTGGCCCGACGCGCTGCCGCTCGCGGCACGCGCCGCCACCGCGTTGCACCATTACATCGAGGTGGAGGGGCTGGAGGGCGGGCCGCTGCACCTGGCCTACCAGCGCCTCATCAGCGCCCTGAGCGAGGGGCTGGAGACGCCGGCATTCGCCCGCGCGCAGCAAGACATGCGTCGGCAGCTCGACCTGCTGGTGCGCGCCGAACTGGGGCGATAAGGGGGGCATTCGGCGGGAATTGCCAAAAAAGTCACACTTGCCCTAAAGTCCGGCAAAAGCGTGACGTTGAGCACTCCAACAGGAGAGAATGCCACCATGATTCCCATCCAGAATTCCCCCCTATCCAGCGCCTCGACCGCCGCCAGCGGCTCGGCTGCGGCCTCGCGGCGCGCGGGCTCGGTTGTCGGCTCGGTTGCCAATCCGGCGGTTAATCCGGCGGGCGCGGCGGCCACCGAACAGGTTTCCATCTCGGGTGCAGGGCAAATGCTCAACCTTGCCAGCACGCAGGGCGCCACGCCTCCGGCCAGCGACGCGCGCATCAGCGAACTGCAAAACTCTATCCGCAGCGGTCAATACGTGGTCAATCCGCAGCGCATCGCCAGTGGTCTGTTGCAGGACAGCCAGGCCTTGATCGGCGCGACCAAGCCTGTTTCCAACTGATCTGACCCCGCCATGCCGCAGTCGGTCGATTCTCTGCTTCGCCTGCAACTCGACAAGTTGCAGGCTTTCGACCGCTTACTGATTGAAGAGCACGCCTGCCTGCTGCGCGCCGCCACAGATCAGCTGCCCGCGCTGACCGAGCGTAAAAACAGCCTGCTGGCCGAGATCGACGCGCTGGAGCGCGAACGCATCGTGCAGTTTGGCGCGCAGACCGAAGCAGGCGCTACATCCGCTCCCCCCTTGTGGAGCGCGGTCCAAACCCTGGCGCGCAGCATCGCCGAGGGCAATCAGCGCAACGGCGCCATGATCTCGGCGCTGATGCGCAGCACCGAAGGGGCCTTGCAAATTTTGCGCGGCAACGCTGAAGGCGTCGATCTCTATGGCGCTCACGGCCAGGGCCGACCCGGCAGCGGCCCGGTTCGCCTGCAAGTCAGCGCCTGACAACCGACCCGCCGGGCTCGATGCATGCTCATTCTGACGCGCCGCCCCGGTGAAGCCATCCGCATCGGGGACAACATCCGCCTGGTCGTGCTGCAGTCCGCGCCCGGCAAGGTTCGCCTCGGCATTGAGGGCCCGCTTGACTTGCGCATTCTGCGCGAAGAACTCTATGCCCAGATCAGTCAAGGCAACCAGGCTGCGGTGGCGCCGCAAGGGCTGTCTCTGGCGCAATGGGTTTCTGGGTCGGTTGACGCCCCGGTTGACCTGCCCCCTCATGGAGAGTCGAGTTGAGCCTAGCCCAGCCAGAATCCGTTACGACGAGCGCGCTTGCGCAAGTTGGCACAGCGCCGAGCAACGCCATGGAAGTGGCCACGCGCTTTGGCTTGCTTCCCGTTGGGCAACATCAAATCTGGACGGTGTCGTCGCCGCTGCCGGGATTCGAGACCCTGCAGCGCTTTGCGCTCATCGGCGTGCAAACCGAGCGGCCCTTCTTGTGGCTGCAGTCGATCGACGATGCGGGGGTGAGCTTTTTGCTCGCGCCGGCCGCGCATTTTGGTTTGCGCTATGCGCGGATCGACGCGCAATCCCTGCCCATGGTGATGGTGCTTCTGCCCACGCAGAGTGGGCAGCCGCTGCGCGCACACGGACAGGCGCCCTTGGTGTTTGACGCGCAGTTGGGGCAGTTCGAACAGCACATCGTCGAGGCTTCCGAGGTGGAGGGCGATGGTGTTTTCGCGCCCCTGACCGAAGTGCTCGCGCCGCCAGGGCTGATGTCGCGACTGCTGGTGCTGAATCCTCAGTAGCCGGGTTAGCAGCAAGGGCGGCCGGGCAGCCGACCGGTTCAGCGCCGAGCGTCTCTCAGCAGTTCGCGGTCGCGCCGCTGCACGTACTGTTGCAGGCGCTGCTCGAAGGCCGGGGCCATGTTCAGAAACTGAATGCCGAGCGGGCGCATGGGCTGCCGGGTTTTGGTGTCTCGCAATGCCCCGACAAAACGCACCTCCGCTTCGACCGCCAGCTCAACATCTTCCAGACTGAAGCGCACCATGGGGATGTATTCGCCCGTGGTCAAGGCGTAGTCGAGTGCCGAGGGCACCAGCAGACGCATGCCGTTGACGCTCAGGTCGTGGCATTGGCCGTAGAGCGGTTTGGCGCCGCGGCGCTGAAGGTCCACCGTACTCAGATCGCCCGGTGCGACGGTCACGCGGAAAAAATTGCGTCGCTGCAGGTAATAGATGAGATCGGGGTAGGCGATGCGCAGCGCGCCATAACCCTCGTAATCGATGCGCTCGATCAGCTTGGACTGAAAGCCGACGAACACGCCTTCATACCGCCCGATGGTGAAAAACGGCGCGCCATTTTCCAGTCGGCGGTTGCCGCCGTCGGGGGTGAGTTCATCGATGATCAGCCAGTGCTTGGGACGGTTGACCACCAGCAGGGCCGAGCTGAATTCCTCGGCGCGATCATGCGGCAGCACGGCCAGCGGCTCGTGGCGCTCGATGATTTTGTGCAGCACATGATCGGCCTTCTGCTCGGAGTTGACCTGATATTCCTCGCGGAACAATTTGGCGGTGACCTCTTTCATGGAGAGCCTTGTCAGATGCCCAGCTCTTCCACCCAGGCGAGCGCGGCCAGATGAACGGAACTGACGCGCCAGCTCTGAATGCCCAGCGCCATGGCGAGGAAGTCGATGTTGTCGAAATCGCGTTGCTCGACGGCGCGGGTGAGCTGCAGATAGCTGCCGAAAATGCCGGTGTTGTCTTTCAAGGCCATGACGATGGGCTCGGACAGGGTGATTTCGGACAGCGCCTTTTCCATCGGCACGCCGAGCATGACGTCGAGCATGGAGAAGATGCCCACCACGAAGGCGTTATCGGCATCTTCGTCGGAGAGCGTGCCCTTGGCCAACAGCTCCATCATGCGGCCGCGGGTGATGGCGGTGCGCGCGATGGCCGGAGAAGCGGCATTGCCGGGCACGGTGGCGAGCAGCAGTGCGAGCCAGCGGAACAGCTTCTTGTAGCCGAGAATGGCGGCGGCATGGCGGAACGAGGTGACTTCGGACATCAGCCCGAAACCCGAGGAGTTGATGTAGCGCAGCAGCTTGAAGGACAGCGCCGGGTCGCGCTTGAGCACCTGCTCGATTTCGTTCAATTCGGCTTGCCGCATGACCAGATTCATCAGTTGCAGCACATTGGCGTGCGCCGGGTTGATGACTTTTGCGCTGATGGTCTGCGGCCGGGCGAAGTAATAGCCCTGAAAGAAGTGAAAACCGGCGTCGAAATAGGTCTTGAACTGCTCGGGCGTTTCCACGCGTTCGGCCACCAGACGCACATTGCGCTGGCTTTCGGCCTTGCGCTGCAGGGCCACGGCCACGTTGGCCGAAAGGCTCTGAACATCCGCCTTGATGTAGCTGAGAAGCGGCAGCCAGGCGGCATACAGCGAGGCGGCGGAGAAGGGGCCGGCCGCAAGATGAAACCCGCGTTCGCGCAGCGGTTTGAGCTGGGCGGCGACCTCGGCGATGCCGGTGGGGTCGTCGCCATAGATGCGCGGCACTTCGAGCACGATGCGATCTGGAAAAACGATGTCGAGATGTTCGGCTTTGAGGTCTTCGACCACGCAGTTGATGAAGGCGAGTTTTTCGCCGAACAGCCTCTCGGCGCCGATGTTGGACAGGGCGTTGAACAGCAGCACGCTATCGCTCTCGGCGCTGTGCTCGGTGGGCGCGTGTTCGGCCGTGCCGCTTTCGCGCGCGAACAACTCGTAGCCGACGATCTGCTGTTTGCGGTCGACGATGGGTTGGCGCGCGATGTGCGCTTGCATGACCGCGCCCTGTGCTTCGGGCGTGTCGGTGTCTGGCGAGGTGAGGGGGCTGTTCATGGGAACGGGAAATGGAGTCTCGATCGTTGCGTTGATCCTAGCAGCGGCCCAAAGGCGTTGACCTAGCGCTGGCCCGCCGTGTTGCGTAAAAACAGCCTCGCTTCGTTGCGCACTCAGCGTGACATCAGCGCAGCCAGGCTTTCAGCCAGGTGTCGAGATGGTCTTCCATCATCCAGTCGGCCAGCACCTTGGCGCGTAGCGCGTCGCCCTGGGCGCGTAGCGCGGCGCGGTCGGAGACGGCTTCGCGCAGCGCGCGCGTCCAATCGCGGTAGCGGTTGGCCACGCGGGTGACGGGAAAATCGCCCTGATACGGCGTGAGATCGGAGCAGATGACCGGGTAGCCGAGGATGCCGTATTCCAGCAGGCGCAGATGGCTCTTGGCTTCGTTGAAGGCGTTGTCTTCCAGCGGGGCGACGGCCAGGTCGAGATCGAGCACGGCCAGCTTGGCGGCATATTGATCGAGCGGCACGCCGGGGTGAAACTCCTTGACCAGCGGTTTGAGGGCTTCAGGGCACAGGCCGAAAAACACCCAATCGACTTCACTGGCCGTATCGCGCACCAGATCGGCAATCAGTTCGAGATCGCCGGTATGGCCCACGCCCCCGGCCCAGCCCACGCGGGGTTTGCTGCGCTCGGCACGCGCCGGTTGCAAATGACCCCAGCGCGCGGCTTCGAGGTAATTAGGCTGCACCACGACTTCGTCGGTGAAATGGGCATAAGCCTTGGCCAGCGGTTCGGTGGCTACCACCAGCCGGTTGCACAGCCCGGCGGCTTTGCGAAAGCGCTTGGCGATGTCTTTGTGGATGGTGCTTTTGTGCACGCTTTTGTGCGGCAGATTGGTGATGAGGTCGTCGATCTCGAACACGCGAAACGCCTTGGAGGTACGGGCGTGGCGCTCCAGCGCCTCGATCTGCGGCCACTCCATCTGGCGCTGCACCACCAGACTGTCGGGCTGCATGCGTTCCATTTCGGCGGGCTCGAACAGGCGCATGGTCTCCCAGCCCTGGGTGAGCCCGGCGCGGTTGAGCGCGCGCATGGGCGCAATGATGCGGTACTCGCCGCAGCCTTCGCGGTCGGCCGAATGCACCAGCACACGCGGACGGGGCCGCCAGTCTGGGTCCCAGCTCAGGCAGGGCTGATCGTCGAGCAGAAAGTCGGTGCTGGCCAAGCTCAGGTGGCGGTTGTAGGCGGGGTCGAACGCGAGCTGCGGTAGCCACTTGGCATACATGGCGTCTTTTTCGGCGGCGAAGCGTTTGAGCTTGGCGTTGTCAGGCTGGGTCTCGGTGCCGCTCTTCTGGCTGGCCGAGCCTTCGTGCATCAGCAGCGCGTAGGGCGTGAACACGATGCGCAGGCCCGCCTCGCGCACTTTCAAACACAGATCGATGTCGTTGTAAGACACCTTGAAAGCCTGTTCGTCCAGACCGCCTACCTGCTCGTAAACGCTTTTGCGCACCAGCAGGCAGGCGCCGGTGACGGCCGAGAGATCTTGCGTGAGCTGGGCACGGCCGAAGTAGCCGCGGTCTTCGGGCGGGCGGCCGATGAAGGGATGCTCCGCTGGGCCGCGCAGACCGAGAATGACCCCGGCATGCTGAATCTTGCCATCGGGGTAGAGCAGCTTGGCGCCGACGATACCCACATCGGGCCGAACGGCGTGGCCCATCATTTCGTCGAGCCAGTCGTCGTGCAGCGCAGCGGTGTCGTTGTTGAGCAGCAGCAGATAGTCGCCGCGCGCGGCGCGGGCAGCCGCGTTGTTCATCGCCGAGAAGTTGAACGGGCCGGGCTGGCGCACCACGCGCAGGCGACCGCCGAGTTCGGCCTCCTTGGCTTCGATCGCTGCCAGATAGTTGCGCGCCTCAGCCGTCTGGCTGTCATTGTCGATGATGAGAATTTCGTAAGCCGGGTACTTGGTTTTTTCGATCACCGACTCCACGCAGCGCTGCAACAGCGGCAACTGGTCGCGCGTGGGAATGAGGATGGACACCAGCGGCCGCGCCTCGGGCAGCGGCCAGCGCACGCGGAACGAGGGCGGAAATGGCCCCGGCTGCACCTGCGCCGCAATGCCCAGACGCTCGAAATGGCGCTGCAGCGCCGAGTGCCCGGCTTGCAGAATTTCGGGCACCGACTTGTGCGTATGCCCCGAACCCTGAAGGCGGTGATAGAGCACCTCGGGCACATGGCCGACGGCCGCTTCTCCTGCGCCCGTGCGCTGCAGATGCTCCCACGCCCGCAGCATCAGGTCGTAGTCTTCCGCGCCTTCGGCCTGCGGGTCGAAGCCGCCAAGCGCCTCGAACAGATCGCGCCGAATCAACAGCAGCCCGCCGACATAGGGCAGGCTGCGCAGATAGTCGAGATTGAAGTCGGGCTTGCAATGCGGGTTGGTGTGCTGACCATCGGCGGTGATCTGGTCTTCGTCGGTGTAGACGATCTGCCACTGCGGATGCTCGCGCACGGCATGCGCGATGCGGAACAGCGCATCCGGCGCGAGCTGGTCGCCCGCGTCGATCAGGCCGAGCCAGTCGGCGTCGTTGTCTTGCAGCGCCTGGTTGGATTGCGCGATCAACTTGGTTGTGTCGGGCTGCGTCTGGACCGGCAGCAGCTTGCCGCCGAACAATTGCGCCTTAAGGCTGTCGGAAGTGGGCTGTGCTGCAAGTTTCGGATGCGGCAGCAACGCGAGGGCGATCGCTGGGACAGCCGTATTGGAGCGTCCCCACTCCGCAAGGGTTTCGTCTATCCAGGTCTTTTCTGTTGGCAGCCAGCGGCCCGCGGGGAGCCAAGGGGTAGGCGGGGGAGGTGGTGCCGAAGGTGCTGCTATGTTGGCGACTGATTGCGTGGCGGCGCCGTTGATTTCTCCAGCCGGGAATGCGCTACCCGACGCTTCGGACCAGCGTGGCGATTTCGATTTTGCGGGCAATTCCCTGCATCCGCCCAGACGCAGGCGGGTGCGCCACGCATCCGCAGCCCGGCGATCGAGTTGCTCGATTACCGCAGCGACGACCCGCGATGGGCTGATTGCCTCCATACAGAAAGATTTTCCAAACTTGCACCGCGGATTGGTGTTGGGCGCCGGCAGATCGTGCAGGCAGCCGACGCATTCCACCGGCGAGCGCAGCGCGGTCTGTTCTGCACCGAATGGGACACGGTACTTCGGATCGGCCATGCCATAGAGACCGACGGCGGGAGTGCCGACAGCAGCGGCGACGTGGAGCAAAGCCGAATCGGGACCGATCAACAGGTCGGCAACCGCGATCGCAGCGGCGGTTTCGCGCAAATCGAGGCGGTTGATCAAATTGAGAATGCGCTCGGCTGCGGGCGGCTGGAAGTCCGCGCCGGCACCGACCGCGATCACGCCAAGGCGTGGGTCGGCCTGCAGCGCGGCGATCAGCGTCTGCCAGTGCGCGGCAGGCCACGATCGGTCGGGCGTGGCGCCCATGTGCACAGCAGCAATGCGGGACACCGTTTGCCAGGACTCGCCTGCCGATGCCAGCAGTCCGCCGACAGTCTGGTAGTCGCGCCGATCGAGATGGAGTTCGAGCGACGGATCCGGCAGTGCGACGTCGGCCGCCTCGGCATAAGCAACAAGGATGTGCTGCTTCGGCCGACGTTCGTAAGCCGCGTCAAGGTCGATCACCAGGTCGTCGGGCCGCGGGCGGAATCCGGACGAGGTGGCCATCAGCAGGTCGACGTGTGGGTTGCCCGCAAAGACCTCGTCTATATCGGTCGAAACGACCAGCGTGTGATGCGGCAGTCGTTCGCGCACGGCACGGATGATCGGCGTCGTCTGGAGCACGTCGCCACGGGCGTAGCGCCGCTGCACGACGACGCGAGGACGCTTTGGAGCTTCGCGCGGTTCCTCCAGGAGCATCAGATAGTCTTCGTCCCGATCCGGATCGATCTGCTCCAGCGGGGTGATCCGCCCCGTGTCGTCCAGGGCATTTTCCTGGAACAGCGGCCGCCCCTGGCGCCAGTAGCCGATCCGACCGAAATGGGGCTGCAGGAAGTCGCGGATGCGGCGGTAATTCCATGCGCTCCAATGATGGCGGTTGAGGTGGAAGCCGTGCCAGCGTTCGCAGGGCAGTGACAACAACATACGCCCACCCGGCGCCAGCTTTCGCTTGAGCGCTACAAGGAATTCTTCTGGATCGCCAGTGTGCTCAATGGTTTCAAGTGAGAGCACCCAATCGAAGCCCGTTTCCTGCAAATCTTCTAGCGGGCCTAGATGGAAACGTCCCCGTCCCGGCGCGTTGAGGCGGCGTGCTAGGTTGATGGCCAGGGAATCGAGGTCGACGCCGAGATAGTCGGCGACCCCGGGACGGCGTTCAAGCAGCCATGCTGCGCCGTATCCGGGGCCTGTGGCGACTTCGAGGACGCGGCCTTTAGCGATGAGGCTTTCGACCCATTGGTAGCGGTTGAGTACCTGTGCCGTGGTCCAGTAGTTCTCCATCCCCGGGATCGACCGGCCATCAAGCATCTGCTCGACTGTACCGCCGAATACCTCTTGGAATGCGTCTGTAGCAACAATCTGTCCTAGTTGCGGATTACTTTTGCAGAGCCTGATCACCTCCGTCGTAGTGCGTCTGAGCAGTACGTCGGGCCAGTCGGCAAAGCAATCGGGCCAAGTCATTCGGGCCGCCGCAGCATGGATCGGCAATGCCAGCGCAGGAACCAGACGGCCGGATTCCGGAAGGTGGAAGTACAGGTCAACGTGAGGTTGCGCTACTCCGTTGATCAGCAGCATGTCGAAGCGGGCGGTGCAAAGTTCGATCCGATCCTGACTGAATTCCCGCAGCCTCGCGCGGGAGAACAGTTGCCGCTGGTCAAGCAGCGGATCAAAGCCGTAGGAGCGATTGGCTTTCAAATGTAGTCCTCTGAATTAGAGATACTGGAACAAGCTCAACCCCTGTACCTGCGTAAACGCCTTTTGCGCGGCCTGCAGGGCGGTGAGGCTGGACTGGTACTCGGTGATGACCTGCGGGTAGTTGATGCTGGTGAGCTGGGTTTGCTGGGTTTGCAGTTGCAGGGTGAGGCTGGAGTTTTGCGTCTGCACGGCCTGGACTTGCTGCAGGCGGCTGCCGATGCTGGCTTGGGCGCTGAGCAGGTTGGTCTGGTTTTGGTCGAGGCTGGCCAGGGCGTTGCTGATGGACTGTGCGCGCAAAGCGTTCGAGCCGGAGGTTTGCGCCGAAGCCGAGAAGGCCTGCGCCAGCGACTGAAAAGTCTGGAACAGGCTTTGCGGCGCGGCAGCGCCGATAGTGAAACTGTCGCCCGACGCCGGGGTGCCGACGATGGGCACGGTGATGGCCGGGGTGTTGCCGGGGGGCAGGCTGATACTCATGCCGGGAGTGAAGCTGCCGCTGGCGACCGGGCTGGCGGAGAACGCGCCGCCGGTGCCGCTGGCCACCGAGTAGGTCATCGACCCACCGCTGCCGCTGAAACTGATCTGGTACTGCGTGCCGTCGACCTGCAGGGTTTGCTGGGCAAGGGCGGTGTTGTTGACGGTGCCGGGCCCGGCGGTGGCGCCGCCGGTGTTGCTGCTAGCGGCGTTCACGCTGAAGGTGCCGTTGCCCGCGCGTGCATTCATGAACAGCGCGTTGCCGGGGTCGCCGATGGCGGTGTTCAGATTGGGGCCGAGCGCGAGCTGGTTCTGCCCACCATCGCCCTGGTATTGCACGCTGCCATCCGCCTGAATGACGAAGGGCTGGGCGCCGCTCTTGCTGCCGGCGAAAAGATAGTTGCCCTGGCCGTCTTGGGTGTTGGCGTATTGCGCGAGTTGCTGCACATAGCCTTGCATGGTGGCCGCGGCGTTTTGCAGGTCTTGCGAGCTGACGGTGCCGTTATTCATCTGCACCGCGAGTTGCCGCGCCTGGCTGACCAGAGTGGTGACGCTTTGCAACGTAGCGCTTTCGAGTTGCAGCGAGTTTTGCGCGTTCTGTCCGTTTTGCGCGTAGCCGGCCAGGCGGTTGATCTGCCCGGTGAGGGCGACGTTCTGCGCCGCGGCGACCGGCTGGTCTGAGGGGTTGACCAGGGTGCTGCCGGTGGAGAGTTGCTGGCTCAGGGTGCCCAGCGTGTTCTGCTGATTGAGGATGCCGGTGAGACTGGCGGCGTAGAACTGAGAGGTGCTGATGCGCATGGCGATGCCCTTCCTTTTTACTGCACGGCCTGCAATAGCGAGGTGAACAGGCTGTTGCCCACCTGAATGGCCTTGGCCGCGGCCTGATACGCCTGCTGATACTGAATGAGGTTGGTCGCTTCTTCGTCGAGATTCACACCCGAGACCGACTGCTGCGCGGCTGACGCCTGGGCGGCGACGGCGCTGGCCGCGCTCAGTGCGCTCTGCGCCTGGTTGCCCTGCGTGGCGACCTGGCTGACGAGCTGCGAATAAGCGCCTTCGAGCGAGGTGCTGCCGCCTTCGAGCGTTTTGGCGGTTTGCAGCGCGGCCATGGCCTGCGCATTGCCGCCGTTGCCACCACTGGCCGGGCTTAGGGTAAAGGCGTCGCCCGAGACGGCGGTGCTGCCGGCGAGGGTGACGTTCCAGTAGCCGCCCGGCGGGTTGTTGGCGTAAGGGATGGACAGCACCTGCCCGCTGCCGCCCAGGCTCAGGCTGCCGCTGGCCAGCACGGTGGCCGAGCCGGATTGCGTGACCTGAAAGCCCACGGCGCCGCTGGTGCCGCCACTGGTGAGCGTGACCTGCAGGGGGGTCGGCACGCTCGCGCCCGAAATGACCAAGGCGCCGGCGCCGCTAGTGGCGCTGTATTGCCCGGCCGACAGGGTGAGGTTGCCCAGATTGGTGTTGACCAGGCCGCCCGATAGCATCTGCCCCGCGCTGGAAACATAGGGCGAGGCTGCGGCGATTTGCGTGGGGTTGGTGAGGACGGACTGAAAGTTGAGCGCCCCGTAGCGCGTGGGCTGCACCTCAAAGCTGTTGCCCGCCTGCGCCCCGCTGACGTTGACCTGCACGCCGTCGAAGCTCAGCACGGTGGCGCTGCCCGAGGCGCCCACTGTCGCCCCGCTGACGGGCTGCCCCGTAGCAAGGTTGGTGACCGACCAGTTGCTGCCGTCGTAGTTCAACCGGTAGTCGGCGGTGGTGAGCGCATTGGCATCGACCACGCTGCCGCTGATGACGGCATTGCCGGTATTGGCCGAGCTGGCGAGCACCTGCACCGGCCCGGCCTGAAATAGGGCCGCCCCGAACTGGCCGTTGAGATCGAGCCCCTGTGCCTGCTGGCTGTTCATGGCCGAAGCCAGACCGTCGGCGATGCGACCGAGCGCATTCTGCGCGGGCTGCAGCACCTGGCTGCGGAACTGCAGCAGCCCACCCAGCGTGCCGCCTTGCAGGCCCTGCGACAGCACCGCGCCATTGGAGGCGTAGGCCACTTCAAGCTGCGACGGGTCGAAGGCACTGGGCGTGGTTTTCAGGTCGAACGATTGCGCACCGGCCACCAGCACCTGGCCGTTGCCGGTGAACACGTTGACCTGATTGCCGTCTTGCGGCAGCACGGTCACGCCCACCTGGCCCGATAACTGGGTGATGAGCTGATCGCGCTGGTCGAGCAGCGAGTTGGGCGTGCTGCCGGTGCCCGAGAGGGTATTGATCTGAACGTTGAGCTGGGCGATCTGCTGCGTGAGGCTGTTGATGGCGGTCACGCTTTGGCCGAGTTGCTGGTTGACGCCATTGGCAGCGCTTTGCAGTTGCTGCGCCGAAGTCTGAATGGTCTGGGCCAGCGACTGCGACTGGCTGATGAGGCTTTGCCGAGACGGGATATCGGCCGGGTTGGCCGCGACCTGCGCCACGCCGCTGGCGAAAAACTGGTTGATCGAGGTGCTCAGACCCGAGTCGGCGCCGGCGATCAGATTGGCGATGGGCTGGATCTGGGTGTTGAGGGTGTTTGCGCCGCTGGCGGTGGCCGCCGTGCTCCAAACCTGCGACTGCAGATAGCTGTTGTAGCTGCGGGTGACGGCGTCGATCTGCGTGCCGTTGCCCAGATATTGCCCGCCGTACAGGCTGGGCGTGAGGGTGCTCTGCACCGCCGTTTCGCGGCTGTAGCCGGGCGTGTTGACGTTGGCGATATTGTTGCCCGTGACCTGCAGCGCAGACTGCGCCGCCTGCAAGCCGGTGAGGGCATTGTTGAGAAGCCCGCTGATGCCCGACATCTCATCCCCTCCCTAAAGATTGGCCTTGCGTCTGGCCATACCCCTTGGCCACGCCGCTTGCCGGCCCGTAAGTGGGTTCGGCGGCTTGCCGCTGCGATTGGGTGATGGCCTGCTGCAGCGCGGCGCTCCAGACGGTGAGGGTGTGCTGCAGCGCCAGGGTTTCGTCGCGCAGGGCGGTGACTTCGGCGGTGATCTCGGGGCTGTGGTCGAGCACGGGGTCGCCCGAGCGGCGGCGCTGCGCAAAGCCTTCGAGCGCCTGGAGCAGCGGTTGCCAGATGGGGGTCACGGGAGCGGCGCCTTCGCTGCCGGTATTCACCAGCGCCTGACGCTGCTGGCGCAGCACTTCGGTGAGCGCAGCGACGAGCTGGCGTTCGTCTTGAGGGGGCTGGAGCTGGGACATGGCGGCGGATGCGGGCGCAGGGAGTAAGGGCGCAGGGAGTATGAGAGATAACGTCACTGCGCTGCAGAACTTGAATCCGGCCCTGAATCTACCCCAAGTTGCTGCAGCGCCAGCTGCATGCGCGGGCTGCGGGCGATGGCCACCAGCTTGGCGGCGTAGTCGGGATCGGTGGCGTAGCCGCTGCGCTGCAGCGCGTTGGCGAACGCCGAAATATCGTTGCCCTGACCACGGGCCGACTGGTAACGCGGACGGGAGAGCAGGGCGGCGTAGTTGTCCACACTGTCGGCTACGTTCTGGTAAGCGCGGAAGGCGGCCGTGCCCACCGACGCCACGCCATTCTGAAATTCGCGGGTGAGTGTCTGCACGGTACCGCCGGTCCAGCCGCTGCCCGCCTTGACGCCAAACACATTGTTGCCCGGTGCGTGCTGCCCCCAGCCGGTTTCGAGCGCGGCCTGCGCCAGAATGGCTACGGGCGTGACGCCCAGCTGTTTGGCTGCGGTCTGCACGCTGGGCAGAATGCTGGCGATGAACGACTTGGCCTGTTCGAGCGGCGGGGTGGCGTTTTTGGCGGACGAGCTGGGCGCGGTGGGCGAGGTGCCGAGCGTCGGGTTGAGCGGCTGCACCGGCAGGGCGTTCTGACGGTAGGTGGCGAGCGACTGCACGGGCAAGGCTGCTGCCGCGCTGGTCAGCGGAAGCGCACTGGCCTGTGTGTTCACCGCATGTGCGGCGATCGATCCGCTGTCAGCGGGTGAGGCGGGCGTGCCCGAAGGCTGCTTAGACGAGGCTGGGTTGAGCCCGGGGTTGAGTCCATACCGGGTAGACAGTTCGCGGGCGATATAAGTAGCCAGCCCCATGCCTTGCCCCTGGCTGAGGGTGGTGGCGAGTTGCTGGGTGAACATCGACTTGAACATCGGCCCCGCGGTGTCGCCCAGCAAGTCCGGCCCCAGGCTGGTGGCGTTCATGGCGCTGAGCATTTGCTGCATCAGCAGCGCTTCGAATTGCTGCGCCACGGCCTTGATCGCCTGCGGGCTGCGCGGGTCGGCATTGGCGGCAGCCTTGAGCTGGTTCAGCCCCTGGAACGACAGACTGTTGGACGCCGCCGCGCCGCTGGGCGGCAGCGGGGACAGGGGCGGGCTGGGTGGCGTGGTCATGGCGGATGGGCTCTCGACTCGCTCAAATCACTTCGAGCTGGGCGTGCAGCGCACCCGCCGCCTTCATGGCCTGCAGAATGGCGATGAGGTCGTTGGGCGCCGCGCCCACGGCGTTGAGTGCGCGCACCACCGCTTCGAGCGTGACGCCGGGCTTGAACATGAGCAGATTGGCCTTGTCCGCCTTGGCTTTCACATCGGTTTTGGGGACGACGGCGGTCTGCCCCGCGCCGAGCGGGTTGGGCTGGCTGACTTCGTACTGCGTGTTGATGGTGACCGACAGATTGCCGTGCGCCACCGCGCAGGCGCCCAGGGTGACGTTCTGCCCCAACACCACGGTGCCGCTGCGGGCGTCGATCACCACTTTGGCCGGCGGCGATTCGGGAGAGACGTCCAGCGCTTCGACCTGGCCGAGAAAGGCGGTGCGGTCGCCCGCGGTCAGCGGCGCATTCACCTGAATGACCCCGGCGTTGAGCGCCGTGGCCGTGCCCGCGCCGAAACGCTGGTTGATGGAATCGGCCACACGGCTGGCGGTGCCGAAGCTGGGGGAGTTGAGCGCAAGGGTGATCGGGCCCGCCTTATCGAAGTTGTTCGCCACGGCGCGTTCGACCGTGGCGCCGTTGGCGATCATGCCCGCGGTGAGAAAGTTGACCTGGGTGCTGTTGCCCCCCGAAGCGGCGCCAAAGCCGCTGACGACCACACTGCCCTGGGCCACGGCGTAGGTCTGGCCGTCAGCGCCTTTGAGCGGGGTCATCAGCAGGGTGCCACCGGCCAGGCTGGAGGCATTGCCTACCGCCGAGACGGTCACGTTGATCTGCTGGCCGGGCTGCGAAAACGGCGGCAGGTTGGCGGTGATCATCACCGCGGCCACGTCTTTCGGTTGCAGGTTGGAGGCTACGCCGGGCGGCAGATTGATGCCCAGTCGCTGAAACATGGAGAGCAACGATTGGGTGGTGTAGGGCACCTGCGTGGCCTGGTCGCCGGTGCCGCCGAGGCCGACCACCAGGCCGTAGCCGACGAGCTGGTTCACCCGCACCCCCTGCACGCTGGTGAGGTCGCGAATGGCGGCGGCGTGCGCGGGCAACGCCGCGGCGCAGAGCAGACAGAGCGCCGCCAGCCAGGCGAGCAAGTGGCGATAAATGGCATGCTCCCCACCCCGGCCCTCCCCGCGAGCGGGGAGGAAGCCATGACTCCTCCCCCACGCCGTGAGGGAGGTTGGGAGGGGGGTGCGCAGTGATTCGGTCGGCATGTCGTCACCCAGTTCAGAACGGCCACAACGAGAGGAAGAAGCTCGCCAGCCAGGGCACCTTGGCGGCGGCGTACACATCGCCGGTGCCGCTGTATTCCACGCGAGCGTTGGCAATCTGCGTACTCAGCACGGTGTTTTGCGGGCTGACATCGGCCGCGCGCACCACACCGGCCACGCGGATGTATTCATGCCCGCCATTGAGCATGACTTCCTTCTGCCCGGAGATTTGCATATTGCCGTTGCTCATCACCTGCACCACGGTGGCTTGCAAGGTGGTGGTGAAAGTATTGCTCTGCGAGGTAGCGCCGTTGCCGCCGAACTTGGTGGATGAGGTCAGCCCCATCGACGGCGAGTAGCCGCCCACGGTGAAGGGTTTGCCGAAAAAGCTCGACAGCCCCGCGCTCACGTCGTCGGACTTGTTCACCGTGGTGTTGGTCGATTTGGTGGCGTTGGCGTTTTCCTGGATCAGCACGGTAATGAGGTCGCCCACGCGGTGCGCCCGGCTGTCTTCGAACAGCGAGACATTGGTGCCCGGCTGCCAGATGGCGCCGTTGGGCGTGTGCGCATTCATCGACTCCGGTTCGGCCGGAATGGGCAGGGGCTTGAGCGAACCGCTGCTGAGATGCTGCGGCGCCGTGGCGCAGGCGCCCAGCAGCAGGGCGAACGTCGCGGCCAGCAACAGGCGCAGACGGTGAGAGTCAGAGCGCAGGAAAGACATCGCGGTCATCACAGATTGTTGTTGACGTATTGCAGCATCTGGTCGGAAGCCGTCACCGCCTTGCTGTTGACTTCGTAAGCGCGCTGGGTCGAGATCATGTCGACCAGTTCAGCCACCACGTTGACGTTGGACGACTCCAGATAGCCCTGCTGCACCGAGCCCAATCCGTTGAGCGTGGGCTGGCCGGTGTTGGGCGCGCCGCTGGAGCCGGTTTGCAGATAGAGGTTGTCGCCAATGCTCTGCAGCCCGGTGGGGTTGACGAAGCTGGCCAGTTGCAGCGCGCCCACCTGCTGCGGCGCTGCCTGTCCCGGCAGGGTGACGGACACGGTGCCGTCGTTGCCGATGGTCACGCTTTGTGCGCTGGCCGGAATGGTGACGGTGGGCTGCACCAGATAGCCGTTGGCGGTGACGAGCTGCCCCTGGTTGTTGAGCTGAAAGGTGCCGTCGCGGGTGTAGGCGATGGTGCCATTGGGTTCGAGCACCTGAAAAAAGCCCTGGCCGTTGATGGCGACATCGAGCGAATTGCCGGTCTGCGTGAGGTTGCCCTGCGTCATCAGCCGCTCGGTGGATACCGGGCGCACGCCGGTGCCCAGTTGCAGACCGCTGGGATATTGCGTGCTCTGCGACGACTGCGCACCCGGCTGGGTGAGGTTTTGATAGAGCAGGTCTTGAAACACGGCGCGCGATCCTTTGAAGCCGCTGGTGTTGACGTTCGCCAGATTGTTGGCGATCACGTCCATGCGGGTTTGTTCGGCTTCGAGGCCGGTTTTTGCAACGTAGAGCGAGCGGATCATGGCGGTTTCTCTAATGGCGTTGTGGGGGCGGGCGTGGCGTGGCGGGTCAGCTCACGTTGAGCAATTGCGTGGCGGCCTGATGGTTCTGATCGACGGTCTGCATCAGCTTGGTCTGCATTTCGAACGCGCGGGTGTTGTCGAGAATCTGGATCATGGCCTGCACCGGGTTGACGTTGCTGCCCTCTAACGCGCCCACGGCCAGCTGCACATTGCCGTCGGCCGGCGCCGGGCCCTGGGTATCGCGGAACAGGCCGTCGGCGCCGCGTTGCATCTGCGCGGGCGGCGGGTTGACGAGCTGAATGCGATTGACCACGACCAGCGCGTTGGGCTGGCTGCCCACCGGCACGCCGGAGATGGTGCCGTCGGCGCCGATCTGCACCGACTCCAGCGGCGGCACGGAAATCGGCGCGCCGCTCTGTCCCAGCACCGGACGGCCATCGCTGGTGGACAGAATGCCGCTGGCGTTCACTTGCAGATCGCCGTTGCGGGTATAGGCGGTGTCGCCATTGGGAGCCTGCACCGCGATCCAGCCCGAGCCGCGAATCGCCACGTCGAGATTGCGGCCGGTATGGTTGATCGGCCCTTCCTGCAGGTTCGCGCTGTTGCCTTGCACCGTGGTGTAGGCGCTGGTGGGCAGGGCGTTGCCGTAGACCGGCAAGGCGCGGAACTGCGCCTGCTCGCCGCGGTAGCCGGTGGTGTTCACGTTGGCGAGATTGTTGGTCGTCACCGCTTGCTGACGCAGGACGGCGCGGGCGCCGGTGGCGGCAATCCACAAGGTATCCATGATGGAGGCGAGCTGTTTTATTACAGGCTAAGCAAAGTCTGGACCACCTGGTTCTGTGTCTTGATGGTCTGCGCATTGGCCTGATAAGCCTGCTGCGCGACGATCAGATTGACCAGTTGCGACGATAAATCGACGTTGGACTGCTCCACCGCGCTGGACTGCAGCACGCCCAGCCCGCCGCCGCCCGGCTGCCCGGTGAGCGGCTGGCCCGAGGCATAGGTGGGCACGAAGTAATTGTTGCCCAGGCGCTGCAGGCCCTGCGGCGCCTTGAAGTTGGTGAGGGTGATGAGCCCGAGCTTGGCCGATTGGCCGTTGGTGTAGCGGCCGAACACTACGCCGCTGGGATCGATCGACAGATTGCTGAGCTGGCCGACCGACGAACCATCGGTGGTGAGCGAGTTCACCACCGAGGTGGCGTTGTAATTGGTCGAGCCGGCGAAGTTGAGGGTGATGTTGGAAGTTGAGGCGCCGTCTGCCCAGGTGAGGCCGGAGGCCGTCAGCGTGGCCGTGCCGCTGATCGCTCCGGTGGGGGTGAATTGGATGGTGGAGGGGCCGCCGCTGGTGATGCCGCCGGCGGCCGTGGTGCCGTCCACCGAGTAATACACATTCCAAGCCTGTCCACTGGCCGTGGCGCCGCCGGAAGGCAGAGCGTAGTAGGTGGTCAGCAGATGCGAGGTGCCCAAGCTGTCGTACACCGTGCTGGTGGTCGAGTAGTTGTAGCTGGTGGGGTCGCTGGTGCTGAAAGCGGTGCCGCTGGGGATCGGCGTCACCGAGGCATTGAGGTTCAGACCCAGCGTACCGCTGGTCGTGGCTTGCGGCGCCAGGGTGGTGGCGGTGATTTGCAGCGGGCCGGAGCCACCGGTGAGCACCCCGCTGACCGCGGGCGTGCCGATGAGCTGGCCACCCGCAGCATCGACGATGTAGCCGTTCTGGTCGAGCTGGAACTGGCCGTTGCGACCATACACCGTAGCGCCGTTGTAGTTGAACTGGAAAAAGCCGCTGCCGTTGATGGCCACATCGAGCGGGTTGCTCGTGGATTGGATATTGCCCTGCGAGAACTGTTGCGCCACCGTGGCTACCGAGGTGCCGATGCCCACCTGCCCATTCTGCGGCGAGGTGCCAGCGATGGCTGCGGCGTAGCTGTCGGCGAACTGGGCGTTCGAGCTCTTGAAGCCCACCGTGTTGGCGTTAGCGATGTTGTTGCCCATCACCTGCAGGTCGGTGGAGGCGGCTTGCAGGCCGGACAAGGCGGTTTGGAAGGTGCTCATGAAATCCTCCGAAAAATGGTGTGGTCTGAAGGCGGTGTGGTGTTGGGTGCTTCGGGCAAACGCTGCGGGAAAACTCGGCTGTCTTAGCAGGCGACTACATCACGCCCACAATGCTCGACAGCGGCACGGTGCTGCTCTGCCCCTCCATCTGGAGTGCGGGGCCATTGCTGCCGTTGAGATAGACCGATTGCACCTTGCCCGTGCCGAAAGGCACGGCCGCAACCGGCTGGCCGGTGCCGTCCGTGGCGCTGACGTTGAAGGTGTAGTTGCCCGCAGGGGCCTGCTGGCCGCCGCTGGTCGATCCGTCCCAGTTGAAGGTTTGCACGCCGGTGGGCAGGGCGCCGAGTTGCAGCGTGTCGATGGTCTGACCCGTGCTGTTGAGCACCTGCACCTGCACGTTCTGCGCGGCCGAAGCCAGGGTGAAGCCCCCGGCCGTGCCGCCGCTGCTGGGCAGGCTGAGGCTGTTGTTGTCGAACACGACGGTCTGCCCCACCAGATTGGCGGCCTGCAGCCCTTGCGTCTGCGCGAGCTGGGCGGTGAGAGTGGCCATCGACTGCTGCATGCTTTGAATGCCGCTGGCCGTGCTGAACTGCGCGAGCTGCGCCGACAGATCGGTGTTGCTCATCGGGTTCATCGGGTCCTGGTTGGTGAGCTGAGTCACCAGCAGGGTGTAGAAGGTGTTGACATTGTTCAGTCCGCTCAGGCCGCTGGCGGCGCTGCCCGAGGTGCCGCTGCTGCTGCTCGTCTGCAGCGAGGACAGGAAGGAATTGGAGCTGATGGGAGAGGTGCTCATGGCAGGGGTCTTTCAGTCAGTGGCGGGGCATTCTGGACAATTCACTGGCCCAGCGTGAGGGTTTTCAACAGCAGGTTTTTGGTGGTGGTCATCACGTTCACGTCGGCCTGATAGGCGCGCGAGGCGGAAATCATGTTGACCATTTCATCGACGGGATTGACGTTGGGATAGCTCACGTATCCGTCTTTGTTGGCCAGCGGGTTGCCGGGTTCATAGACGAGCTTGAGCGGGCCGGGTTTTTCCACCACGCCAGCCACCTGCACGCCGTTGACGCCAGCGGGCACGCCGGGGCCGGACAACGGCTGCGCGGCAAACACCACTTCGCGGGCGCGGTAGGGCTGGCCGTTGGAGCTGACGGCGGAGTTGGCATTGGCCAGATTGCTGGCCACCACGTTGAGGCGGTAGCTTTCAGCCGTCAGGCCGGAATTGGCCACATCGAGGGCGGAGAACAGGGACATGGTGAATGCGCCGCTTAGTTGCCGGTGATGGCTGAGGTCAGGGTTTTGATCTTGCCGGTGAGGAAGGTGAGATCGGCTTCGTACTGAATGCTGTTTTTCTGGAACGCGGCCTGCTCGCGGTTCATGTCTACCGAGTTGCCGTTCAGGCTCACGTTGTTGCCGGCCTGGTAGGCGATGAAATTCGATCCGGCCGGGGCGACGTTGCCCGCGAGTTGCCTGGCGTTCTCGGTCTTGAGCGGCAGGCCGCCGGTTTGCTGCCCGGATAAAGCGGCTTTGAACGCGGCGGAAAAATCGACATCCACCGCCTTGTAGCCGGGCGTGTTCGCATTGGCGATATTGGCCGAGAGCAATTGCTGCCGCTGCGCCCGCAGGTTCAGTGCGGTTTGCAGCGGGGCGAATTCACGGTCGAGGGCGGAAGTCATGGTCGTGGATCGGGTAGTGAGTGGCGCTTTAACTGCAGATTCCATGCCAGGCGCGGCTAGACGGGAACTGCGGGGGCGAGGCGTCGCAAGCGGCAATCGGCACGGAGAAAGCGGCAAGACCTTGCCGCTCTAGAGCTTGGGACGGCAAGCGACGGGCGTCTTGCTCAGGGTTCCGGCTGGTACAGACTTTGCGTCAGGAGAAAGGCAAACCTACGGCAAACCTACTACCCGGCGACATCCTGCTCCATGCCCATCCGTCTTTATTTGTTCTCTGGCCTGCGTCTGCTCGCGCTCGCGTGGGTCGTCAATGCCAGCCTAGGCGTAGCGACATTCGCCTGGGCCGTGCCCGCAGCCGAAAGCCCGGCCACTATCCGCGCGGCGGTAGAGGCGTTCGTGCGCGCGGGGCTGCCTGCGGGCGGGGAAAAGGTGAAGATCGATGTTCAGGGGCCAGCGCCGGGGCTGCGCTTTCCGCAGTGCGCCGATCTGCACACGGCGTATTTCGGCAACGCCAACCCCTACGGCGCGCAAACCGTGGAGGTGCGCTGCACCGCGCCCTCGGTCTGGTCGCTCTACCTGCCGGTGCGGGTGGACCGGCCGCAGGGGGTGGTGGTGGTGGCGCGCGCGCTGCAGGCCGGGCATGTGCTCACTGCGGCCGATCTCACCACGGTCGAGCGCGACGCCGCCCGGCTGCCCCCCGGTGCGGTGACCGACGCGCAGGCGCTGGTCGGGCAGGTGCTGCGCTACAGCGTGGCGGCGGGCCAGCCGCTGGTGCAGAGCATGCTCACCGGCCCTCAGCTTGTTCACTACGGCCAGTCGGTCAGCCTGATCGCGCAGGGTATGGGTGTGCGTCTGGTGGCGCTGGGGCAGGCGATGGCGGACGGCCGCGTGGGGCAATCTGTGCTGGTGCGCAATGTGCAGTCGGGCCGGGTGGTCAGCGGCATTGTGGATGCGCAAGGGCAAGTCGTCGTACCGCTGCAATAGCCGACTTTTGCGGGCGTCAAAAAACCGTCTTACGGTGGATGCGCTGAGCGGAAAGGGTTGATTGCAGCCCCGGAAGTGCTGAGTGACGCCAAAAATAGGTCATCTACCCCCTTAAAAGGCATGCAATCGACTGGCACCGGGTTTGCTAATCAGGAATCACCCTTTGATGGAGATTCCCATGCGTGCCCTTGCTTTATTGCCCAGCGCCGAACCCAAACAGCCGTCCGCGACGACTTGGAGTGTGCTCGAAGGTGGTCCGATCGAAGCGGGCTCCGTAGAGCCCGAGGCTGGACCGGCGGCGGAGACTTCGGCCCTGCGACTGGCGCGGCAGATCTACGCCACCTGGTTTCAGCGCTGCCTGCGCCAGGGCGGCTATGGCAAAAACCCCGGCGCTGTGGCCGCGCTGCCGCGAGCGGCCATCGAACACCAGCTTGACCGGGCCATCGACCGCAGTGGGCCAGATGCCGCCGAGTTGCTGCCGCTGCATGATGCGCAGCAGCAGCGTCTGGCTGAGCTTGGTGTCTTGATTAGCGCACTGGCCGCCTCCGACAAGCAGCATGTCCGGGCGGTACAAACCTGGGATCGGCTGATCGACCTCGGCCTCGACACCCTGCAGGGCTTTGCCGATCTGGAGGTGGTGTTCGCCGCCCAGCGTGCGGCGCAAGACCCGCTGACCGGCCTGCCGGGCCGCGCCGCGCTGCAGCAGCGCCTGCAGGGCGAACAGTCGCTGGTCCTGCGCCAGGGCCGCATGTGCTCGGTGGTGATGCTCGATATCGACCACTTCAAGAGCGTCAATGACCAACACGGCCATCAGGCGGGCGACCGCGTGCTCGCCGCATTCGCCCGCCTGCTGCGCGGGGCGCTGCGTCCCTACGACGGCGTTTATCGCTATGGCGGCGAGGAGTTCGTGCTGGTGCTGCCCGGCGCCACCGTGGCGCAGGCGGGGAGAATCATCGACCGCATGCGGCAGACCATCGTGCAGCGCCCGCTGGTGCAGACCCAGACCGGCGGCCTGCACATCCGCTTCTCCGCCGGCGTGGCCGCGCTGAACGAGCGCGCGATTGCGCAAACGCTGCGCTGCGCCGATGCGGCGCTGTACCACGCCAAGGCCGAAGGGCGCGATCAGGTGCGCCTCGAACGCGGCCATTGCGCATGAAATCGCCGTTCAGATCGTCGGTCGCGACCGGGTGCGCCGTGCCTCCTTCGTGGAGATGGGCCCCGCATTGAGCGTCACCATGTCCGCGTCTGCCCCCCGCCCCCGTCCGCCCAGCGGCCTGCGCCAAGCCAGCGCGCAGGAGTTGCTGGCGGCTTTTCGCGTGGATGCGGAGGAATTTTTGCGACTGTTCATCGCCGGCTTGCAAACGCAGCCCACGCGCGAGGACACGCTGCAGTCGCTGGGCAACGCCGCCGAAGCCTTGCGCGGCATTCGCATCGGCGCCGACTTTCTGCAGCTTCAGACCGTCAGCGCGCTTTGCCGCCAGGGCGAACAGGATCTGCTGCAACAACTGCCCTTGGTCGCATCCGGCGCCGCGTTGCAATGGGAAACCTTGCAGGCGGTGATCGACGGCTTGCGCCAGCACTTGCTGCCGGAGCAGGCCGAGCCGACAGCGGCGCCTGCGGCTTCCGAGCCGCCCCCGCTGCAGCCACCAGCCGAAGCAGAGCCCCGCAGCGAGACGCAACCCGAGCCAGAGCCAGAGCCAGAGCCAGAGCCAGAGCCAGAGCCAGAGCCAGAGCCAGAGCCAGAGCCGGAGCCGGAGCCCGTCGCGCCGATGCGCTTTGCACCGCCGCAGGTGTTTGATCCCGCCCCGGCGCCGATCGCGTCCGCAGAGCCGACCCCGCAAACTCCGCCGGACGAGGCGCAGACGCTCACCGTGCAAACCGCTGTGGTCGGCCCGTGGGTCGTCGCGGTTCCTGTCGCGTTGGCGCCTGTGGTTCTGCAGCCCGGCACGCCGCAGTGGACCGGCCCGGACGGGCAGCTTCTGCTATTGCAAGACGATGTGGCACTGCCCGCGCTCGATCTGACCGCTTGTTGGCAGGTGCCCGAGCCGCAGCACGAGGCCAGCGGCGCAGCGCTGTTGCTTCAGCCCGATTCGGGCGAGCCGCCTTTTGCCGTGCGGGTGCAGGCGCTTGGCCGCCAGCAAGACCTGCTGTTCTGGCCCGTGCCCGCGTCCGTGCAGTCGGCCTGCGGCGTGCGCGCGGCGGCGTGGGAAGGCGCGCCGTGGCAGTCAGACACCGGGCAGCCCGTGCTGCTGCTCGATCTGCCCTGGCTCGAAGCGCGCCTGCGCGTGGGGAGCGACCGATGACCGGCACGATCTCCTGGCTGCAGTTCCGCGTGGGCGATCAACTTCATGCGCTGGACGCGGCTCCGGTGCGCCAGATTTTGCGCTCGCCGCAACTGCTGGCGCTGCCGCTGGCGCAGCGCCACCCGCATTGCGCGGGCCTGATGGCCTGGCAGGGACGGCCGCTGCTGGTGCTCGATCTGGGCGCCTGTCTGCTGCGCCGCCCGAGTTTGTCTCGGGGCGATGCACGGTTTCTGGTTTGGAGTCAGGCGCAGCAGGCCGGTGTGCTCGCGGTGGATGACGTCGGCGGGCTGCTGCGGCTGTCCGCCACCACGCTCACCCGGCACTGGGCGCCCGTGCAGTCCGGGCTGCGGCCGCCCTGGAACGCCATTCGAGGGCTGTTGCACGCAGGGGCGCCTTCACTCGTTGAGCCTTCCATTCCGCAGGCGCCCTGGGCCGAACCCATCGCCGTGTTCGACGTAGCCGCGCTGTGGCAGGCCTGCTGGAACGCCGGGGGAGCACAACCATGAAGCGCACGCCGCAACGCAGCCTGCTGCTGCTGGGCCTGTTCGCGCTGATCTGGGGCGCTGCGCTGGTGGTTGCCGCAAGTCTTCACGCCGAACCCGCGCTGCTGCTCACCGTCTGGGGCGCGGGGGCGGCTCTGCTCGTGCTGCTGGCGTTCTATCTCGGTCTGTCTTTTCGTCTGGATTTGCTGCAGGTGCAGCAAGTCTTGCGCGAAGCGGTCGCCGCGCCCGATGCGCAGGCGCCGCTCAAATCGTCCCTGGCCGCCTTCTGGCAGCCGTTGATCGACGGGGCCGCTGCGGCGCGTCAGCCCGCGGAAGACGCCGCCCGAGAGAAGGCCAAAATCGCAGCGCAAACCGCCGCCCAGATCTCCGCTCTGCAGTCGGCGCTCGAAGCCGAGCGGGCGCAAAGCAGCGCCTGGCAGCGGCAGGCGGCTCAAGCGCAGGCCGAATTGGCTCAGATCAGACAGCAGGCGCAGGACGCGGCCCGTGCAGTAGCGGCAGCCAAAGCCGAGGCCATTGCAGCGGCTTTGCCCGACCCGCGTGAGGCGATGGAGAACGTCGCGCGGGAACAGCGCGAACAGCAGCAAGCCGCCTGGGCGGAACTGAGTTCGCTGGCCAGCCGTCTTGCTGCCGAGGTCGAGGCCCAGATCGGCGCGGCCGCCCAGCGCGAGGCGACCGCCCAGACGCACGCCGCCGCCCGCGCCGAAAAACTGGCGCAAGCCGAGGCTGAGCACAAGCGCGGCGCCGAACAACTCGCGCAAACGGCCGAGGCGCTGGCCCTGCTGGGGCTGAACCTGCGGCTGCAACTCTCGCATCTGGCCGCCAGCCCGGCCGCTGCCGAACTGCTCGAACAGACCGAAGCCGATCTCGACGCCTTGCTCGGGGCCGTTGTTCAGCCCAGTGCGGAACCCGGCCCGGTGGCGGAGTCAGCCGAGCGGCCCGCGCCAACAGCGGAGCATGACCCGTCGCCAGCCGATGCCCTGGCCCCGCTGCTGCAGCGCCTGCGTGCCGTTGCGGAGCGGGCGGAGCAAAAAAAATCCTAAAGCGCTGTTGGAGCGTGCCGTTAAGAGGAGTGCGGACAGGGTTGTCCGTATTCGGCACGGATGCCGGATTTCCCCATAGCAAAGGAGCTCCATCATGGCCATTTCCGGCATCATCAACACCAACGTCAACGCGCTGAACACGCTCAACGCGCTCGGCAGCACCTCCAGCAGTCTCAGCACCTACATTCAGCAACTGTCCACTGGCAAGCAGATCAACGGGCCTGCGGACAACCCGGCGGGCTACGCCATTTCGCAGCGCTTTCAAACCCAGATCAACGGGCTGAACCAAGCTGTGTCCAACGGCAACCAAGCCGTTTCGCTGGTGCAGACCGCTACCGGCGCGCTGCAAAACGAAACCAACCTGCTGCAACAGATCCGCACCATCGCGGTTCAATCGGCCAACGGCTCCAACACCTCCTCCGACCGCGCTTCGCTGCAAGGCGTGGTGTCGCAGTTGCTGGCGCAGGTGCAGACCATCTCCACGCAAACCCAGTTCAACGGCCAGAACATCCTCGACGGCTCCTTCAGTGGCCAGCAGTTCCAGGTGGGTGCCAATGCCAATCAGGTCATCAACGTGTCCATCGCCAACTCGCAGGCCAATGCGGTTGGGGTCAATACGGTCGGCACCAGCGGCACGGTCTATTCCGGCGCCAACGGCTCGGTGACCAATAATGGCTACGGCTCGGCCTACACCATCAGCACCGGAGCGGGCAACTTCACTTCGGGCACGGTGTCGATTTCTGGCTCTGCCGGCGCCAGCGGCGTGGCGGTAACAGCGGACGAATCGGCCGCCAATATTGCCGCGTCGTTCAACGCTATCACCCAGCAGACCGGCGTCACGGCAACGGCCAACACCAGCGTGGCGTTTACCGTCACTACGGGGTCGTACACCTTCTCGCTGAGCAACGGCACCTCGGGTAGCCCGACCAACACGGTCAACATTTCCGCCAACGTCACCAGCACGGATCCCACGGGTCTGAGCGGTCTGGTAGCCGCTGTCAACAACAGCACGGCGCAGACCGGCGTGACCGCTAGCGTCAACTCCAGCAACCAACTGGTGCTGAGCCAGAACCAGGGCGAGAACATCCTGGTATCGGGCTTCGGCGGCAGCGGTTCTCTCACCGCAGGGACGTCGGGGCTTGCCATCACCAGCGGAGCCGGAACCGCCTTGGTTCAGGGTTTTGTACAACTGCAGTCCACCCAGGGCTACTCCCTGGCTAACGGCTCGAACATTGGTTTGGACAGCATCAGCAAGTTGCAAGCTGCGTCGACGGTCAATGTGTCCACGGTGGAAGGTTCCAACCAGGCCATCTCCATCATTGACAGCGCCATCAACGCACTGAACCAGCAAGGCGGCGCGCTGGGCGCGATCCAGAACCGGATTCAGGCTTCGGTGCAGAACTCGCAGACCACCGCGACCAATCTGCAGGCGGCCCAGTCTGTGGTGCAGGATGCCAACATCGCCCAGGCGACCACGCAGTTGTCCAAGTACCAGATCCTGCAGCAAGCGGGCATTTCGACCCTGGCGCAGGCGAACTCGCTGCAACAGAGTTACCTCAAGCTCCTGCCGTAATCGAGCTTGATCGTTTCTCCAGGGGGTTTCCCCGGGCCGCTGCGAGGCGTCCCGGGGGTTTTGCCATCTGCTTCATGCTTTTTGTCTTGGTTTCATTGGCCTGAATGGAGGCATCATGGACGTTCAAAATGCCGTGAATTTTTCTTCGCCCGGCAAGTTACAGACTGGCGTGCCAACAGCACCAACAGCGTCTGCGCCAGCTCCGGGTTCGGCGCCAAGCTTTGTGCCAGCCGGACCGACTGCAAGCACTGCGGCCGCAGGGGTTTTGCTAGGTGCAGCACCCAATAGTTTGCCGCCCGCCACTTTGGCGCAGGCGGCTGACACTTTGCAAAAACAGGTCAGCCAGCAAGCGCCTTCCGTGGCGCTGACGGCCGGGCTCGACCCGAATGGCGGTCACCCCGGTCAGTTGCTGGTGGAGCTGAAAGACAAACAGACCCAGCAGGTCTTCGTGCGCTACTACGTGCCCTCGCAGCAGGTGGTGAAGGCCGCGGCGCAGAGCCCGGACCAGCCGATGTCGCCCGGCAGTCTGTTGCAGGAAAAAGCCTGACGCGGATCGATTCTTTGGCCCTACAGTTCGGCTGGGGTGTGTCGTTAAATTGGTCAAGCGGTAACGCAATCGGAGCGCAGTATGTCGTCGGTATCCATTTCAGGTCTGGTCAGCGGAATCAACGTGCAGTCGTTGATCACGTCGCTGTCGGCGGCGTATCAGCAGCCCATCACGCTGCTGCAGAACCAGGAACAGTCGTACCAGTCCACACTGAGCGCCTGGGGTTCGGTGCAGAGCAGCCTGTCCAGCCTGCAATCGACCGTGGCGGGGCTGCAAAACATCACCAGCCTGAACAACCGCTCGGTCAGTCTGAGCAACTCCAGCGCGGTGTCGGGTACGGCCAGCTCCAACGCGCCGCTGGGCACGTATTCGTTGAGCAATATCGTGCTGGCGCAGACGCAAAGCATCTACTCCGGCGATTTCGCCTCGGCGACCAACACGGCGGTCGGTACGGGCACGTTGCAGATTCAGGTGGGCAGCGGCTCGGTCACCAATATCAATATCGACGGCACCAACAATTCGCTCAACGGCATTGCCGCGGCGATCAACCAGTCGAACAGCGGGGTGAACGCGGCGGTCATTTACGACGGCACCGGCTACCGGCTGACGATGACGGGCAACAACACCGGCGCGGCCAACGCCTTCACCGTGAGCACCAGCGGCGCTACGGGTTCGCTGGGCAGTTTGAGCTACAGCGCCAGCGCCTCGGGCGGCATGACGGACAGCCAGACGGCCCGTAACGCCTCGGTGAGCATCAACGGGCTGGCGGTGACCAGCGCGACCAACACGGTCAGTGGGGCGATTCCGGGGGTAAGCCTGAACCTGCTCGAAGCCAGCGGCTCGACCACCCTCACCGTGTCGAACGACACCAGCGCCTTCGTGACCTCGGTGCAGAGTTTCGTCACGGCTTTCAATACCACCATGGGCACGCTGAACCAGCTCACCGCGTTCAATGGCGGCACGACGTCCAGCGGATCGTCGGGGCAGAGCGGCCCGCTCATCGGCAACGCCGGAATTCAGACCCTGCGCACCCAACTGCTTAACCTCATCAGCGGACAGGGCATCGGTACCACGCCGGGCAGCGCCTACACCTCGCTCGGCGCGGTGGGCATCAGCCTTGCGCAAGATGGCACCCTGGCGCTCGACAGCGGCAAACTCAGCTCGGCGCTGCAGAGCAACTACAACGCCGTGGCCGGTTTGTTCGGACAGGTCGGCACGGCCACCAATGCCAATGTGCAGTATGTCGGCGCGGGCAACAACACCCAGCCGGGTACTTATGCGGTCAATGTCACTTCTGGCGCCACGCAGGCCAGCGAGACGGCGTCCAACCCCATCGCCAGCGGCGGCATCACCAGCGCGGAAACGCTGGTCATCGGCTCGGGCGCGACCAGTGTGTCGGTGCAACTGGCCTCGGGTTCCACTATCGACACTATCGTCGCCACCATCAACGCCACGCTGAGCCAGCAGGGTTTGAGCGGCGTTTCGGCGATCAACAACAACGGCACGCTGGAGTTCCAGTCGGCCGACTATGGCAGTGCGCAGAATTTTTCCGTGGTGTCCACGCAGCCCGCTTCCGCCGGGAGCACCGGCATCGGCACCACGCTGCTGATGGCCAAGGGCACGGATGTGGTCGGGTCGATCAACGGTCAGACCGGAACCGGGGCAGGGCAGCAGCTCACCGTCACGGGGCCGGGCGCGGCTTTGGGCCTGCAGCTCAACATCAGCGGGCAGGCCACAGGCAGCCTGGGCTCGGTCACGGTCAGCCAGGGCATTTATCAGCAGATGAATGCCATTCTGACCCAAGCGCTCAATACCCAGAGCGGGTTTGTCTCGGCCGCGACCAGCGGGCTGAACAACACCATCACGGGCATCAATCAGCAGATCACCCAGTTGCAAAACAGCGCGGCCTCACAGACCGCATTGCTGCAGCAGCAGTTCAACGCCATGCAGACGCAAGTCGCGCAGTTGCAATCGGTGGGGCAATACCTCACCGCGTTCTTTAATCCGTCGAGCAGCAGTTCCAGCTCCAGTTCCAGTTCGACCGGCGGCTGATCGTCGCCCCATTAGGAGAGTTTCATGAGTGCAGCCGCCTTTGCCATGCGCGCCTATCGCCAGGTAGAAAATCAGGGCATCGCCGGAGACAAGCTCTACGCCCTCGGGCTGGACGGCATTCTCGAATACCTGCGGCGGGCAGAGGCCGCGCTGCGCAACCCGGACGGCAAGGATTTGCCGCTCAAGGGGCAATCGCTCGGGCGCGCTTACCAACTGGTTGAGCACCTGCTGGCCGTGCTGCCTGATGGTACGCAAGAGGGCCCGCAGCTTGCCGAACAGCCGGTGGCCGAACGCCTGGAGCGCATCTATACCTACCTGCTGGCCCGTCTGGCACAGGCCAACATCTTCGACGACCTGCAGGCCATCGAAGACTGCCGCATCGTGGTCACGTCGCTGCGCGACTCCTGGCATCAGGGCATGGAGCAGGCCGCGGCCTGAACCGGCGCCGTGGGCGCACGCGCTGGCCCGCCTTTTGCTGCAATGGGACAATGCCTTTGATTTTGAAGGAGAGCGCCATGTCCCAGTCCACCGAATCTGCAGATTTTCCCGACTCCCGGTTTTTCGCCAGCCACCCCGACGCGCTGCACGGCGCTGTGGCAGCGGTGCAGCTCGATGGCGTGTTTCCGCTGGACTGGGTGGATGAACTCAATCCGCCACAGGCCCGCGCAGAGGTCATGGCGGACAACAACACCCTGCTGCGCGCCCTGCTCATGCTCGACGAACCCACCGTGTCGCACGACAGCGAACATGGCCGCGCCGATCCCATCCAAAATCTGGAGCGCCGCGTCGATCTTTTGCTGCTGATGGCCAGCGCGGCGCTGCGCGGGCTGGGCAATCTGCCGCCGGAGCGGCCCTGCGCGCTGTCTTCGCGCAAACTGCGCTGGGCCAGCGAGCAGCCGCTCGAAGTCGGGCGGCGTCTGTGGGCGCGCATCTACCTGCGGCATCGCATTGCTTTGCCGTTGGTGCTTTCCGGCCTGATGACCGAACAACGTCCCGATCGCGGCCAGTTCTGGCACACCCTGGAGCTCGATCCGCTCGATCAGCAGGTGCAAAACGATCTCGACCGGCTGATCTTCCGTCACCATCGCCGCCAGGTGGCGCGGAAGCGGCAGGGCGCTTGAGCCGCCTTTCTGGCGTAGAGACCTCGAACGAATTGAGTCATGGCCCGTAAAAAAGCCCACGAAGAACACGAAAACCACGAGCGCTGGCTGGTGTCGTATGCCGACTTCATCACCCTGCTGTTTGCATTTTTCGTGGTGATGTATTCGATCTCCTCGCTCAACGAAGGCAAGTACAAGGTCTTGTCGCAGACCATGATCGCCGCCTTCACCGGCCAGCCCACCACGCCCAACCCGGTGCAGGTAGGCCAGCCGTTCAACAGTATGCCCTCGGCCATCGATCTGCCGCCCATTCCCAAACCGCAAAAGCCCGAGATCATCGAGCCAGGCCGAGGCGGGCCGGGGGCCAAGGAAGTGCAAAAGACGTTGCAGGGCGTAGCCGAGAAGATTCAAACGCTGCTGGCCAGCGCCATTCGCAAGGGCGATGTGCGGGTGCGCATGACCCCGCTGGGTGTGGTGATCGACATCCATGACACCGTGTTGTTCGCTTCGGGTCAGGCGGCGCTCACCCCGCAGGCGCAAGACCTGCTCAACCAGATCGCCGGGGTGCTGCAGGGGGTGGCCTACCCGATTCAGGTCAACGGTTTTACCGACACCACGCCGATCCATACCGCGCAATTCCCGTCGAACTGGGCGCTGTCTGCGGCGCGGGCGGTGTCGGTGGTGGAAATGTTCATCGAGCAGGGGGTGAAACCCGAACAGCTTGTCGCTGCGGGGTATGGTCAATATCATCCGGTCGAATCCAACGACACCGCCAAAGGTCGCGCGGCCAACCGCCGTGTGAGCGTGGTGATCGTGTCTCCCCTCAGCAATGCGACCGTGACCGATACGCCCCTCAACCCTGCCGAAGCGCGCGCCGCGACGCCCGATGTTGCGTCGCCCGTTGCGTCGCCCGTTATGCCGCCCGCCACGCCGTCCGTCACGCCGCCCAGCCCCGGAAAGCACTCTTGAACGACGATCTCCAACCCCTGAAAAACCGTCTGCGCTGGCTCAATCGCAGCATTCTGGTACTCGGCGTTCTCATCTTGCTGGGCCTCATCGTCTGGGCAGTGGTCGGCCTGCGCAAGCCCAGGCCAGGCACCGAGAGCACGGTCATTCATCCCGCGTCCAGCGCTTCCAATAGGGCGGCGCGGGCGGCTTCCGCGGTGGCGGCAGCCGCGCCCAAGCCCGCGATGAGCACGGCGCAGCAGGAACGGGCCGCGGCCGCCGCGATGGACGCGCTGTCTGCGGCCAGCGCGCCAAAGACGGCTGCGGAGACGGCGTCTCAGGCCGCAAGGGTGGCATCCGCTGCAGCGCCAACCCAAACCGCTTCGGCACCGACCCCGGCGCCAACCTCCGTTGTCGAGGCTGCGAGTTCAGCGGTCACTGCCGCAGCCCCGAGCAAGCCCGTCGCTAATCCCATCGCCAAGCCAAAATCTGCGCAACATAAGCTCGCGCAACACAAGCCCGCGGTTCAAGCCCGTACCGAGCCAGCGCGTGCTGCTGCGGCCGCGGCGAAGCCGAAGCGCGTTGGGGCGGTGGGGGTTTGCCGCACTGCGGGCTGGTATGTGCAGGTGGGCGCGTTTGGCAAGCAGCAGAGCATTGACCGTCTTGCCAGCAAGCTGCACCGCGCGGGCTACACCCAGGTTTGCGTGGCCGCACAGCAAGTGCGCGGGCTGCATCTGTTCTACGTCGGCCCCTATAAAAATGCAGCATCGGCGCGTGATGCAAAAGCCCCTTTGCACAAGCTCACCGGGGTGGAAGGCATTTTGCGCAAGCTAGGTTGATGCACCCCTCATTCGCGGGGCTGCGAGAATGTCGCCATGCTTGACGACCGCGCACCCCATCTCCTGACTGCCGACAGCCCCGATCTGCTGCTGGGCGAGAGCCCGCCGATGCGCACTTTGCGCGAGCAGGTTCGCCGTGTGGCGCAGACCGACAGCACGGTGCTGGTGCTCGGCGAATCGGGCACGGGCAAAGAGTTGGTGGCGCGCACCGTGCATTTGCAGTCGCCGCGCGCGGCCCGGCCTTTCGTGGCGGTGAATTGCGGCGCGATTCCTGGTGAACTCATGGAGAGCGAGCTGTTCGGCCATGAACGGGGCGCGTTCACCGGGGCGCTCAATGCGCGTAAGGGCCGGTTTGAACTGGCCGGGCGCGGCACCTTGTTTCTCGACGAAATCGCCGAGATGAGCCCGCCGCTGCAGGTCAAGATTCTGCGGGTGCTGCAGGAAAAGTGCTTCGAGCGTGTCGGGGGCAACGAAGTGCTGAGCGCGCAGTCGCGCATCGTGGCGGCAACGCACCGCGATCTGGAGCAGCAGATCGGGTTGGGCCGGTTTCGCGAAGATCTTTACTACCGCCTCAACGTGTTTCCGGTGCAGGTGCCGCCGCTGCGCCAGCGCGGCGAAGACATTTTGCTGCTGGCCGAACACGCCTTGCAACGCCTCGAGGCGCAGGGGCTGGGGCGGGTGCGTTTTGGCGACGGCGTGCAGCAGGCCCTGCTGAGTTATCGCTGGCCCGGCAATGTGCGCGAATTGCAGAACCTGATGGAGCGGCTGCTCATCCTGCATTCCGGTTCCATCGTGCGTCTGGCCGACCTGCCGCCCAAGCTGCGCGCCGGCGGCGATCTGGCGCGCGATCTTGGACGAGATTTAAGCGTGACCGAGGCGGCTTTGCCCCAACTGGCAGCGAACACCGCCGCCGAAGACGACGAGCAAGAGGGGCTGCAAGCGCTGATGCAGGCCATGACCGAGCCCGCCCTGCAGCCGGTTCTGCCCGAAGAAGGCATGGACCTGCGCGCCTATCTGGAGCAGATCGAACGCAGCCTGATCGAACAGGCGCTACAGCGCAGCCGCCATGTGATCGCGCATGCCGCGCAGCATCTCGGCCTGCGCCGCACCACGCTGGTGGAGAAAATCCGCAAATACGGCCTGGGCGCCGAGTCGCGCGAGTAAATTCGCAGCTTGCCGCTGTTGCGAGTGCGGGTGACGGAAAATCGTCACGTCTCAGGCCTTGGTTTTGCTAACTTGCTGCCGGGCTGCATGCCCTCTTGTTTCTTCTCTGCCTGATTTCGACCCTTCCCGATGACTTCCCCGCGAATTTTGCTGATCGACCACGACGCCGCGCGTGGCCAGCGTCTTTGCGACGAATTGCAGGGCGCGGGTTGCGTGGCCGCGCTGCATACTGCGGAAGACACCGCCCTGAAAGCGGTCGAGCAGGGCTGGTCGCCCGATTTGGTGTTTTGCGATGGCGAAGGGGTGGGCATCGATGCGGCACGGGTGCTGGCGCGGCTGCACGGCCTGCATCCCACGTTGCCGGTGCTGATGGTGGCGCGGCATGCCTCGGTGCAGGCGGCCGTGCAGGCGCTGCAAAGCGGCGCGGCGGACTATCTGAACGCGCCCCTCGATCTTTCGCAGGCGCTGTCCAAGATTCGTCAGTTCGTGCCTTCGGCGACGGCGCTGACCCCGCCGAAAACCAAGGCTGCCGCGGCTTCAAACCCGGTCGCAAGCCCGGCGCCGACCGCGGCCTCGACAAAGACAACATCGGCGCCCGGACCCGCCAGCGGCCTGATCGCCGAGTCTGCCGCGATGCAGCAGATTCTGACCATTGTCCGTCGCGCCGCGCAGACCGATGTCACCGTCATGCTGCTGGGGGAAAGCGGCGTGGGCAAGGAAGTCATGGCGCGCTATGTGCACGCGCAATCGCCGCGCTCGGCGGGACCGTTCATCGCAATCAACTGCGCCGCCATTCCTGAAACCCTGCTCGAAGCCACGCTGTTCGGCTTCGAGAAAGGTGCTTTTACCGGGGCCGGGCAGTCGGCGCCGGGCAAATTCGAGCAGGCGCAGGGCGGCACGCTGCTGCTCGACGAAGTGACGGAAATGGCCCCGGCGCTTCAAGCCAAGCTGCTGCGCGTGCTGCAGGAGCGCGAAATCGAGCGCCTGGGCGGGCGCAAACGCATCGCGCTCGACGTGCGACTGGTGGCTACCAGCAACCGCGATCTGCAGCAAGCGGTGCAGCAAGGCGTGTTGCGCGAAGACGTGTATTACCGGCTGAATGTGTTTCCGGTGCAGATTCCGCCGCTGCGCGAGCGCCGCGACGACATTTTGCCGCTGGCCAAGGCCATGCTGGTACGCCACGCGGCGCAGTTTGGCATGACGCCATCGCCCCGGCTCGATCCTTCAGCGCAGCAGGCCTTGCTGGCGCACCGCTGGCCCGGCAATGTGCGCGAGCTCGACAACGTGATGCAGCGCGCGACCATTCTGAGCCAAAGCGGGGTGATTTCAGCGGCCGATCTGCTGTTTCCGCCTCCCGCCGCCGAAAGCCTTCAGCGCGCTTCGGCGCCTGCGCAGCCGCAGCTCACGCCGCAAGCGCTTACGCCGCAGCCCTTTGCGGGCGATCTCGGCAGCGAGTTGGCGTTGAATGAACGCCAGCTCATCGCCGACGCGCTGCAGCACTGCCAGGGCTCGAAGCAGCGGGCCGCAGAGCGTTTGGGCATCAGCCCGCGAACCCTGCGCCACAAACTGCAAAAGCTGCGCGAAGCCGGGCTGGAACTGCCGGACCAGCCCGACGCGCCTTGAACCAGCCATAGCTGGAACGTGTTTTGCTTGAAAAGGGCAAAACACCGGTTTTATCCCGGTTGAATCGACGAAAAATTGCCGGAGGCCTCATGCAGATCGATCCCATGCAAAGCGTGCTTGCCCAGATGCGCAGCCTCACCGCGCAGGCGCAAGCGCGGCCCGCCGACGCGGTGGGCGGCAACGCGGCAGCCGCGCTGGGCGCCACCGCGGCCTCGCAACAATCCGACTTCGCCGCCACGCTCAAGAGCGCCATCGATGGGGTGAGCGGCGAGTTGCAGCACGCCAACGCCCTGCAGCAGCAGTTCGTTTCGGGCACGGGCGATGTGAGTCTGAGTGATGTGATGCTCGCCTCGCAAAAGGCCAGCCTGTCGTTTCAGGCGGTGCTGCAGGTGCGCAATAAACTCGTGTCCGCCTATCAGGACATCATGAACATTCAGGCCTGATCGCCCCATCGCACCACGCCGTTTCCCCGAATGACTTTTTTTTGACGCTCATCTCCTGACGCCCCCTCATGGCCACGACCACCGCCGCCGCGCTGCAAGACCCTTTGGGCGCCTTCCGCCAGATGAATATGAACCAGCGCTTCACCTGGCTGGCGGGTCTGGCGGCGCTGATCGCGCTGGTTATCGTCACCCTGATGTGGACGAGCCGGCTCGACTATCAGGTGCTCTACACCAATCTTTCCGAGCGCGATGGCGGCGCGGTCATTGGCGAGCTGCAGAAGCTCAACATTCCCTACCGCATCACCGGCGGCGGCGCGGTGATCGAAGTGCCCTCGGCGCAGGTGTACGCCACCCGCATGAAACTCGCGGCCAGCGGTCTGCCCAAAGGTGCGGGCGTGGGCTTCGAGGTGCTCGACCACGAGCCGATGGGCACCAGCCAGTTTGTCGAGCGCGTGAATTACCAGCGGGCGCTGGAGGGTTCTCTGGGGCGCACCATCGAATCGCTTTCGGCGGTGCAATCGGCCACGGTGCATCTGGCCATTCCCAAACCCTCGGTGTTCCTGAGCGAGGCCGAGAAGCCCTCAGCCTCGGTGCTGCTCAAGCTCTATCCGGGCCGGGTGCTCAGCGGCGCGCAGGTGGCGGGCATCGTGCATCTGGTGTCGTCCGCCGTGGCGGGGCTGGGGGATAAAAACGTCAGCGTGGTCGATCAGGACGGCAATCTGCTCACCTCCGGGCAGCGGGCCGACAGCGGCATACAGCCCGACCAGCTGATGTATCGCAACACCATCGAGCAGCAATATCGCAAGCAGATCGAAGCGCTGCTCGCGCCTCTGGTGGGCAACGAGGGGGTACGCGTGGCGGTGTCGGCCGACATCGATTTCGCCAAGACTGAATCCAGCTCGGTGGTTTACGGCCAGGGCCATTTGCTCAGCCAGCAGCAGCAAAGCACCAATTCCAGCGGCGGCGGCACGCTGCCCGCCGGTGTGCCCGGCGCGCTGAGCAACCAGCCGCCGGGCGGGGTCACCGCTCCTTTTGTCATGGGCACGGCTTCCGCGCCGCTCACGCCTCAGCAACTCACTCAGATCACGCCCAGCCTCAAGACGCTGGCACCCACGGCGGCCAGCTCGTCGGCCACGAGCAATTACGACCTCGACAAAACGGTCAGCCATACCCAGCAGCCGGTCGGCTCGGTCAAGCGGTTGTCGGTTTCCGTACTGGTGAACGATCAGGCCAAGGGCGGCAAGCCCGTGCCGCTGAACCCGGCGCAGTTGGGGCAAATGAAGCAGCTGGTGGAAAACGCCATCGGTTTCGATGCCAAGCGCGGCGACACGGTGAGCATTGTCAACATGCCCTTTACCGCCGCGCAGAAAGAGGCCGAGAAGCAGTTGCCCTTGTGGCGCCAGGCTTGGGTCTGGGACGGCGTGCGGCAGGCCGTGCCCTACGTCATCGCCCTGATTCTCGGTTTGATGGCTTACCGCGCCATGCGCAAGGCGGCGAGCGGCGGCGGAGCGCGCCGCCGGGGCGAAGCCTCCGCCGAGCCGGGCGAGGCC
>NZ_DLGH01000014.1:0-4466 GCF_002482605.1 Thiomonas sp. UBA7699 | reverse complement strand
TGCGCGCCGACCCCACCGCCGCCGTTGACCCGGCGCGCATCGACCGCAGCGGCGCCACCCTGGCCGCGCGCGAGCCCCTGTTGGGCGTGGCCGCGCTCGGCCCGCGCGACGCCGCGCTGCTGCTGCAACTGCGCAACCAATGGGACGCGCTCAACAACACCTGGAACCAGTGGGTGCTGCACTACGGCAGCCAGCGCCAGCTCGACCTGCTGAACAAGCTCGGCCTGCACCAACCCGACATGGCCACCCTGGCCGCGCTGGCCATCGCCACCCTGCTGGTGGCCACCGCCATCGGCGGCGCGTTTCTGGCGCTGGAGCGCCGCAGGCACGACGCTTGGACGCAGACCTACGCCCTGCTGCGCGGCAAGCTGGAGCAGGTCGGCATCGACAGTGAACCCTCTACCCCGCCGCGCACTCTGGCGGGCCGCATCGACCCTGCCCGACTGGGCGCTGACAGCCTCCCGCCCCAATCCGCGCACGCCGCCATTGCGCTCCTGCTGCAACTCGAACGCTGGCGCTACGCCCCGCCAGTTGATGCCCGCCAGCGCAAAACGCAATGGGCCGCGCTGCGGCAGGCCGTGCGCCGCTGGCGCTGATGCGCGTGCGACAAACATCAAAAAAGCCCGTCATCGACGGGCTATTTTAGACGGTGCGACGACAGATTCAGGCAAACGAACCAAGCAAACGAATCAGGCAAATTCCGCCAGCGACTTGCGCATTTTTTTCATCGCCGCCACCTCGATCTGGCGGATGCGTTCGGCCGACACGCCGTATTCGGCGGCCAGTTCGTGCAGGGTCTTGCCGCCGCTGCCGTCATCATTCACCTGCAGCCAGCGCTGCTCGACAATGGCGCGGCTGCGGGCGTCGAGCAGTTCCAGCGCGTTTTCCAGCCCTTCGACCTGCAGCCGGTCGTGGCTGCGCGCTTCGAGCACGGCCATCGGCTCCTGCGTGTTGTCGGCCAGATAGGAAATGGGCGCGTAGCTCTCTTCGCCATCTTCCACCGTGGGATCGAGCGCGATGTCGGCGCCGCCCATGCGGCTTTCCATCTCGATCACGTCTTCGCGCTTGACGTTAAGCGCCTGCGCCATGTCGTCGATCTGCGCCTCGTTCATGCCGGCGTTGGCCGTTTTCATCGAGCGCAGATTGAAAAACAGCTTGCGCTGCGATTTGGTCGTGGCCACTTTCACCAACCGCCAGTTGCGCAGGATGTATTCGTGAATTTCGGCCTTGATCCAGTGCAGGGCGTAACTCACCAGCCGCACGCCATGCGCCGGGTCGAAACGCTTGACCGCCTTCATCAAGCCGATATTGCCTTCTTGAATGAGGTCGGCATGCGGCAGGCCGTAGCCCAGATATTGCCGTGCGGTGGAAACCACCAGCCGCAGGTGCGACAGCACCAGTTTGCCCGCCGCGTCTTTGTCCCCCTGCTCGCGCCAGGTGCGAGCCAGCCGCGCCTCTTCTTCCGCGCTGAGCATGGGCAGGCGGTTGACGGCGCTGATGTAGGCGTCCAGATTGCCCAGACTGGGCAAGGCGAGCGGAAACGCGCCATCGACCTGGGCCGGGCGCAGAACGATTGCGGCTGACTGAGTGTGGGTCATGGATGGAATCCTCCTGTTTGTGTTTGATATTAGCACTCACAGTGAGAGAGTGCTAAAGACCAATAGTTCCCTGCCGGGCCGGGGCGAAAACCCATTTTCCGCACGTTCTATGGGGGGTTTGATGACGGCAGTGTGCCTGCGAATTCTTAGGTTAGACTTTGCTGCATGTCTCGCTTGCTGCGTCCCATTCTGGTCTTGCTGCTCGTCTTGCTGCCTCTGCGCGGCTGGGCGCAGGTCAGCATGAATTTGGGCGACGGAGTGCAAACCCCGGCCCAGACCACGGCGCAGGCGCAGGCGCAGGCGCATGAGATGACCTCAAATGACATGGCCTCAATGGCGGATCTGCACTCGCTGGCGGCAGATCAAGACACGTCGGAAGCCATGCCGGGCTGCCACGTCGACGCCAACACCCCAGCCGATTGCGGCTCTCACGATCACCAGCATTGCGTGATCTGCCATCTGGCTGTGGCTCAGCCCCCGGCCTTCACCCTGCTGCTGACCGACGCCGCGCAGCACTCGTGCCCCTCCGCCGCCAACACCGCGTGGCACAGCGCCGATCTGCGCACCCTGCAGCGTCCTCCCAGAGCCTGAACCCCGTTTGAGTCCCGGTTGCAGCGCGGGTCGCCAGACTTGCGCTGCGCATCGTGTCGCCGCGCGCTGTCGCGGCTCGAATGAGGTGTCAATTCATGTGGAACCCACCCAGACCGCAGGTGCGCCTGCGGGCGCTGCGGCTCGCCCCCCTGGCCGCAGCCGCGCTTCTGGCAGCCTGCGCGCCCTTGCAAACCCGGCAGTCGCTACAGGCCGTCAATGTCATTACCCTGCCCCACACCGGCACGCCGCTGCACTTGCTGCGCGACCCCGCGCAGCAGCAAGACGCGCAAGCCCAGATCGACGCGCTGCTGTCCAAACCCCTGTCTGCCGATGACGCCGTGCGCATCGCGCTGCTCGGCAGCCCCGCATTGCAGGGGCTGATCGCGCAGACGCAGGCCGACTCGGCCGACTCCACGCAAAGCGCCCGGTTGACCAACCCGGTTTTCGGCTTCGAGCGCCTGCTCATCGGTGGCGGGGTGGAAATCACCCGTAGTCTCAGCTTCGGTCTGCTCGATCTGCTCACCTTGCCCACGCGTTCGCGCCTGAACGACACGCAGCAGACGCAACTTCGGCTCAGCCTCGCCCGCGCGGTGCTGCGCACGGCGGCGCAGGCGCGGCTGAGTTGGGTTCGCGCCGTGGCGGCACAGCAAACTGCCGCCTACGACCGCGATGTGGTGGAAGCGGCCAAGGCCACCGCCATTCTGGCTGACCGCATGCGGCAGGCAGGCAACTTCACCAAGCTCGACGCGGCGCAGCAAGGCCTGTTCGCCGCCGACAGCCAGCTACGCCTGAGCCGCGCCGAACTGGCCGCCACGCAAAGCCGCGAAGCGCTGGTGCAGGCGCTGGGGTTGTCGGCAGAACAAGCCGCCCGCCTCGCTTTGCCGACGCAACTGCCGGAGGTGCCGAAGCAGCCGAGCGCAGCCGCGCCGATGGCGCTGCAAACCGCGCTCGACCAGCGTCTGGACGTGCAGCTCGCCCGCGCCGACTACACGGCCACCGCGCAAGCTGCAGGGCTGGCGCGCGCTACCAGCCTGATCGAGCATGTCGAACTCGGCGGCGTGCGCAAGACCTATAGCGACGCGCCGCCGCAAAACGGCTTCGACCTCAGCCTGCCGCTGCCGCTGTTCGATCTGGGCGACGCCCGCCGCAGCGCCGCCGCCGACCGCGTGCTGGCCGAAGCGCACCCCGAGCGCGCGAAGATCGCTGTGCTGGCGATCCCGCAGCCGCTGGAAGCCGGCGAGGCACTGGCCAAGCTGCGCGCGATCAATCCGGCGCTGACGCTGCTGGCGCGCGCGCACAGCGAAGGCGAAGTGAAGCACCTGCTGGAACACGGCGCCGACGGCGCGGTGCTGGCCGAGCGCGAACTGGCGTTCTCGCTGGCCGAAATGGTGATGTCCACGCCACCCTACCGCCCCCAACGCGTCCCGGGCTGAGCCGGCGGCTCATCCGCCCGATGCCGTGGCCTCCGTCACGGCGTCGGACAGCACCTCGGCCAAGGGTCTGGGCTTGCCGTAAAGATAGCCCTGCACGCGCTGCACACCCAGGCGACGCAGGCAGAACTCGGTGTCCTCGTCCTCGACGAACTCGGCGACCGTCGCCGCGCCGAATGCCTTCGCCACCGCCACGGAGGCCTGCACCACCGCATAGTCCTTGCCCAGCTGGGCGACGTTGCGCACGAACGAACCGTCGATCTTGATCACGTCCACCGGCAGTTCTCGCAGCCGCGCGAAGCTCTGCATGCCCGTGCCGAAATCGTCGATGGCGATACGGCATCCCAGCGCGCGCAGGTCGGTCAGCAGGTGGCTGGCGGCGGCGGTATTGGAGATGGCCGCGGTCTCTGTGACCTCGAAGCACAGTGCGCTCATCGGCAACGGCGAACCCGCCAGCAGGGTGCGCAGTTCCACCTGGAAGCTCATCGAGGCCAGGCTCTGTCCGGTCAGGTTGATCGCGATCTCCCGGCAATGCGGCAGGGCGGCGGGCGACTTGCGCAGCAGCCGGAACAGTGCGCGCATCACGGCCAGGTCCAGTTCGGCGCCCCGGCCCGCGGCCTCCAGCGGCGCCATGAACCGGGCCGGCGACATGATCTCGCCCCGCTCGTCCAGCAGCCGACACAGCACTTCGCCCGTGAGCGCACGCGGATCGGCATCGTGTCCGTCCTCCAGCTCGCGGATCGGCTGGAAGTACAGGACGACACGCTCGTTGCGGAGACTGGCCAGCGCCTCGGTCGCGTCGGGCAACTGGCGGTGCTGGGTCTGGCGCAGATGGCTGTGGGCCGCA